>JARLGP010000141.1 GCA_031292735.1 Holophaga sp.
CACCGCCGGCACGTTGCATCCGGTGCCCATGATCAGCGGGATGAAGCTCTTGCCGTGCAGCCCCATGAGGTGCATGAGCCGGTCCATCATGAACGCGGCCCGGGACATGTAGCCGGTGTCCTCCAGGAACGAGATGCAGCCCATGAGGATCATGATCACCGGCACGAACACCACCACCGCGCCCACCCCGGGGATGATGCCGTCCACCAGCAGGCTGGTGAGTTCGCCGGTGGGCAGGTGGGCCGCGGCCAGGTCGTGGATCCAGGCGAACCCGGCGGTGATCCAGTTCTGGGGGAACTGGCCCAGGGTGAAGGTGAGGGTATACATGGCCGCCATGATGGCGATGAAGATGGGCAGCCCCAGCCAGCGGTTGGTGAGCACCTGGTCCAGTTGGGTGGTCCAGCCGTGCTCGGCCGCGTGGGAGTGCCGGAGCACCTCCTTCACCAGGCCGTGGGTGAACCCGTAGCGGCGTTCCGCGATCAGGGTGGGGGCGTCGGCGCCCAGGTGCTCTTCCAGGAACCGGGCGCTCTGCCTGCGCTGGGTCTCGATGGCCTGGGCGGCGTGGCTGACCTTGGCCAGGTCCAGGGCGTCCGGCGCGCGCTCCAGCAGGCCCAGGGCCACCCAGCGCGGGATGTGCCGCTGGGCCAGGTCCTCGTCCCGGCGGATCTCCGCCTCCAGCTTGGTGAGCTCCCCTTCGATGTCGGCGCCGAACGAGGCCCGCACCTGCCAGACCCGCGGGTCGCCGCCCTGGGCCACGCGCAGGATGGCCGCCTTCAGTTCCGGCACGCCGTCGCCGCGGTTGCCCACGGTGGGGATCACCGGGCCGCCCAGCAGGGTCTGCAGCCCCTGGATGTCCAGGGTCACGCCCTGCCGCTCGGCGTCGTCCATCATGTTCAGCACGAACACCATGGGCTTCTTCAGCTCCAGCACCTGGGTGGTGAGGTAGAGGTTGCGCTCCAGGTTGGAGGCGTCCAGCACGTTGACGATCACGTCCACCTGAGGCTCGCCCAGGAAGGAGGCGGCGATCCGCTCGTCCTCGCTCTGGGCCGACAGCGAGTAGGTGCCGGGCAGGTCCACCACCTGCACCTCCACCCCGTCCTGCAGGAAATGCCCGTAGCGCTTTTCCACGGTCACCCCGGGCCAGTTGGCCACGTGGTGCCGGGAGCCGGTCAGCGCGTTGAAGATCGAGGTCTTGCCGCAATTGGGATTGCCGGCGATGGCCACGATGGGCATCCGCTCGCCGGAAGCTGGATCGGATGGGTCCGGGTGGTCCTCGGCCTGTTCGGGTGGGGTGGCATGGGCGGAATTCATGGACGGCCCTTCATGGCAGCAAATGGGAAGAAAGACATTTATCTTTCACTTCATGCTAGTTGAGACGCCGTCTCTTTCTCAAGTGAAAAGCCGTTGAGGAGCGCAACAAGGTGACGAAAGTCACCGATGCCCGGCCGGGAGCCCGGTATTTCCAGCTGAGAACGGGACTCATAACGGATAGAATGCTGCATGTCACGTGAAGCCGAGGCTGCCCCGATTCCGCCGGAAGTGCTCTTCGTCGAGCGCCGGGCGCCCGATCTGAAACTGGCGGCGGCGCTGGCCGAGCTCAGGCAGTTCAAGCAGGCCCTGGACGCCCACGCCATCGTCGCGGTCACCGACCTCCAGGGCCGGATCACCTATGCCAACGACATGTTCTGCGCCATCTCCGGCTACTCCCGGGAGGAGCTGCTGGGGCAGGACCACCGCATCATCAACAGCGGCCACCATCCCAAGGGGTTCTTCGCCGAATTGTGGCGGACCATCCTGGCCGGCGGGATCTGGAAGGGCGAGATCCAGAACCGGGCCAAGGATGGCGCCTGCTACTGGGTGGACACCACCATCGTGCCGATCCTGGACGTCCAGGGGAACCCCCGGCAGTTCGTGTCCATCCGCGCCGACATCACCGCGCGCAAGCTGGGCGAGGAGGCCCTGCGCCACTCGCAGAAGCTGGAGAGCCTGGGGGTGCTGGCCGGCGGCATCGCCCACGACTTCAACAACCTGCTCACCACCATCCTGGGCAACTGCAACCTGGCCGCCATGGGCCTGCCGGAGGGGAGCCCGATCCAGGGCTACCTGGACCAGATCGAGAAGGCCTCGGTGCGCGCCGCCGACCTCACCCGGCAGATGCTGGCCTATGCCGGCCACGGCCGGGCGGCCATGGCGCAGCTGGACCTCAACTGGCTGTTGCGGGAGATGAAGCCGCTGCTGGAGGCCCCCGGGTTCGAAGGGACCGAGCTCCGCTTCGACCTGGCGCAGCAGCTGCCCGAGCTGGAGGGCGACCCGTCCCAGCTGCAGCAGATGGTCCTGAACCTGGTGACCAACGCCCGGGAGGCCATCGGCGAGCACGGCCGCGGCGCCGTCACCGTTCGCACCGGGGAGCAGGTGGTGGACCGGCTGGTGCTGAACACCGACGCGCCGGGCATCCCGATCCCGCCCGGGCGCCACGTGACCCTGGAGGTGGCCGACACCGGATGCGGCATGCCCGCGGAGATCCGCAACCGCATCTTCGACCCCTTCTTCTCCACCAAGTTCATGGGCCGCGGCCTGGGCCTTCCGGCGCTGCTGGGCATGCTCCGGCGCCACGGCGGCAGCATCCAGGTGCACAGCGAACCGGGCCGGGGCTCCGCCTTCCGGTTGTTCCTGCCGGTGCCGGAGCAGAACAGCTGACCCAGGTATCAGCATATGTAATAAGACTGTAAAACCTCGCGGCGGGCCTGGATTGTTCCGCGCCGGCTGGATAAGATCCTGCCATGGCATCCAAAAAGCGCCTTGAGAAACCCCTTTCCGCCACCGAGGCCCGGGCGGAGAAATTCATGGAAGCGCGACTTCGAGAAGACGAGGCCCGCTACCAGGAATTCCTGGCTACTCTGGATCCCCGGCAGCGGCAGGAAATCGGTTTTGCCGCAGGGGCGGAGTGACGAGATGATCCACATCGAGCCCGGAACGGTGCGCGGACGCCTGCGGGCGCCCGCTTCCAAAAGCCATCTCCAGAGGGTGATCCTGGCCGCGTTCCTGGCCGACGGGGAGAGCCGGATCCTGGATCCCGGCCGCAGCGCCGACGGCCAGGCCTGCCTGGGAGTGATCCGGGCCATGGGCGCCCGGGTGGTCCAGGAGGGCAACCTGCTGCGCATCGCCGGCGGGGGCGCGGTGCGCTCGCGGATCCTGCACTGCGGCGAATCGGGCTTCTGCCTGCGGGCGGCGGCGGCGGTGGCGGCGCTGGGCGGGATGAGCTTCACCCTGGTCGGCGAGGGCTCCCTGGCCACCCGGCCCATGGCCATGGTGCTGGACCCGCTGGGGCAGCTGGGGGCCCTGTGCGAAACCCGGGGCGGTTTCGCCCCCATCACCGTGCGCGGACCCCTGCGCGGCGGCCAGGCCCGGGTGGACGGCAGCGCCAGCAGCCAGTTCCTCAGCGGCCTGTTGCTGGCCCTGCCCAGGGCCGGAGCCGACAGCGAGCTGGAGGTGGACGGGCTGCGCAGCCGGCCCTACGTGCGCATGACCCTGGACGTGCTGGCCGCGTTCGGCGCCCAGGTGCAGGTGGACCCGGACTTCCAGCGGTTCCGCATCCCCGGCGGGCAGAACTACCATGCGGCGGAGCTGGCGGTGGAGGGCGACTGGTCCGGAGCGGCCTTCCTGGCGGTGGCGGCCGCGGTGGCCGGGGAGGTCGCGGTGGACGGGCTGAATCCCTTCTCCAGCCAGGCCGACCGCGCCGTCCTGGCGGCCCTGGCCGCCGCCGGCGCCCAGGTGGAATGGCAGGGGGCCAGCCTCCGGGTCGCCCAGGGCGAGCTCCAGGCCTTCGAGTTCGACGCCACCGATTGTCCGGACCTGTTCCCGCCCCTGGCCGCCCTGGCCTGCCACGCCCGGGGCACCAGCCGCATCGCCGGGGCGGCCCGGCTGGGGCACAAGGAAAGCGACCGGGGGGCGGCGCTGGTTTCGGAACTCTCCGCCATGGGCGCCCGGCTGCAGGTGCGCGACGGGGTCATGGAAATCACCGGCGGGCCCCTGGCGGGCGGCACCGTGGATCCGCACAATGATCACCGCATGGCCATGGCCTGCGCGGTGGCTGGCCTCAAATCCCGCTATGGTGTGAATATGGATGGCGAGGCCTGTGTGGCCAAGTCCTATCCGGAATTCTTCCAAGCGCTGGAATCCATTCGAGGCTGATATGAACTCCTTTGGCCGCCTGTTTCGCCTCTCCATCCTGGGCGAGTCCCACGGGCCTTGCGTGGGCATCCTTCTGGACGGCTGCCCGGCGGGCCTGGCCCTGGATCCGGCGGATTTCAGCGCCGACCTGGAACGCCGTCGGGGCGGGGGCGCCCCCGGCACCACCCCGCGCCGGGAGGACGACACCCCCCTGCTGCAGACCGGGGTGCACCAGGGCCGCACCACCGGCGCGCCGATCCTGATCCTGTTCGAGAACCGCCAGGTGGATTCCAGCGCCTACGAGGCCATCAAGAGCACCCCGCGGCCCGGCCACGCGGACTGGGTGGCGCTGCACAAGTACGGCGGGTTCGCGGACATGCGCGGCAGCGGCCACTTCTCCGGGCGGCTCACCACGGCGCTGGTGGCGGCCGGGGTGGTGGCCAAGAAGCTGCTCGCCCCGGCGCGGGTGGAGGCGCGGCTGCTGGAGGCCGGCGGCAGCGCCGACATCGAGGCGGCGGTGGCCGCCGCCATGGCCGCCCAGGATTCCGTGGGCGGGCTGGTGGAGTGCCGGGTGCATGACCTGCCCGCGGGGCTGGGCGAACCCTTCTTCGATTCGGTGGAGTCGCTGATCGCCCACGCGGTGTTCGCCATTCCCGCCATCAAGGGCGTCGAGTTCGGCGACGGCTTCGCGGTCTGCGGCATGCGCGGCAGCGCGGTGAACGACCTGCTGGAAGACGCCGACGGCCGCACCGGCAGCAACCACGCCGGCGGCATCAACGGCGGCATCAGCAACGGCAACGAGCTGGTGTTCCGGGTGGCGGTGAAGCCCACCTCCAGCATCCGCGCCCCCCAGCGGACCCTGGACCTGCGGACCAACCAGCCCACCCTGCTGTCCATGGGCGGCCGGCACGACGCCTGCATCGCCCTGCGCGCGCCGGTGGTGGTGGAGGCGATGGCCGCCGCGGTGCTGGCCGATCTCCTGCTCCAGGAAGGGCGGCTGCCGAGGGTGATCCAGGAGAACAGCTGATGTTCTGGTCCGTGGCCATGCTGCTGGCCACCCTGTGCTGGGCCGGGGCCTTCATCGCCGCCAAGGTGGGGGTGCGTTCGGCCTCGCCCCTGGCGCTGACCTACTACCGCTTCCTCATCGCCGCGGTCTGCGTCTACGGCTGGGCGCGGTTCAAGGGCATCCCGCTGCGGATCCGGTTGCGGGACGGCTGGGTGATGCTCCAGCTGGGCTTCGTGGGCATGGTCTGCTACCACCTGCTGTTCTTCGAGGCGCTCCGGTTCACCAGTGCCGTGAAGGCCTCGATGATCATGGCCACCAATCCGCTGATGGTGGCCGTCCTGGCGGTGTTCATGCTGGGGGAGCGGCTGAGCCGGGTCAAGGTGGTCTGCTTCCTCACCGCCCTGCTGGGGGTGCTTTTGACCATCAGCCACTGGGACCTGATGCTGCTGGTGCGCGGCCGGGTGGCCGCCGGGGACCTGATCATGCTGGTGGCGGTGGTGTGCTGGGCCCTCTACGGCGTGCTGGTCCGGCGCCATGTGGGCCGCTTCGATCCGGTGGTGACCACGTTCTACAGCTTCGTCACCTGCGTCATCCTGCTCACCCCGTTCGAGGCCGTGGAGCTGGCCTCGGGCGCCGGCCGGATCAGCTCCGACGGGTGGCTGGCCATCGTCTACATGGGCGTGTTCCCCACCTTCTTCGGCTACATGGTGCACCAGCAGTGCATCAAGCACCTGGGGCTCAGCCGCTCGTCCCTGTTCATCAACCTGGTGCCGGTGTTCGCCATGGCCATGGCGGTGCTGCTGCTGCACGAGGCCTTCTTCGCGCTCAACGCGGTGAGCGCCGCCATCATCATCGGCTCGGTGACCGGCTACTCGCTGCTGGGGCCCGGCCCTTTGAAACCGCTGAGGCGGGGGCCGGCCTAGCCTCCGATCAGCAGACGTGGGCGAGGCTCGCCCGGGGCCAGGAGGGCAGGGGGCCCTTGGCCAGCCCGTCGCGTCTGCGGGCCGGGCTTTCGATGAGCGCCGTGTGCAGGGCCCGGAGCGCGCCGCCGGCGTCCTCCTGGCGCACCACGAAGCTCAGGTTGATCTCGTTGGCGCCCATGCTGATCAGCTCGACGTTGATCGCCTTCAGGGCGGCGAAGCAGCGGCCGGTCACTCCGGGGGTGAACCGGAGCTGCTCGCCGACCACCGCCACGATGGTGCGGTCGCGGGCCACGGCCACCGCGGTGCCGAGCCCTTCGAGGTCGCGCAGCAGGGCCTCCAGGGGCGCGCCGGGGTCCACCGCCAGGGACACGCTGGCTTCGGCGGTGGCCACCAGGTCGACGCTGACGTGGTGCCGGGAGAACACCTGGAACAGGTCGGCCATGGCCTGGAAGCCGTCCTGGCAGGCCAGCTCCCCGGTGCTGATGGTGAGCACGCTCACCGGCCCGCGCTGGGCCAGGGGGGTGATGGCGCGGCCGGTGTGGGCTTCGGCGGTGATGGTGGTGAAATGGCCGCGGGGCTGGCGGGTGGAGCGCACGGTGACCGGGATGCCGGCGGCCATGGCCGGCTGGATGGTGGCGGGGTGCAGCACCTTGGCGCCGAACGCGGCCAGTTCCGCGGCCTCCTTGAAGCTCAGCCGGGCGATGGGCCGGGCCTGGGGCACCACCCGGGGGTCGCAGGTGAGCACGCCTTCCACGTCGGTCCAGATCTGGATGTCCGTGGCGCCCAGGGCGGCGCCGAACAGGGCCGCGCTGTAGTCGCTGCCGCCCCGGCCCAGGGTGGTGGTGAGCCCCTCGGCGGTGGCGCCGATGTAGCCCTGGGTCACCACCGGCCGGCCCGGGGCCAGCTGCGGCGCCAGGTGCCGCGCGGCCAGGGCGGCGATCGCCCCGGGCTGGGGTCGGGCGCCGCCAAAGCCGTCGTCGGTGCGCAGGACGCTGCGGGCGTCCACCCACGCCGCGCCCAGGTGGGCGGCCAGGATCCGGGTGGAAAGCCGCTCGCCGATGCTGGCGATGGCGTCCATGCTGCGCGCGCTCAGTTCGCGCAGCATGGCCACGCCCCGGAGCAGCAGGTCCAGCTCGTCGCCCAGCCCGGCCAGGGCCTGGTCCAGCGCCGCGGGCAGGCCGGCGGGAAACAGCTCCTGGGCGATGCCGCGGTGGCGCCCCAGCAGGTTCCGCTGCAGGTCCAGGGCGGCGCCCAGATCGCCACGCTCGGCCTGGCGGGCCGCCCCGAACAGGGTATCGGTGGTGCGGGCGGTGGCCGAAAGCACCACCAGCGGCGTGCCGGGCGCCTGTGCCACCAGGGCGGCCACCTCGGTCATGCGTTCGGCGTCCGCCACCGAACTGCCGCCGAATTTCATGACGATGATGCCGGCCTGCTCCGGGAGGCCATCCGCTCCAAGGTCCGGCTGGGGAGGCTCCTGGGGCTGTTCTGAACGCATGGGCACGATGTATCTCCTGTCCGGCCGGCAAGGCATCCTGGGATCCGCCGGCCCTGGAGCAAGGTTCGGCCTGGGCTCGTCAAGAAAGTGTCAACAGTGCCCGCGGTTACGTTAAGAAAAAATCATATGGACCAGGGGTGGAACCCAAGCCGGAGTTTGCTCATTCCACTACCAGGAGGTGCGCAGGCCATGTCTCTTCCAATGCAAGCCAACCGGTCCAGGGTGCGTTCCGCCTGGCAGGCCCTGGGACTCTTATGCTGTCTGGGCGCCGGAACCTCGGCCTGGGCGATCTATGGAGATATCAAGACCGTGGCCCCGGAGACCCCGCTGCCCGGCAGCTGGGTGGTGCTGGGCTACACGGGGCCCTGTCCGCCCATGGGACCCTTCGATGAATGCCGTTGGCGGGTGGTGATGGACACCTTCGGCGCGCCCTACGGCACCCGGCTCCAGGTGCACTACCTTTCCCCGCTGCCCGACGGCTGGAAGGTGCTGAGCAGGAGCCGGAACCCGGGCCCGGGGGATTGTTTGATGGAGATCGAGAACGAGAACCAGCATCCGTGCGAGCGGGGGGATTTTGACGAACCGGACGCGGCGCCTGGTTCTCCCGCGGACTAGAACCTAAGCCGTTGTTAAGGAATAACCATTCCCGTTTCGCGCGGCCCCGGCATAAGGTCCTTAGATCCCTTGCGACGCATGCGTCGCAAGGGCTGCAGTTTGGACATTTTGTCCCGTCCCATCCTGACCTGCTGGTGGCTCCGGAAACGTTCGTCCGAGTCCCTCGGCACGGCGCCGCCTCAACTCGGGTCCCCCGGCCAGGCGCCGACCCACGCTTACGCTTCGGACTTTCCGTCCTCGCAAGCTGCGGGCGGAAAGTCCG
>JARLGP010000142.1 GCA_031292735.1 Holophaga sp.
AGGCTAACCAGGGGACGCCCCCGCCAGTTCTGGGTGATGTGGCAGAACATCTGGTGCTCAATCT
Organism: Holophaga sp.; assembly: GCA_031292735.1. The sequence goes on from JARLGP010000142.1 coordinate 65, forward strand.
TGTTCCACTTGCTGGTGCCTGGCGGGAAATGACAAACCGATATGGTCAACCCCGTCTCGTTCGCCAACTTCTGAAGGTTGATCTTCCAGGCCCGAGCACGGTAGCCATTGCTGCCACCGCAATCCGCCGTCACCAGAAGGCACGTGGCCTCGGGGTACATGGGGTGACCCATCTGCTGCCACCAGGAGCGGATGGCATTGACCGCGAATTCGGGCGTGTCGTGATCATTGCCGACGGTCACCCAGCCTTGGTTGGCGGCTACGTCGTAAATGCCATAAGGCACAGCTTTCGCCACCCTTGGATCAGGGAAATCGTGATCCAGGACGTGCTCAGGCTTGCCCTTGGGTTGCCATTCCTGACCACCGTTCTTGTAGTCTCCGATCAACTCTTTCTTCTTGGTATCGACCGAAATCACCGGCTGCCCATCCTCTTGGAAGGCCATCGCCTGTTTGTTTATGTGAGCAAACTGCCCATCCCGATCAGGGTGAATCTCGCCCTCCTTTGACTTCCGGTTTGCCTGAAGACTATAGCCCTGTGCCGTGAGCATCCTTCCAACTGTTTTCCAGGAAACCTTGTGGCCAAGTTGACGCAAGGCGGCAGCCAAGTGCTCGGTGCTCTTTGAGGTCCAACGCAAGGGAGACATCGGGTCACCCCGGGTCGCGGGATCCACCAGCAACTCCAAGTCACGGACCAGGCTTGGGTCGCCCTCGGCCAAGCTCTTCCGTCCCGCGCCCTCTGTTCGCACGCGGCCTGCCTTAAAAGGCTTGGCGTATTCGCCGGTAGCAAGGCTATGCGCGGCCTTGAGCGCGGTATGAATCGTTTGGCGACTGAGCCCGGTCACCTCTGAAACAAGGGTGATTCCGCCCCATCCGAGCGCCTCGGATTCTGCGATTGCCCAAAGCCTTCTGGCTCGCTCGTCGAGCAGTGGGGAAATCATGTTCCATTTGGCTTGGAGAGCTGTTTTGTCCATGCCTAAAGCGTGGAACATTTTTAAAAAAAGTCAAGTTATTTTTGTCTGTAATCCTAACCGAGCAAACCCCAGCATTTGGCGCAGGGGCCGCCCATCCAGCCCGAAGACAACGTCGCGGAACTTGAAGCCTGGCGCATGGCCCTGGAGACCACCACCGGCATTCTGGTCTTCCTCACCCTCGCCCGGGACGCCCAGAAGCCCATGTCCGGCCTGCGCGGTCCGATCAACCAGTTCTCCCGGGCGACTCAAGCCGCGCTGCAGGGGCTTCGCTGCGCTTTCCCCGAGGACGTGGCCCAGGTCGGTGCCCAGCGCGTCGTCGATCACGTCCTCGAGGCCTGTGGGAGGCGCTGAGACAGAGCTTCCCTGAAGAATCCTCGACCGAGGTCCTGGACGCGATCCTGGAAGCGATTGGCCGAGCATTGGGATCCTACCTCGCCCCATAGGAAGGAGTTTGTGGACAATTTCAGGTGAGTTGGTGATCCCCCTTGCAAGGTCGTGACAAGAGCCCTGGATCATAGCTCTGAGCCCTTGGGAAGATCAATCATAGCCACTGCTGCAGCCGTAGGTAGCGGCCCTCCCGGAGCAGCCGCGGGCTGAACAGGAAGGCCACCCCCATGATCACCGTCACTTACTCGTAGGGGTGGCCACAGCGCGGCCAGGCGTCCGCCCGTGAGCGCGCCGCCGGGGAACCTCGCCGGGGCTTCAGCCCACCGGGCGGTAGATGTTGTCGCGCTGCCAGGGGGCGAAGCCCGCGCCGTTGATGAGCCGGTGCATCTCGTCCCGGTTCACCGAGTAGCAGGTGCCCGCGGCGCTCACCACGTTCTCTTCCAGCATGAGGCTGCCCATGTCGTCGCAACCGTAGTGCAGGGCCATCTGGCCGGTCTTGCGGCCCATGGTGACCCAGGAGCTCTGCATGTGCTTGAAATTGTCCAGGTAGATGCGGGCCACGGCGATGGTGCGCAGGTAATCCACGTCGGTGGGCTTGGGCAGCTTGCCGGCCCACACGGTGTTTCCGCTCTGGAACGGCCAGGCCACGAAGGCCGTGTGGCCGCCGCCGTTGGCCCGGGCCAGGGCCCGGTCCTGCTGCTCGCGCAGCACGCGGAAATGCTCCACCCGCTCGGCCAGCGTCTCGGTGATGCCGAACATCATGGTGCCGGTGGTGTTCAGGCCCACCACGTGGGCCGCCTCCATCACCTCCAGCCACTTCTCCGGGCCGCCCTTGAGCGGCGCGATGCGCTTGCGCACCCGCTCCACCAGCACCTCGGCGCCGCCGCCGGGGATGCTGCCCAGGCCCGCGTCGCGCAGGGCCCGCAGGGTGCCCTCCAGGCCCAGGCCGCTCAGCCTGGCCATCATCTGGATCTCCACCGGCGAGAAGCCGTGCACCCAGATGCCCAGCCCGCGCAGGAAGGAGACCAGCTCCAGGTAGTAGCTCCAGGGCAGGTCGGGGTTGACCCCGCCCTGGATCAGGAAGCCGGTGCCGCCCACCGCCTGGGTCTCCTCCGCCTTCTGCCTCAGCTGGTCCCAGCTGAGCAGGTAGCCGCGGCGATCGCCCGGCTTGCGGTAGAACGCGCAGAAGCTGCAGTAGACGTTGCAGATGTCCGTGTAGTTCACGTTGCGGTCGATGACGTAGCTCACCCGGGCGGGATCGTTGTGCCGGTTGCGCACGGCGGTGGCGGCGGCGGCCAGGTCCAGCAGGTCGGCATGCTGGAACAGGTGCAGGGCCTGGGCCTCGTCGATGCGCTGGCCCGAGGTCACCAGGTCAAGGATTTCAATTGTGCAGTCCGTGGTGCTGGTCATCATCCAACCTTGTAGCCCATCACCGCCAGGCAGCGCCGGCAGACGCATTCCTGGCCGGCCACTCCGTGCTGGAAGTGGTCCAATGTATAAGAATTGCGGCACTTTTCGCAAACCTGTTTGGGCGCTTCCTGGGGTGCATTGGCGGTGCTGGCGGGTGTCGCTTCGGCCATGGGTGTCCTCCGGCAGCCTCCAGGTTAACCCAAACCCCGGGCCGGCGTGGACCGCCCGGCCTCCGGCACGAAAACGCCGGGGCCTGGGCCCCGGCGTTTGCCTGCCAGCGCGGATCGCTGGCTACTCGGTTTCCGTTTCGGCTTCGGCTTCCGTTCCGGTTTCCGGCTCGGCTTCCCCTTCCGCGGTCTCCGCCGCGGCGGTCTTGGCCTTGACGCCGGCCTTCTGCTTGCCGGCCTGCTTGTGGGCCTGGGCCTCCAGCTTGTCCAGGGCCTGGGACAGGCTCAGATACATGTCGTCGGTTTCGGCGCAGGCGACGAAATCGCTGCGCCGGGTCTTGAGGGTGATCTCGGCTTGATGGCGGTGCTTCTCCACGCTGAAAATGACATGGACATCAATGATGTCGTCCAGGTAATTCGTCATCTTGTCCAGACGCTCCTGGGTTGAGGCCCGCAGAGAATCGGAAACTTCGACGTGACGACCGGTGAAAATGACCTTCATCGTGGACTCCTGTGAAGGGGGGCCGTGGGGCCCGTTGAGAAATTAGATGCTTCGCCGGGAGGGATGGTTCACCGTCTCCGCCTTCGGGACGCGGGCGGAATCTTAAGCTCTTCGCGATACTTGTTGACGGTTCTCCGGGCGACCTGAATGCCGTCCCGATCCAGCAGCCGGGCGATGGTCTCGTCGGACAGCGGCTTGGCAGGGTCCTCCGCCTGAACCAGCGCCTTGATGCGATGCTTGACCACCGTCGCGGAAACCTCGTCGCCCCGGTTGGAACCGAGGCTGGCGCTGAAAAAGTAGTTGAGGTCGAACAGCCCCTGGGGGGTGTGGATGGTCTTGGCCTTCACCACCCGGGAGATGGTCGATTCGTGGAACCCGGTGGCCTCGGCCACGTCCCGCAGCACCATGGGCCGCAGGTATTCGATCCCGTGCTTCATGAACTCCATCTGGAGTTCCACGATGGCCACGGAAACCCTCAGCACGGTGCGGTTGCGGTCTTCCACGCCGCGGATGAAGTCCCGCGCGGAGCGGTACTTCTCGCGGATGAAATCCTTGTCGCCCTTGGCCTCGGTGGAGGCCAGGAAGTGCCGGTACTCGCCGCTCACCCGCAGCCGGGGCACGGTCTCGTCGTTGAGGTAGACCTTCCAGGTGTCGTCCTCGCCCTTGAGCACCACCACGTCGGGCTTGACCACCCGCTCGCTTTCGGGGTCGAAGGCGCGGCCCGGGGCCGGGTGCAGGTGGCGCA
>JARLGP010000143.1 GCA_031292735.1 Holophaga sp.
GCCCGGGACCCCAACGTGAAGATCCTGGCCTACTCGCGCAACTTCGGCGCGGAGAAGTCCAGCCTCACCCTCATGCGCCACGCCACCGGGGACGCCTGCGTCTGGATCATGGCCGACACCCAGGAGCCGCCCACCCTCATTCCCAGGATGGTGAAGGAGTGGGAGGCGGGCCACGAGATCGTGGTGGGGGTCTATACCAACCGCTCCGATGGAATCTTCATGCGGAGCCTTCGCTCCCTCTACTACCGCATGGCCCGCTGGGTTTCCGGCCAGGAGCTGGACCGGGACTTTTCCGGGTTCGCCCTGCTGGACCGCTGCGTCATGGATGAGATTGCCGCGGTGGACGATTTCAACCCCTACATCCGCGGCCTGGTTTCCACCCTGGGCTTCAACAAGATCATGATCCCCTACGAAAGGCGCCCCCGGAAGGCGGGCGAGTCCAAGCACAAGTTGGCCTTCCTCATGGATTTCGGGCTGAACGCCATCATCAGCTACAGCATCATGCCGATCCGCCTGGCCACCTACGCGGGGATCGCCCTGTCCGGCATCTCCGTGCTCATGTCCGTGGTCTACGCCCTCATCAAGATCACCCACTGGAACTTCCAGGCGCCGGGCGCCACCACCACCATCGTCCTGCTGCTGTTTTTCTCGGGGATCCAACTGCTGTTCCTGGGAGTGCTGGGCGAATATATCGGCGCCATCCATAGCCAGGTGCGCCGGAAACCGTTCGTGGTCATCCGGGAACGGGTCAATTTTCAGACAGCCGCGGGTCCGGCCCTGCTGCGCAAGGCCAGGGGCGTCCGGCGGACTGCCCTGATGCGTCATGCGGAGTGACGTAGCGCGGCACTTTCCCGTCCCCGTCGCCCCCTTCGGCCCACTTACCTTTTCTCCCCCACTTTCCAAAAACAGTTACCGGGGTTAATGTACTTGGCAATCATTCCTGTTCGTTCACTTATGGCACCACAATTGCATTCAACGGTTCTGCCCTGTCAAGGAGTCCACATGAAAAAAGAATCCGGCTTCACCCTCATCGAACTGCTGCTCGTGCTGGCCATCATCGGCATCATCAGCGCCATTGCCATTCCGGCCCTGCTTGGCCAGCGCGCCCGGGCCCGGGACAAGTCGGCCATCTCCAACCTGGACAACATGATGAGCGATGCTGTCGCCCAGTGGGACAAGCATCGTGAGGCCGGGTCCACTCCGAGCGCCATCGCTGCCGAGATCGCCACCTACATGACCACCAACCACAGCAAGGACTTGAACCCCTGGAACGCGGCATCGAAGGCTTATGCGTCTTCCTTCTCCGAGACGGTCACCGGGAAAGCGACTGTCTCTGCGTTCCTGACGGACCTTACGGCCACATCCATGGGCCAGGTGCAGATGTTCCTGCAGACTCCCCAAGGCAGCCTGCCCGGGTTCACCGGCGGCGCGGTCAAGATCAACGGCCTCTACAACGGCTCGTCCATCGTCCGCAAGGCCACCTCGGTCGAATAGTTGGGGTATTCTTCAACAGGCCCGTGCCAAAGGAGGGGTGATCCCCCTCCTTTTTTTGTTTCCGGGGAGCGCCGCTAGATGCCGTCCAAGTCCAGGATAAGTCCCACTCGAATCCTTGGTTTCCTTCTGGTGGGGCCATTGTTCCTGGTGGTGCTGGCGGTGCTGGCCTACGTCCACTTCAAGCTGTCCAAGGGCGGCATCTCGGGATTCATCGCGGATTCCTTCGCGCTCAAGCCCATCCGCCAGTTCGGGTTCCAGTTCGGCACCCGGATCCTTCTGCCCCTCTATTTCGGGGCCGGGGCGCTGGCCTGGGTCGGCTCCATGCTCCCGGCCGCCCTGGCCAGGCCGGGCCTGCTGCGGGAGTGGCGCGGCGGCGAGGCGATGGGCCTAGGGCTTTCCGCCCTGCTCTGGGCCCATCTGGTGCTCTGGTGGCAGGTGCCCACCACCTTCTGGGTGGTTCCCGGCGTGCGCACCATCCCCTTCGTGGTCCTGTTCCCGCTCCTGGCCGTGCTCGCCCTGGCCTACCCCATCCATTGGCTGGCGCGGCCCCTGCTGCCGGCGGGGCTGGCCCGCCGGGGCACGGTGCTGATCCTCTGGCTCCTGCTGTGGTCCGGCATGGCCCTGGCCCCCCAGTGGCTGCCCAGGCCCAAACCCGAATCCCGGGGCGGCAGCCAGCCCTGCCGGATCCTCATCCTGGGGGTGGACGCGCTCCGTTCCGACACGTTCCTGGCCTCCGCGGACGGCCTGGAGGGCGTCCGCTACCGCAACGCCTACACCGTCATCCCCGCCACCCGGCTGCTATGGCACATCCTGTGGGGGGGCGATGCCATGACCTACACCATCGGCCATGCGGCGCCCTCCATGGAAGAGTTCTTCCGGCCCCACGACCTGAAGCTCCTGAGCCGGGCCACCACCCAAGGCTGGAAGCCCCGGTTCTACATCGATGACGGCGGCACCATCGGCACCGCCGGACGGCGCATGGACCTGGACGATCTCCTCATGCCGGCCAGCGGCTGGGAGAACTTCGTGAACTCCAATCTGGCCGTGAACTTCCCGCTGTACGCGGTGTGGGAGAACCTGCTCAAGCCGTTTCCCACCACCAACCCCTGGGCGACCATGGACGGGGGGCTGAAGGAGGCGCTCCGGCTGGGCCGGGGCAGCGGCTGGGTGATGTACCACTCCTGCCTGGCGCACCAGCCCATCTTCCTGACCCGCAAGGAACTGCGCCAAACCGGCCGGTGGTGGACCCTCGCCCCGAAGGCCTATGAGCCCCTGACCAACATCGGCGAGGTGACACCCTACGACCTTCAGCACGTGGACCCCCGGACCAGCACCTTCCTGGGCTACCAGATCCGCATGCGCAGCATCCTCCGGGCCTGGGGGCCCATCTGGAACGCCCTGGCCCAGGATCCCCAGTACAAGGATGCGGTGCGGGTGCTGTTCTCCGACCACGGGGAACGGTTCCACTTTGTCGCCAACGGCTTGCAGCTCCAGGGGGTGCACGGGTTCAACCTGGATCCCTGGGAGTGCCGGGCGACCATGCTGGTGGCCGGCCCCGGCTTCGGCCAGACCGTGGAGGCCAAGCCCAGGGAGGCCACCACCAGCATCCTGGGCCTGCGGGATGGCATCGGCCGCCTCCTGGACGGGAAGCCCTTCGATGCGGCCTATTTCGAGACCTGCACCCCCAAGGCCCCCATCCGCTACCATACCCTGGCCACCGACGCTTTCGGAGCGGAAGCGTACAGCTACCGCGCGGAACCGGAAAAGGACCTGGCGATCAATACCTACCTCGCCCCCGAAGGGATCTGGTACACCCAGTACCGCAAGAACGCCAAGGAGCGGGCCGAGGACGCCAGCGTGGGCTACGGCGTGGGCCCGCTCACCACCTACATCAAGCCCCTGAAAGATGGCGGAGCCATGGAATCCGTCTTCCGGGAATACCAGCTGATCTCGGAGCACAAGATCGACGAGGCCGCCTTCCAGAAGGCCAAGCACGATGTGGAACAGATCCTCATCACGGACGACGGGGCCATGGCCAAGTCCAGCGGTAAAAAACCCTAATACGGGGTGATGTGCCCCGACCCGTTCTGGTTGGTGGTGTATACGACGTAGCCCGCACCCAGGCTGGGATCGATCACGGAGAGGTTGTAGGTGAGCTGGCTCGACCCGATCACCACCACATAATTCATCTTGGAGTTGTTCTTGATGTTGAAATTGAGGGCCAGCCCGGCCGATCCGGTCGGAGCCGAGGAGGCGGTCCAGGTGTAGCTGGTGCCCGCGACCCCGTAGACCCCGTTATCCGCCTTGTAGGTCTCCAGTTGCATGCGCAACACCTGGGCGTTGGCCTGGGCGTCGCCGATGAGCCGGGCCCGGTGGCGCTGGCTCAGGTAGGCGGGAATGGCGATGCCGGAAATGATGCCCATGATGGCCAGCACCAGCAGCAGTTCAATCAGGGTGAATCCTGCGTTCCTTTTGCGGATCATGGCATGGCTCCGGATCAATTCTAAGCAAGAAGCGTGCGGGTTCAAGTCAGCTGCAGGTGCACCCATTGCACGCCGAAGTGGGCCAGGATGGCGCTTCGCTCCTGTCGTTCCTGGTCGCCGATGCTGGTGTAGGGCCGCAGGAACACCACCCGCCGGATCCCACGGCGCACCATGGACCGGGTGCAGGTGAGGCAGGGCTCGTCGGTGACGTAGGCGGTGCCCACGGGCCCGTCGCAGAAGCCCAGGGCGTTCTCTTCGGCGTGGCTGGTGTGCAGGCAGCGCTGCCCTGGCCCGCAGGTCTCCGGGGTGCAGTGGGGCATCCCGGGCAGCGCCCCGTTGTACCCCCCCGAGGCGATGCCGCCATCCGGCCGGAGCAGGATGCAGCCCACCTTCAGTCGGCAGCAGGTGCCCAGGCGGCTCAGCTCCACTGCCATGCGCAGGAAGACGTCGTCCTTCAATTGGCCGCGCAGGGCCCCCGGATCGGTCATGGAAACTCCTGCCCCCATCATAACTTCACTCGCCTTGCCGGGGCGGTCCCGGTCAGGCCGGATCCACTTCGATCCCGATCTCATGCACCGGGCCATCGGCCCGTTCCAGCCACAGCACCCGCGCCCCCAGCGCCCGCGCCAGCTGGTTGACCCCTTCGCGGGTCTCCGGCTGCAGGGCGTTCTTGAGGTCCGCGTGCAGGGTCAGGCGCACCTGGGCGCCGCGCAGGCGCTCCCCCTGCCGGGCCATTTCCCGGTAGACCCCCAGCACCACGGTCTCGGCGCTGAGCCTGCGGCCGGAACCGGCGCAGTGCGGGCAGGCCGAGGTGAGCAGCCGCTCCAGGCTGGGACCGGTGCGCTTGCGGGTCATCTCCACCAGGCCGAAATCGCTGATCTCCACCGCCCGGGCATGGTTCCGGTCCCGCTCCAGCTCCTCCTGGAGGCGCTTCATCACGCTCTCCCGGTGGCCGGCGTCCATCATGTCGATGAAGTCGATCACGATGATCCCGCCCAGGTTGCGCAACCGCAACTGGCGCACCACCTCAGGAATGGCCTCCATGTTGGTGAGGTAGACGGTCTCCTCCAGATCCTTCTTGCCCACGAACTTGCCGGTGTTCACATCGACGCTCACCAGCGCTTCGGTCTGGTTGATGACGATGCTGCCGCCGTGCTTGAGGAAGACCTTGGCCTGGTGCGCGCTGTCGATCTCCTTCTCGATGGCGAACGCCTCGAAGATCGGCAGGTCGCTGGTGAAGTGCTTGACCCGGCCCACCCACTCCGGATGCAGCCGGCTGACGAAATCCACCACCTCCCGGTAGGTGTCGTCCCGGTCCACCCAGAAGCTGGCCACCTCCTCCCGGAACAGGTCGCGCAGCACCTTCTGCAGCAGCCGGAAATCCTTCCACACCAGGCTCGGGGCGTGCAGCTGCTGGCAACTGGTCTGCAGGTCCGCCCACAGTTCGCGCAGGTAGGTGACGTCGTTCACCAGGTCCTCGTCCTTTTCCCCGATGGCGGCGGTGCGGACGATGAAGCCCTCCCCGGCCTGGGCGTGGCCCTTGATGAGGGTGCGCAGGCGCTCGCGCTCCTGGGGGTTGACGATCTTCCGGGAGATGCCCACGTGCTCGATGCCCGGCATGAACACCAGGAACCGCCCGGGGAAGCTGATGTGCCGGGACAGCCGCGGCCCCTTGCTGCCGATGGGGTCCTTCACCACCTGCACCAGGATCTCCTCGCCCTCCCGCACCGGCGGCAGCGGCACCGGCTGCAGCGGGAAGTCCAGGACGCCGGACTCGCCATCCTCCTCTTCGGGAGCCTCCTCGCTGGGCAGGCGGTGGGCCTCGGGCTCGTCCAGGTACAGGAACCCGTCCTTGGCCCCGCCGATGGCCACGAA
>JARLGP010000023.1 GCA_031292735.1 Holophaga sp.
GGTGCTGCAGCGCCTGGCCGAGGCCGCCCCCAACCTGCGGGTGCGCTACATCTCCCGGCAGCAGTGGCCGGATGTGTTCGTCCGCTTCCTCACCAACGGCGGCGAGGCCATCCCCACGTTCATCTTCCTGAGCGAGGCCTTCGTGGAATGCGGCAGCTGGGGCCCCATGCCGGCCCCGCTGGGCGATCTCATCGCCCGGGGCAAGGCCTGCGGCAACGTGGCCGCCGCCCGGAAGAAGGTTGCCGGCTTCTACGAAGCCGATGTCAACCGGCGCATGGTGATTGCCGAGCTCCTTGGCCTGATCGACATCGCCGTCACCCAGGAGCCCTAACAAAACCCCGGCGTGGGTTGAACTTTCGAATAGACTCTACCCAGGTTTCACAATCCTGACGCAGGACGGCTTCTTCGGGGGGGAGGATGGAACCGCTGGGTACGGACAACGGCCTCGTCGGCCCGAAGGATGGGGTGGCCGGCCCGGTGGAGCTGTGCCGCGCCGTTTTCGAGCGTACCCGGCTGGCCTATGCCCACGGCCAGGCCATCTACCGGGACGAGGAAACCGTGGACGCGGTGTTCCTGGAGACCAACCGGGCCTTCGAGACCGCCACCGGCCTCAGGCAGGTGGCGGGACGGAGGGTCTCCGAAGTGATCCCGGACTTCCTGGCCACCTCCCCCGGCCTGCTGGCCACCCTGGGCCGGGTGGCCGAAAGCGGCTGTCCGGAGACCTTCGAAACCCACGTGCAGGCCCTGGACAGCTGGTTCGCCATGCACGTGTTCAGCCCGGCTCCCGGGCAGTTCGTGGCCGCCCTGGAGAACATCACCGAGCGCCGCCAGGCGGTCGAAGAGGGCGAGGACGAGCGGCGCCGGCTGGAGGACCGGCTCACCCGGGCGGAGAACCTGGAGCTCAAGGCGGCCAAGGCCGCCCGCTGCCTGGAGCAGATGCTGGCCGGCATCCTGGACACCGCCGCCGAGCGCGAACCCGCCGCGGCCGGGCCGGACCAGGAAGCCTTCCGGTACATCGGCCAGGTCTGCCTGGAAGCCATGGATCGGCTGAAGGCCATGCTGACCCCGGAGCGCCCCGCCCCGGACCGGAAGCCGCCCCGGGAGGAGCCCGCCGCCCCGAAGCCCTGCCCCGTGCCAAGGAAGGTGCTGCTGGTGGACGATGACGAGGATGTCCGGTTCCTCATGGGGCGGATGCTCAAGAAGGCCGGGGTGCTCCACGTGGCCACCGCCGCCGGCGGAGAGGATGCCCTGGCCAGCCTGGCCGTGGACCTGCCCGATCTGGTCATCCTCGACCAGAACATGCCCGGCATGAGCGGAGTCCAGGCCCTGGGCCGGATTCGCGAGCTGCATCCGGACCTCCCCGTGCTGTTCTCCTCGGGGCAGCCGGACCTCCACGAATGGGGGGCGCTGGAACAGGAGCGGGTGGCCGTCATCGCCAAGCCGTTCACCGTGGCGGATATCCAGGCAAGGTTGCACCAGTTCGAGCAGACCAGCCGGCAGCCCCACTAGGAGGACCGATGCACCAGGCGTGGCGGAAGAGGCGAGGCCTGTACCCCGCTCGCGCCGTTGTCCTGGCGGGCTGGATCCTGCTGGCCCACGGCCCCCTGGCGGCCTCCGCCAGCACCCAGGCGCTGGCCTTCGAGGAGTACGAAACCCGGGCGGCCTTCATCCTGTCCCTGGCCAAGTTCACGGAGTGGCCGGAAACCAGCCTGCCCCCCGGGGAGCCGCTGGTGATCGGGGTGATGGGGGAAAGCCCGCTGGCCCGGGCCTTGGACGGCCTGGCCAGGGCGCCCTGGATGGGGCGGCGGGTGCTGGTGAGGCGCCTGCGCCGCTCCCCGGAAGCGCAGGGCTGCCAGATCCTCTACTTCCCGGGCGCCGAGGAGCAGGCCCTGCCCGCCATCCGGACGAGGCTGGCCGCCCAGGGCACCCTCACCATCGGCGAAACCAGCTTCTTCATGGGCTACGGCGGCGCCATGCAGCTCTTCAACGAGAACGGAAAGCTTCGCTTCATCCTGAACCGCTCGGTCCTGGATCAGTCCCGCCTCCGGGTGGCCGCCCAGGTCCAGCGGCTCGCCAAACAAGTCATCAACCAGCCGTAGGCCCCCCCATGAAACCCATCCAGTTGACCTCGCTCCGCCGGAAGCTGATCCTCGTGATCATGGCCGCCGCCGGCCTGACGCTGCTGATGGCCGTGGCGGCCTTCCTGGGGATGGAAGCCCGGAATTTCCGCCGCTCGGCCCACCGGGAGCTGCAGATCCTGGCGGAGGTGGTCGGGGAAGGCAGCGCCGCCGCCATCGAGTTCCGCGACCCCGCCGAAGCGGAGCGCCTGCTGTCCGCCCTGCGGGCCCACCGGCACATCACCGATGCCGCCATCCTGGACCGCCAGGGACAGGTGCTGGCCAGCTACCGCCGGCCGGGGGCGGAACCCGGGCCGCCGCCAGCCCAGCTCCCGCAGGACGCCTTCCGGTTCCAGGACGGGCACCTCTGGCTCACCAGCTCGATCCGCCATTCCGGCGAGGAGTTCGGAACCATCTACCTGCGGGAGGACCTGGAGGAACTCACCGCCTACGTGGGCTGGATGGTCGGCGCCGTCCTGCTGGTCAGCCTCCTGATCGGGACCGCCGCCACCCTGCTGGCCATCCGCATGGGGCGGCTGGTGGTGGAGCCGGTGCTGCACCTCACCGAGGCGGCCCGGCGCATCGCCAAGCACCAGACCCCCGGGGAGCGGGTGCTGCGCGAAACCCAGGACGAAGTGGGGCTCCTGGTGGACGCCTTCAACGAGATGCTCGACCAGCTCGGGGAGCGCCAGGCCCGGCTGGAGGAGGCCCAGCACCTGGCCCACCTGGGCAACTGGGTGCGCGACCCCGACGCCGGCCGTTCCAGCTGGTCGGACGAGACCTTCCGCATCTTCGGACTGGAGCCGTCCACCGAGATGCCCGCCTTCGAGCAGGTGCGCCAGTTCATCCATCCCGACGACCTGCCCCCGCTGGAGGCGGCCCACGCCAGGAGCCTCCAGGACGGCAGCCAGTTCGCCATGGAGCTGCGGATCCGGCGACCGGATGGGCCCCAGGCCTGGATCCACGTGCTGGGGGCCCGGTTCACCGATTCCTCCGGCCGAAGGCCCGTGCTCCGGGGAACCATCATGGACATCACCGAGCGCAAGCGCGCCGAGGCCGCCATGCTGCCGGGCCAGAAGCTGGAGAGGCTGGGCGTCCTGGCCGGTGGCATCGCCCACGACTTCAACAACTTCCTCATGGCCATCCAGGGCTACATCGATCTCTGCCGGCTGGAGCTGCCGGAAGGTTCCCGGCCCGCGGAGTCCCTGCTCAAGGCCGGACAGGTGCTGGTCCGGGCCGCCGACCTCACCCGGCAGATGCTGGCCTATTCCGGCAAGGCCCAGTTCCATTCCAGGCCCCTGGACCTCTGCCATCTGGTGCGGGAGCTGATCCATCTGCTTTCGGTCTCCATCTCCAAGAAGGCCGAGCTGCGCGTGGAGATCGCCGACGACCTGCCCGCGGTGGTGGGCGACCCGGCCCAGCTGCAGCAGGTGGTGATGAACCTGGTGATCAACGCCAGCGACGCCATCCAGGGCCAGGACGGCACCATCCGGATCGCCGCCCAGGTGGAGCGGCTGGACCAGGCGGACCTGGACGCCCGATTCCCCGGGCAGGCCATGGAACCGGGCCTGTTCGTGGTGCTGACCGTGCAGGACAACGGCCAGGGCATGGAACCCCGCACCCTCGCCCGGATCTTCGATCCGTTCTTCACCACCAAGTTCCAGGGCCGGGGCCTCGGCCTGGCCGCCCTGCTGGGCATCGTCAAGGCGCACAAGGGCGGGATCAAGGTGCAGAGCGAACGGGGCCGGGGCACCACCTTCAAGGTGCTGCTCCCGGCCTCCGGCGAACCGGCCCGCCGCCCCGCCCCGGAAACCGGCGGCGAGCGCTACCGCAGTTCGGGCCTGGTGGTGCTGGTGGAGGACGAGGCGGACATCCGCGCCGCCACTTCCGAATACCTGCGAAAGATCGGCTTCGAGGTGATCCAGGCGGCGGACGGCAGGGCCGGGGTGGAGCGGGTGAGGGAGAACCTGGAACGGGTGCGCATGGTGCTGCTGGACTACACCATGCCGCACATGGACGGCGCCGAATGCTTCCGCCTCCTCCAGGCCATGGCCCCGGCGCTCCCCGTGCTCATGACCAGCGGGTTCGGCGAAGGGGTCAGCACCCAGGCGCTGGACGGCCTCGCCGGCTTCATCCAGAAGCCCTACACCCTGTCCCGGCTCCGGGCCAAAATGCAGGAGGTGCTCGGATGACCGCCCCCCGTTCCCCGTTCTGGCCGGCGCTCGCCGCCGCCTCGCTCTGCCTTTCGGCCGGGGAGGAACCCGCCCACGGGCTCCAGCAGATGAGCCTGGAAGAGCTCCTGAAGGTCAAGCTGACCGTGGCCAGCCGCACCGAGACCACCCTGGACGAGGCCCCTTCGGTGGTCTCGGTGATCACCGCCGAGGACATCCAGCGCATGGGCGCGCGCGACCTGCGCGACGTCATCCGCACCGTGCCCGGGTTCGAACTGGGGGTGCGCATGATCGGCTACCCCGAGTTCGGCCTCCGGGGCATCATCTCCGACAGCACCGAAAAGATCCGGATCCTGCTGGACGGCCTCGCGGTGAACGAGAACCTGGAGGGCAGCGGCACCATCATCTTCGGCGACTTCGCCCTGGACAACGTGGAGCGGATCGAGATCATCCGCGGCCCCGGCTCGGCCCTGTACGGCACCAACGCCTTCGTGGGCGTCATCAGCATCATCACCAAGGCCCCGCCCGCCGCCGGCGCCTCCACCACCGTCACCGGCAAGGTGGGGACCTTCGCCACCCGGGAAGGCAGCGTGCTGGTGGGCCGGTCCGGCTCCCAGGCCCGGTTCTCGGCCTTCCTCCACTACCTGGACAGCACCGGGGCCCAGTCGCCCGTCGCCCATGACGCGCTGCAGACCGTGCCCGGATCGCCCTACGATTCCGGCCTGAACTCGGGCATCTCGCTGGCCGGCACCCCGGACGGGCACACCGACGAATTCCGCAAGAAGCTCACCGCCCAGATCAAGTTCGACCTGGGCGAATTCTATTTCCACGGCATCTTCGTGGATGCCCGCAAGGGCCCGTACCTGGGCGCCTACTGGGCGGTCAACCGCAACTCCGAGGCCCACCCCAGCCAGATCATGGGCGAGGCCGGGTGGACCCTGCACCCCACGGAGACCCTGGCGCTGCAGCCCAAGCTCTACCTGCTCCGCTACCACGCCAACAACCTGTGGAACACCGCCCCGGACGGCTACCGGGTGCCCGGCGCCCAGGGCGGCACCGTCGACTACACCCAGGGCCAGTACGTCCGCAACATCGCCACCCAGGATGTCCAGGGCACCGAGCTCAAGGCCACCTGGACCCCCGGCGCCAGGCACACCGTTCTGGCGGGCGCCAGCGCCGAACGCGAGCGCCTCTACGGCATGGAGGACACCGCCAACCTGCCGGGCTCCAGCTCGGACACCATGGTCCCCGCCCCGCCGATCATGACCAAGGCCCCGCACCGGGACCTTTCCTCGGCCTACCTCCAGGAGCAGTGGAGCATCGCCGCGGGGCTGGGCCTCACCGCCGGGATGCGCATGGACCGCTACAGCGACAACGGCACCCGGACGACGCCCCGGCTGGCCCTGGTCTGGCGGGCCAGCCCCGCCTGGAACTTCAAGGCCATGTATGGGGAGGCGTTCCGCGCCCCCACCTTCGTGGAATCCTACCTCCACTCGGTCGACGGGCTGGAGTCGGGCAACCGCGGCAACCGCCCGGAGACCATCCGCACCGGCGAGCTGGAGGCCAGCTACCGGTTCCGCAGCCGGGCCCTGGTCCGGCTGGTGCTGTTCCAGAACCGGATCAACGACCTGATCCGCCTGATGCCCTCCCCGGGCGGCGCCCTGCAGTATAGGAACGATCCCGACGTCACGCTGGTGAAGGGGTTCGAAGCGGAACTCAACCTGACCTTCGCCGCCCTGCTGCGCGGCTACCTGAACGTCTCCGGGCAGAGCGGCCGGAACCGGACCACCGGCGAGGTGCTCACCGGCACCGCCAACTGGCGCGGCAACGCGGGCCTGGACTGGACCGCCACGGACCGGCTGGGCCTCAACGGTTCGCTGAACGTGGTGGGCCCGCGCCAGCGGGCGGCGGGCGACGCCCGCCCGGCCCTGGAGGGCTACCAGGTGGTGAACCTGGCGGTGCGCTACACCCTCCTCGAGGGCCTGGACCTCACCCTCACCGCGCACAACCTCATGAACTCGGAGCAGAAATTCCCGGAGCCGTTCGGCTACGTGCCGGGCGACTTCCCCTGGGAAGGGCGGGCCATGGAGGCCGGGGTGCGCTGGACCTTCTGATCAGGGCGCCGGGTTACAGCGCCTTCAGGGCCGCCAGTTCCTGGGCGTTGCAGAACCGCCACTCCCCGGGCTTCAGCGCCGGATCGTTCAGCGGGCCGAACTGGATCCGCCGCAGCTTGGACACCGGGTGGCCCACCGCCGCGAACATCCGGCGGATCTGCTGGTTCTTGCCCTCCACCAGGGTCACCATCAGCCAGGGGTTCTCGCCCTTTTCCGCCACCTCGATGCCGCAGGGCTTCAGCCGGCGCCCGTCCAGCCGGAAGCCTTCGCGGAACTCATCCAGGGTCTCGGGGTTGGGCATGCGGTGCACCTTGGCCAGGTAGACCTTGGCCACGTGGAATTCCGGGGCCATGAGCCGCTGGGCCATGGCGCCGTCGTTGGTCAGCAGCAGCAGCCCCTCGGAGTTGAAATCCAGCCGGCCCACCGGATAGACCCGGGCGCCCACCCCGTGGATCAGCGCCATCACCGTGGGGCGGCCTTCGTCGTCCTTGACCGTGGTCACGTAGCCCTTGGGCTTGTTCAGCAGGATGTAGACCAGCTCCTCCCGGGCGATGGGCTGGAAGTCCAGGGTGATCTCGTCCCGGCGCGGATCCGCCCGGGTGCCCAGTTCGGTCACGGTGACCCCGTTCACCTGCACCCGGCCGTCCAGGATGATGGCTTCGCAGGCCCGGCGCGACGCCACCCCGGCCGCGGCCAGGATCTTCTGCAGGCGTTCGCCGGTGGGGGCCTTGCCCTTGGCCTTCAGGCCGGAGGCGGAGGCCGGAGCGGCCGGGGCGGTGCGGGCCGGGCGGGGCCCGGTCTTGGGCCGGGGGGCGGGTTTCCAGGGGCCGGTGTTGCGGGCCATGGCGCTGCCGGAGGCCGTGCCCGGGCGCCGGGCCGGGGTGATCTTCACCGTGGCGGTCTTGACCGGCATTTCCGCCTCCTCGGCCCAGGGATCCCGGACCGGCCGGGGGCTCGGCGCGGACGCCGGGGCGTCGGCGCGGTGCCGCGCGGGAGCCTTGGCGCCGTAGCGGGCCGGAGCGCCCCGATGTTCTCCCTGGCGGGTGGGCGGTCCCTTGGTGGGACGTTTGCCGGAACGGTTGCTGGGCGGTTTGGCCATGGCGGACCCCTGGCGTCATCACGACGCGAATCTTACATACTCTCATACTTTCAGGGACAGGCCCGGACGTTTTTTTCCCAACGGGGAACCCGTCACATCTCCTTGCGATTCCAGCGGGCTTCCCGGGAATTAGCAGAACTGGCAGCCCGCCTTGGCGGTATTCTGGGGCCTACTTCGTACTTTTTTTGAGGTATGCATGATAAACCCAGGCCAAGCCCCTTGTGGGTCCACTGGCACTTCTTGTGAGGGAACCATGGTCAAACACGTCTATAGTTTCGGCGGTGATCGCAACGAGGGCAGCGCCAAGATGCGCAACCTGCTCGGCGGCAAGGGCTGCAACCTGGCCGAGATGGCCGGCCTGCAGATTCCCGTTCCCCCCGGCTTCACCGTCACCACGGAAGTCTGCACGCTCTACATCGCCGGCGGCCAGACCCTGCCCGCGGACGTCAAGCAGCAGGTGCTGGAGTCCCTCAAGTGGCTGGAAGGCAACCGCGGCCGCAAGCTGGGCGACGTGAACGACCCCCTGCTCCTGTCGGTCCGTTCCGGCGCCCGGGTGTCCATGCCCGGCATGATGGACACCGTGCTCAACCTGGGCCTCAACGACCAGACGGTGGAAGGCCTGGCCAAGGCCAGCAAGAATCCCCGTTTCGCCTACGATTCCTACCGCCGTTTCATCATGATGTACTCCGACGTGGTCCTGGGCGTGCACAAGGACCTGTTCGAGCATGAGATCTCCGCGCTCAAGGCCAAGACCGGCAAGAAGCTGGACACCGAGATCACCGCCGAAGAGTGGAAGGGCCTGACCGTCGTGTTCAAGGCGATCGTGCTGAAGGAACTGGGCAAGCCGTTCCCCCAGGATCCCATCGAGCAGCTGTTCGGCGGCATCTGCGCCGTGTTCGACAGCTGGGAGACCGAGCGCGCCAAGATCTACCGGCGCCTGAACCGCATCCCCGACGACTGGGGCAC
>JARLGP010000144.1 GCA_031292735.1 Holophaga sp.
ATACACTTTGCCCATAATTGCAGGCCTCTCCTTGAAGTATCGCAATCATCTGGCTCAGATCATACAGTCCGGGGGGGGGCCCCCCCCCCCCCCCCCCCCCCCCCCCCCGGCCGCAGGGTGTCATCTGGCACTTCCGCGACGGGAAGCTGGCGGTGCTGCCGGTGGCTTGACCGCCGAATGTCGCACCACCAGCACCGGCTGCAGCACCACGTCCTCCTGCCGCGCGGCGGGAGGCATGAACAGCAGCTCCACGCAGGTGCGGGCGATCTCCTCTTCGGGCAGGCGCACCGCGGTCACCCCGCCGAACACCAGTTCGTACCAGCTGCGGTCGCCGTAGCACACCACCGACAGCTCCCGGGGCACCTTGGTGCCGCGCCGCGAGGCCTCCTGCAACACGCCCTCGGCCTGTTCCGGGCTGCCTACCACCAGGGCGGTGGGCCGCGGCCGCGCCGCCAGCACCCGGCCCAGCCCGGCGGCGCCCACTTCCTGGTAGGGCGAGCCCAGCACGATCCGGTCTTCCCGGGGCTGCAGCCCGGCCTCCGCCAGGGCCCGGAGGAAGCCGTCCAGGCGGTGCCGGCCGGTGCTCAGTTCCACCGGCGCGCCGATGTAGGCGATGTCCCGGTGGCCCAGGGCCAGCAGATGGGCCGTGGCCAGCTGGATGCCCAGGGCGTCGTCCACCGCCACCACCGGCGCGGCGATGGCCGGATGGCGCCGGTTCAGCTGGATCACCCGCAGGGTCTGCAGCAGCTTGATGGCTTCCGGGGCGGGCGCGGCGGTGGCGGCGATGACGATGGCCTTGGCCCGCGCGCCCACCAGGCTGTGCACCGCCTGGGCCTCGCGCACCGGATCGTCGTCGGTGGTGAACAGCATCACCTGGCAGGACTGCTTGCTGGCGGCGTCGGCCATGATCTTGGCCACCCCGCTGTAGAACTTGTTGCGGATGTTGGGCACCACCAGCCCGATCACCGAGCTGAGCCGGTCCTTGAGCATGCGCGCCGCGTCGTTGGCCACGTAGCCCAGCCGCGCCGCCTCGGCCTTCACCCGGGTCCGAGTCTCCCGGTGGATGCCGGGCCGGTCGTTCAAGGCCCGGGACACGGTGGAATGGGACAGTCCGAGCAGGGCGGCCAGCTGCTTGATGGTGGGCGATGCGTTGCGTGGTGGGGTCATTGGGTCCTGGAACGAAAGGCGTGTCCCTGGCAACAGGCCGCTTAGCCAGACTATCTCGACGTTCCAGGGGGGATGAGAAAAAAGAAGTTGAATATCTTTGCACACGTGTGCAAACTTGCTCATCCCATCACAAACGGAGTGCCTCATCATGATCGATATCAACGATCGGAACCTTTTGGGCAGGTATTTGAAGGATCGGCACCTGGTCGAGCCTGGCGAGGAGCCGAGGATCACCGAACTGAAGGGCGGGGTTTCCTGCGAGGTGCTGCTGGTGCAGTCCGGCCGGGACGCCTTCGTGATCAAGCAGGCCTGCCCCAAGCTGAGGGTCAAGGAGGACTGGTTCTCCGACATGGCCCGCATCAAGATCGAGCAGGACTGCCTGCGCTACTACCAGAAGGTGGTGCCCGACCTGGTGCCCCACTTCCGTTTCTACGACGAGGAGAACTTCCTGTTCGGCATGGAGGCGGCCCCGGCCAGCGCGGTCATGTGGAAGAGCCTGCTGATGAAGGGCTCGATCGACTTCTCCATCGCCCTGCGGATCGCCTCGGCCCTGGCCAAGGTCCACAACGCCGCCGCCACCGACCAGGAGGCCTGGACCACCTTCGCCAACCAGAAGATCTTCGTCGAACTGCGGATCGACCCGTACCTCGCCACCACCGCCGACCGGCACCCCGCCTTGAAGGACCTGATCCACCGCGAGATGAAGCGGCTTCTGGAACACCGCCAGACCCTGGTGCACGGCGACTTCAGCCCGAAGAACATCCTGGTGGACGGCGACCGCCTCTACATCCTCGATTTCGAAGTGGCGCACATCGGCGATCCCTCCTTCGACCTGGGCTTCCTCACCAACCATTTCATGCTGAAGGCGGTGAAGCACCGGGAATGGGCCCCGGCCTACCTGGCCCTGATGACCAGCTCGGCCCACGCCTACCTGAAGGAGATCCGGTTCACCCAGCCCGCGGAGCTGGAAGCCGACACCGTGCGCACCCTGGCCCTGCTGTTCCTGGCCCGGGTGGACGGCAAATCCCCCGCGGAATACATCACCGAAGCGTCCGACCAGGACGCCATCCGGAAACTCTCCTACCAGATCCTCGGGGACGGCCTGTCCACCTTCGACCAGGTGGCCGCCCTGGCCGGGCAGGCGCTCCGTCCCATCCACCAGTGAAAGGCAGCACCATGACGAGTACCCGTATCAAGGCAATCAAGGCTAGGCAGGTCTACGATTCCCGCGCCAATCCCACCGTCGAGGTGGAGGTCTTCCTGGAAGGCGGCGGCCATGGCCGCACCACGGTTCCGTCCGGGGCTTCCACCGGGGTGTTCGAGGCGATCGAGCTGCGCGACCAGGATCCGCACCGGCTGGGCGGCAAATCGGTGCTGAACGCCGTGCGCAACGTCACCGAAGTGCTGGCCCCGGCCGTGATCGGCATGGACGCCCGGGACCAGGAGGCCATCGACCGCAAGATGATCGCCCTGGACGGCACCCCGAACAAGGCCCGGCTGGGCGCCAACGCCATCCTGGGCGTTTCGGTGGCCGCCGCCTGGGCCGCCGCCGACGCCCTGGGGGTACCGCTCTACCGCTACCTGGGCGGGACGGCCGAGCCGGTGCTGCCGGTGCCGATGGTGCAGATCATCGGCGGCGGCATGCACGCCAACGGCGCCATCGACATCCAGGACTTCCTGGTGATCCCGGTGGGCGCCCAGTCCTTCACCGAAGCCATCGAGATGGCGGTCAACGTCTATCACGGCACCAAGCAGGTGCTGACCCGGCTGGGCAAGCCGGTGGCCATCGCCGACGAGGGCGGGTTCTGGCCGTTCTTCCATTCCAACGTGGAGGGCATCGAGCTCCTGCTGGCCGGCATCGAGCAGGCCGGATACCGCCCGGGGGAAGACGTCTCCATCGCCCTGGACGTGGCCGCCAGCCACTTCCACAAGGACGGCACGTACGCCTTCGCCCTGGAGAAGAAGCGCATGGACAGCGCGGAGTTCACCGACCTGCTGGCCGGATGGGCCGAGCGCTATCCGATCCTGTCCATCGAGGACGGCATGGCCGAGGACGACTGGGACGGCTGGGAACGGCTGTCCAAGCGGCTCAACGCCAAGATCCAGCTCATCGGCGACGACCTGTTCGTCACCAACACGGCCCGCATCCAGGAGGGCATCCGGCGCGGCATCGGCAATTCGGTGCTGATCAAGCTCAACCAGGTCGGCACCCTCACCGAGACCCTGGAGGCCATCGCCGTCACCAAGGCCGCCGGCTACCTGCCGGTGATCTCGGCCCGCTCCGGGGAGACCGAGGACACCACCATCGTCCACCTGGCCATCGCCACCCAGGCCGGCCAGCTGAAGGTGGGCTCGGCGGCCCGCGGCGAGCGCACCGTCAAATGGAACGAGGGCATTCGCATCGAAGAGGCACTGGGGCGAGCAGCCTACCCCGGCCGCAGCATCTTCCCATGGCTGGCTGCCAAAGGCTGATCCACCGGCAAGAAAAGACAGGTAGTCCACATAAACATTGTCAGCAGAGCTGACAGTCTGGGGAGACCGCAATGACTGCGATGACGAGTCCCGGCATGGAAAGCCATGCCGATATGGGAAAGACCTATCGAAAAATAACCCTGCACCTGGTGCCGTTCCTGTTCATCTGTTACCTGTTCAATTACTTCGACCGGGTGAACGTGGGCTTCGCCAAGCTGCAGATGGTGGACAGCCTGCACCTGACCGAAACCATCTACGGCCTGGCCGCGGGCATCTTCTTCCTCGGCTACGTGATCTTCGGGGTGCCCAGCAACCTGATCCTGTACAAGGTGGGCGCCCGGCGCTGGCTGACGGTGACCATGATCCTGTGGGGGCTGTTCTCCACCGCCCTGATGTTCGTCACCTCGGCCAGGTCCTTCTACATCCTCCGGTTCCTCACCGGCGCCTCCGAGGCCGGCTTCTTCCCGGGCATCATCCTCTACTTCACCCTCTGGTTCCCTCAGGCCCAGCGCGGGCGCATCACCTCCCTGTTCATGTCGGCCATCCCCATTTCCGGCGTGATCGGCGGCCCGCTGTCCGGGTGGGTCCTGCACGCCTTCGCCACCGGCACGGGCGGCCTGGCGGGATGGCAGTGGCTGTTCCTGATCCAGGGCATCCCCACGATCCTGCTGGGCGTCTGCATGCTGTTCCTGTTGAACGACAACATCGACCAGGCCAAGTGGCTGGACGTGGAAGAGCGGGTGGCCCTGAAGCAGGCCCTGCTGGATGACGAAAAGAACCGTCCGGCCGGGGTGTCGGAATCCTTCGCCAAGGTCCTGCGCAATCCCAGCGTCTGGGTGCTTTGCGCCATCTATTTCTGCATCATCTGCGGGGTGTACGCCATCAGCTTCTGGCTGCCCACCATCATCAAGTCCAGCGGGGTCAAGGATCCGATGACCATCGGGTGGCTTTCCGCCATCCCCTACCTGGCCGCCAGCGTGTTCATGGTGATCCTGGGCCGTTCCGCCGACCGCAGGCGGGAGCGCCGGTGGCATCTGGCCGCCCCCGTGCTGATGGGCGTGGTGGGCCTGCTGATCGCCGCCAATTTCGCCTCCAGCACCACCGTCGCCGTGCTCGGGCTGACCGTCGCCACCATGGGCATCTTCACCGCCATGCCCATGTTCTGGCCGGTCTCCAGCGCCTTCCTCACCGCCTCCGCCGCCGCCGGCGGGGTGGCCCTGATCAATTCCCTGGGCCAATGCGCCGGCTTCCTCAGCCCCTACCTCATCGGCTGGATCAAGGACACCACCCACAGCACCGACCTGGCCCTGTACATCCTGGCCGCCGCCATGCTGGTGGGCGCGGTGCTGGTGCTGCGCATCCCGGGCAAGACCGTCAACCGCTGACCCCCCCGGGCATCAACCTGGTGGTCATCACCGAGGAACCTCCACCGGGTTCCACGAGACCCATTGGCGTTCATCCCCGGCCAAGGTTGACCGGGAATGAACGCCAAAATTCCTTTTTTTATTCCTTCAGTCGCCAGGCGATCTGGCCGATACTCCATTCAAGGTACCCGGAGCCCTGCCTGGCCGGAACTTCCTGACCCCCATGGAATGCCTGGGTCCCTCATAGGCGTTCCGAGCCCCCTTCCCCAGGGAGTATCCATGGCCTTCCAGCCAAGCCGGATCTGTGTCCTGCTAGCCGCCCTCGCCCTGCCCACGCATGCCTCCACCCCGGACCGGGTGGTGCTCCACGGCAACATTCCCGCCGCGACGGCCCTGGCCGAACCGGTCGGCCGCCCCGACCCGGGCACGCCCATGGCGCGCATGATCCTGTCCCTGGCCATCGCCCCCGAGGCCCAGGCCCGCATGGCGACGCTGCTGAGCCAGCAGCAGGATCCCGCCTCGCCGCACTACCACCAGTGGCTCACCCCGGAGGCCTTCGGCGCCCAGTTCGGCCCGGCCCAGCAGGACCTGGACACGGTGTCGGCCTGGCTCCGGGAGAACGGCTTCGCCGTGGAGGCGGTGAGCGCGGGCCGCACCGCCATCGTGTTCAACGGCAATGTGCGGCAGGTGGAACAGGCCTTCCAGACCCTCATCCTGGATTACCGGAAGGAAGGAAAGGCCTTCCACGCCAACGCCGTCGAACCGTCCATCCCCGGCGCCCTGGCCGACCTGGTCCAGGGGGTGGTGTCGCTGCACAACCTGCCGCGCAAGGCCATGAGCCACCTCCCGCCGGCCACGGGCCTGTTCACCACCGGCAGCGGCGGCCACTACCTGTCCCCGGGCGATTTCGCCGCCATCTACGACCTGAAGCCCCTGTACAACGCCGGCATCACCGGGACCGGCGTCACCATCGCCATCGTCGGCCGCACCCACCCCGCGCTCGGCGACATCACCACCTTCCGCAGCCAGTTCGGGCTGCCGGCCAACGCCCCGACCTTCATCGTCAACGGCGCCGATCCCGGCGACCTGGGCGCCGACGAGGACGTGGAAGCGGACCTGGACGTGGAATGGGCCGGCGCCGTGGCCCGGAACGCCACCGTCAAGTTCGTGATCTCCCGGTCCACCGCCAGCACCGACGGGGTGGACCTGTCGGCCCAGTACATCGTGGACCACAACCTGGCGGCGGTGATGAGCACCAGCTTCGGCCAGTGCGAAGCCAGCATGGGCAAGACCGAGAACAGCTTCTACAACAACCTGTGGGCCCAGGCCGCCGCCCAGGGCATCACCGCCCTGGTGGCCTCCGGGGACAGCGGCGCCGCGGGCTGCAGCGAAGGTTCCGCCAGCTCCGGCTCGGGCCAGGGCGTCAACGGCCTGGCCTCCACCCCCTACAACGTCTGCGTGGGCGGCACCGAATTCAACGAGGGCAGCGGCAGCTACTGGGCCGCCGGCAACGCCGCGGACCAGTCCTCGGCCCTGGGCTACATCCCGGAAAAGGCATGGAACGAAAGCGGCACGGTCAGCGGCGGCGCGGGGCTATGGGCCACCGGCGGCGGCGCCTCCTCGGTCTACGCCAAGCCCGCCTGGCAGGTGGCCCCCGGGGTGCCCGGCGACGGGCGCCGGGACGTGCCGGACGTGGCGCTGAGCGCCGCCGGCCACGACGCCTACCTGATCCAGTCCGGGGGCAGCCTCGGCGCGGTGGGAGGAACCTCCTGCGCCGCCCCGGCCTTTGCCGGGCTCATGGCCCTGGTGGTGCAGAAGACCGGCCAGCGCCAGGGCAACGCCAACCTGGTGCTCTACCAGATGGGCAACGCCCAGTACAAGGGCACCGGCCCCGCGGTGTTCCACGACGTCCTCAGCGGGAACAACAGCGTTCCGGGCGCCGGCGGCTTCAGCTGCGGCACCGGCTACAGCCAGGTCACCGGCCTGGGCAGCGTGGACGCCCAGGCCCTGGTGAACAACTGGAAGGCGGGCTCGGCCAACAAGGTGACCGCCGCCATCGCCGCGCCCTCGGTGAACGAGACCGTGGCCTCCGGCGCCACCGTCGGCTTCAGCGGCACCGCCACCGACAGCTCCACCAGCGCCACCCTCGGCTACAACTGGCGTTTCGGCGACGGCGCCAGCGCCGCCGGCGCCGCTCCCAGCCACACCTTCAGCAACCTCGGCACGGCCAGCGCCACCGACACCGTCACCCTTACCGTCACCGACAGCACCGGGGTCTCCGCCAGCGCCACCCGCACCATCACCGTCACCCCGGCCCCGCGCAACACCCTCGCCGCCACCATCGCCAGCCCGGCGGCCAATATCACCGTGGCCAGCGGCACCACGGTGGCCTTCTCCGGCACCGGCAAGGACAGCTCGGCCAGCGCCACCCTCAGCTACAGCTGGAGCTTCGGCGACGGCGCCAGCGCCGCCGGCGCCAGCGCCAGCCACGCCTTCAGCAACCGCGGCACCGCCAGCGTCGCCTACCCGGTGATCCTCACCGTCACCGACAGCACCGGGGTCTCCGCCAGCGCCACCCGCACCGTCACCGTCACCCCGGCCCCGCGCAACACCCTCACCGCCACCATCGCCAGCCCGGCGGCCAATATCACCGTGGCCAGCGGCACCACGGTGGCCTTCTCCGGCACCGGCAAGGACAGCTCGGCCAGCGCCACCCTCAGCTACAGCTGGAGCTTCGGCGACGGC
>JARLGP010000145.1 GCA_031292735.1 Holophaga sp.
CTACGAGCGGGGCGCCTTCACCGGGGCGGTGGGCATGAAACGCGGGCTGTTCGAGGAGGCGGAGGGCGGGGTGATCTTCCTGGACGAGATCGGGGAGATCCCGCTGCCGCTCCAGGTGAAGCTGCTGCGGGTGCTCCAGGAGCGCCGGATCCGGCGCCTGGGCGCCAACGAGGAGCGGCCGGTGGACGCCCGGGTGATCGGCGCCAGCAACCGGGATCTGCGGGCCCGGGCCGAGCGCGGCCAGTTCCGCCAGGACCTGTTCTTCCGCCTGAACATCCTGCACCTGGAACTGCCGCCCCTGCGCGAGCGCCAGGAGGACCTGCCGGTGCTCGCCGAGCATTTCCTCGGCCGGTTCTGCCGGAAACTGAACAAGCCCCCCATGACCCTGGCGGAAGACGCCCTGGAGGTGCTTCGCCACTACCGGTTCCAGGGCAATGTGCGCGAGCTTGAAAATCTCATGGAACGTTGCGTTGCCTTGAATGCGGGCGGGCCCATCGGCAAGGAGCTGTTCCCCGACAACGTCCTGGGCGTCGGCCAGGCCCCGGCGGCATCGGCGCCGACCCTGGAGATTCCCCCGGAGGGCTTCGACCTGGAGGCCTATCTGGCTGCCCTCAAAGGACATTTCATGGCCCAGGCGCTGGTGCGGGCCGATGGCAACCGTACCCGGGCAGCCCGCCTGCTGGGCATGAGTTTCAGAGCCTATCGTTATTGGCTTCAAGAGATGGGAGGTAAGGAAACCCTTCCGGCGCAGTTCCCCTGGCCCGACGAATTCCCGGCGGTCGGAACGCCGGAGGCACAACTCAGGGGTGATTCCGCCAATGATTTCTTGTAAGATCATTTCCTTATGGCACACTGGGATGCTTGGACGGAAACGTCCGGGCACTCGAAGCTACCTCTCCCCAACCCTTCCTTCGCGGACGACAGCCATGCGCCAGAACCGCCAAACAGGATTTTCGCTCCTCGAACTGCTCGTGGCGATGATGATCATCGCGGTGATCGCCACCCTGGGGTTCAAGCAGTACAACAAATATTCCACCCAGGCCAAGTATCTCAAGGCCCAGGACACGCTCCGGATCGTGGGCGAGGGGCTGGATCAATACTTCATCCAGCACGGCGTGTACCCGAACCTCACCACCTACGAGAGCATGATCGACGCCAGCTCTCCCCTGGTCAAAGAGAACCTGGTTCCGCCCAATGTGCCCACCAAGGACCCCTGGCAGAACCCCTTCGAGGCCACCGCCAGCAAGGGGAACTACGTGCTGAAGTGCCAGGGCGACCCCGGCCTCAATCCAGCCTTCCCGCCCTTCAGCCGCCAGCCCGGCAGGATGTCCGACGACCAGAACAGCCAGACGCCCGGTGCCGCCGGAGCGACGCCGGGCGCGACGCCGGGCGCGGCACCGGCACCGGCCAAAGGCGCGACACCATGATCGATCTCACCCAGCTGCCCCCCGACGGGCTTCGGCTCGAAGGCTCCCTGGGCGCCCTGCCCATGGGGGACGGCAACGCCCTGCGCGGCGTCACCTGGCGGATGCTGGTGATGGCCTCCGGCGCGGACTTCTTCATGGAGGTCAAGGGCGAGGCGGTCTGGGAGGGCACCTGCTCCCGCTGCCTGGAACCCCTGGACCTGCCGCTGACCGTGGACAGCCAGTTCCTGGGCAGCAAGGATCCCGATCTGGTGGTGCGCGGCGCCCACAGCCTGGGCACCCAGGATCTGGACGTGGTGTTCTTCCCGGAAACCATGCTGGACGAGGAGGCCCTGGTGCGCGAGCAGTTCCAGCTCCAGGCCCCCATGCACCCGCTTTGCCGCGAAGCCTGCGAAGGGCTTTGTCCCCAGTGCGGCAAGAACCTGAACAAGGGCCGCTGCGCCTGCCGGCTGGAACTGAACAAAGAGCCGAGCGCGCTGGCCAAGGCCCTGGTGGGCCTGAAGTTGAACCTCAAGGACGCCGACCTTGGCGCCGAACCCGGTCCTGAAGTCTAAGTGTCCGGTATCCCCCCCGACTTAATCCCCTGAGGAGTTTCCCATGCCGAATCCCAAACGACGCCACTCCCGTGCTCGCCGCGACCGCCGCCGCACCCACGATTCCCTGGACGTGATGAGCGCCAGCACCTGCCCCAACTGCGGCGCCTCCAGGATGCCCCACCGGGTCTGCCCTTCCTGCGGCTTCTATCGAGGGAAAGCGGCGTTGCGCGTCGAGCAGACGGTCTGAGGGCAGGGTGGACGCCCCATCCGGATACCGAATCGCATTGGATGTCATGGGAGGCGACCACGCCCCCCTGGCCATTCTTGAGGGTGCCCGGGAAGCCTTGACCGCCCATCCGGAACTCTTCCTCTACCTGGTGGGGGACGAGAAACGGATGGCACCCATCCTGAAACAGATAGGCCTGTCCGGGCAGATGCTCGAGCGGACCCAGATCGTCCACTCGGCCACCGTGGTGACCATGGACGATCGGGCCACCATCATCCTCAAGGACAAGAAGGACGCCTCCATCCGGCTCGCGGCCCAACTGGTGCGCGACGGCCAAGCCGATGGCCTGGTGAGCATGGGCCACACCGGCGCCGCCATGGTCGCCTCCATGAAGGAGATGGGTGTTCTGCCGGGGGTGGATCGCCCCTGCCTGGCCTCGGTCATGCCCAACATGACCGGGCGCCCGACCGTACTTCTCGATGTGGGCGCCAACGTCGGCTGCCGGCCCGAGAACATCGCCCAGTTCGCGGTGATGGGCTCCGTGTACGCGGAGGAAGTGCTGGGCCTGGAACAGCCCCGGGTGGGCGTGCTCAGCGTCGGCGAGGAAGACGGCAAGGGGTCGGCCACCACCAAGGAGGCCGCCCAGGCGCTGCGCGACGTGGACCTGAACTTCCTGGGCAACGCCGAGGGCCGGGACATCTGGAACGGCAAGTTCGACGTGATCGCCTGCGACGGGTTCGTCGGCAACGCCATCCTCAAGTCCTCCGAGGCGCTGGCTGAAGGGCTCATCAACGGCCTCACCGCCGCCTTCATGGACAGCTGGTACACCAAGCTGGGCGGTTTCCTCGCCCTGCCCGCCCTGCGGCGCTTCAAGCAGAAGCTGGACTACGCCGAATACGGCGGGGCCCCGCTGCTGGGGGTCAAGGGCATCACCATCATCGGCCATGGCCGCAGCAACGCCCGCGCGGTGAAGAACGCCATCCGCGCAGCCTTCACCGCCAGCCAGCACCGGGTCAACGAGCACATCCAGCGCTCCCTGGCCCGCATCCTGGCCCAGGCCTCTTCCGGCCCATCCTGAACGCACTGCCGCTCCCAGCCAGCATCCCAGAAGCCTGCACGCCCCCGGAGCATCACCGCCCCGGGGGCGTTTTCCCAAACCGGCCCCAGCCGGTTTTTCCGGAGTACCTATGAAGTATAAACGCATCATGTTAAAGCTCTCGGGGGAAGCCCTCATCGGCGACCAGGGCCATGGCATTGATCCCGCGGTGGTCAACCTGATCGCGGACCAGGTGAAGACGATCCAGGGGCTCGGGGTGGAAGTGGGGCTGGTGATCGGGGGCGGCAACATCTTCCGCGGGGTGGCCGGGGCCACCAAGGGCATGGACCGGGTCACGGCCGACCACATGGGCATGCTGGCCACCATGATCAACGCCCTGGCCCTGCAGGACGCCCTGGAGCAGAAGGGCGTGGTGACCCGGGTGATGTCCGGCATCGACCTGCCCAAGGTGGCCGAAAGCTACATCCGGCGCCGGGCCATGCGGCACATGGAAAAGGGCAGGGTGGTGATCTTCGGGGCCGGCACCGGCAACCCGTACTTCTCCACCGACACGGCCGCCGCCCTGCGCGCCAACGAGATCAACGCCGAAGTGGTGATGAAGGCCACCAACGTGGACGGCATCTACACCGCCGACCCCAAGACCGACCCCACCGCCACCAAGTACGAAACGATCACCTTCCAGGAGGTGCTGGAGCAGAACCTGCGGGTCATGGACGCCGCCGCCATCGCCCTCTGCCGGGAGAACCGCCTGCCCATCCTGGTGTTCAACATGATGGAGCCGGGCAACCTGCTGGCCGCGGTGCGCGGGGACGTGGTGGGCACCCTGGTGAGCTGAACCCGGTTCAGGGTTCGCCCAGCCCGTCCAGTCCGCAGACCCGCACCTCGAGGGTTCCGAACCGCCTGACGTGGGCCGGGAGGCCGGAAGGGGTGACCAGGAAGTTACGGCCGGCCGGGTACTGCTCCCGGAACACCTTCAAGCCGCGTGGGTCCAATGCAGCCGGATCCCACTTGCATTCGATGGCATCCACCCGGTCCCGGCCGTGGACCAGCAGAAAATCCACTTCCCTGCCCGCCTTGTCCCGCCAGTATTGGACGGGCAGGTCCGGGAAACGGGCCTGGAGTTGTTCCAGCACCAAGTGCTCCCAAAGTATTCCGAGATCCTCTGGACGCAGCGGATCCCAGCCCCGGGCGAAGCTCACGAACCCGGTGTCGAAGGCATAGGCCTTGGGCATCTTCACCAATTCGCTTTGCAACTGGCCATGGAACGGCCGGACCAGGGTGAGGGCATGGGTGATCTCCAGCGCGGTGAGGTGGCTTTCCACCGTGGGCCGGGAAATGCCGAGGGCCGCGGCGGTCTGGGAGATCCCCAACTGTCCGCCGCTTTGGCGCAGGACAAATTCAAACAGGGCATTGAACCGGTTCATGTCACGGAAGCCGAACAGCTTCTGGATATCCCGCGCGAAGAACGAATCCATCCAGTCCCGGAAGAACGCCGGTTGTTTCTGCCCAGCCAGCAGCACGGGCGGCAGGCCGCCGAGGAAGAGCCTCTGGGGCAGGGATGTGCCGCCAAAGGAAGAGAGCTCGGAAGCCAGTACGGGGAGGAGGTGGATGGTGCGCTTGCGGCCGGTCAGGGTATCCCGGAACTTCCGGCTTGCGGCCAGCGTGGATGAACCGGTGGCCAGGATCTTCAGGTGCGGGAACATGTCCGCGCCGATCTTCAGGATCCTGGAAGGATCCCGCAACTGGTGGATCTCATCGAACACCACCACCGGTTTGGGACAGGACCGGAAGAACAACTCCGGATCGGCGACCATGCCCTCCACCGCTGGCAGGTCGCAATTCAGGTAGAGCACGGTGTCGGGATCCAGGCCACCAGCCAGGCTGGTCTTGCCAGAACGGCGGACTCCGCAAAGCCAGACGATGGAAGCTTCCTCCCATGCCTGGTGAATTCGTTGAAGCCAGAAGGGCCTGGATATCATGGAACCATACTTTGCGTTTGGTCGGAAAAAATGTCAAGTATGGTTACGCGAGAAGGCCCAGGCCCGGACGCCGGGCGCCGGCGGCGGTCCAGGGTGGACTTTCCCCGAGCCGTTGCCCCAGACTGGTGCCATGGACCTGCTGAACCACCTCCCCGAAGCCACCGTCATCACCGCCGCCGACCTGCTGGAGGGCTACCGGCGGGACGAGTCC
>JARLGP010000146.1 GCA_031292735.1 Holophaga sp.
TAAGAGATTTTGTTTGATTTTTGTTTTTTGGTTCCCGGGGGGTTGGTGGGGTGGGGGGGGGCGCGGGGGGGGCCACCGCCCCCCCCCCACCAGGCCGCGCCGTGGATCCCCGGCGCCAGGCAGAGCACCAAGGGTTGCTGGCATTCGGACGATGGGACGACCGCGAGGTATGCCCACGTCGTCCCCGCCGCAACCGAGGGGGAACAGCCGTTCTATTGGGTTGTGGTGACCGTGACCCATGACGAGAGCCGCGAGGACGAGGATGATTCGATCTACACGAAAAGGCCGATCCCCCTCGCCGTCCAGGATTTCGACCCCGACATGATCGGCCTCTTCCTGAAGCGCAACGGGTTCCCCCTGAACGAAGCCGAATGGACCCGGGCCCAGCTCTCCGGAGAGTCTGACGAGGCCGACGTGGTGACCGAACGGAGCTACTACCTCGACAAGCCCTGGTCCTGGCCCCATTTCGCCTTCCGGTCCCGGCAGGAATGGCAGGAATACACCCAGTGGTGGAGATTCCCCGAAAGCGAGACGGCCCGGCAGGGCAAAGCCCGTGACGAACAGCACCGGCAGGAAGTCTCTCGAATCATCTCTGAGGCCAGCACCCCGGCTGTGGCCCAGGGCCTCACTGAGCTGGCCGAGCTGGCCAGGGAGATGGACAACGAGCCCTTGCCGTCCTGGATCAAGACTGGGCCGGTTGGGAATGCCTCATGAGCGAGGACCCCGCAATACCCGCGGCAGACTTCGCCCAGGAGGCCCCGGACGGGCAACCCGAGGGCGAGAGCACCCCGGGCGCCATTCCGCCGGACTGGGAGGCCATCCAGGAAGCCTTCCGGGCTGGAGCCCAGAGCCTCCGGGAGATCGCCGGGAAGCATGGCGTCACCGAGGGCGCTATCCGGGCCCGGGCGAAGAAGGCCGGGTGGACCCGTGCCACTGGCGTTACGCAGTGCGTAGAGCCTCGTGTC
Organism: Holophaga sp.; assembly: GCA_031292735.1. The sequence continues at coordinate 966 of JARLGP010000146.1, forward strand.
GCCGCCCTGGAAGAACAGGTGGCGGCCCTGTCCGGCCTGGTGGAAGAGATGGGGGTGCTGCTCGAAGAACTCACCATGGCGAACGCCGGGGCCCTACGCCAGCAGCGCAAGGCCCAGCCATGGCAACAGACGCAGCGACCGCCCTCCCGCTGGGGATGAGCCCACCGAACCTCAGCCCTCCACTCCAAACCCATCCCTGTTGCTCAAGGTGGGCTGATGTGGGGCCGACTTCAATGTTCTCGACGGCCGTGGCCCCCAGCCCTTGCCCCATTCCACGGTGGGGTCGTGCAGCACCTCAAGCAGCGACGAAAGGGTCAAGGCGACCCGCCATTCTTTATATCCATTGATGGAAGGGTCCAGGAAGATCCTTCGTGCCCAAGCCCGATTGGTCCATCAATTGACATGCCGGCCGGACTGCAGCTTCAGCCTAGATGCGCTCCGCCAACACCGGCCCATCTCCCCCGGCTGTCATCGGATGACACCCCGGAGCCCGGAAAAGTGGAAGGCGCTTCCACCCCGGCGCCCGAACCCGCCGCGGGACGGTCCACCTGGTGGTTACGCATTACCACCCACCAGCAGCGAGACGTTGCGCAGGGGGTTGCGCAATGCGCAACATCGAGACCGACCTTGCCGGCGGGGCTGGTGGCGGTGATACGGAGGCTGGCGGGTGGAACGGTACGACGGCCCAGGCCCGCACCGCATTTCGGCGCAGCACAAAATGGTTTCGACGCACCTCCATGCCTGCAAGACCGCGCTGGACACGGCCCTTCGCAATACAGGCGGGAGTTTCGGCGCACCCAGCGCAACAAACGGCGCACTGCGTCATGCGTCACCCGGGGCCCGCCGGTTGGGTGATACGGGGAAGGGAACGGTGTACCGCGTATTGGGGAGCGGGTGCGGTGCTGCCTCAGGGGCGGCAATTTCTGAGCGGGCTCCTGAACGCATCGCCACCCGCACCCTGGCTGATAGCCTCAAGGCCGCCGGGATCCACCTGCCGCTGTGGTGGAGGTGAGACACATAGCGTGGGACAACTGGATTGTCGGCCACACCGAAGAGAACCCGGCGGACCTGGCAGCGATCCCCAACTATCGTTGGCACCCGGCCTACTTGGGAGGACGCGCCGATGACGGCTTACTCAGCCTTTCCAATCCTCCGGCAGACCGCATGCCTTCAGGACAGCATTGATGTAGCGTTCACCCACGCGGGACGCTCCGATTTCGGCCCCGCCAACGAATCCCTGGGACCGTTTGAGCCGTTTGGCCAGCTCCACTTGGGTAAGGCCGGCGGCCTCCCGCATCTTGCGCAGATCATCCCCGATCACCTTGGCCATGAACGGGCGGGCCTCAACAGATCCTTCCGGAACGCCCCGAAGGCGGTCGTATTCGTTCTTGGGGATCACAACGAATTCTTCGCCGTGAATCATGATGGTTGCAGTGTTCATCGTCTCCTCCTAGTCCTCGTAAACATCGCGGCGGTTGAGGATCCGAACCACGATCACGTCCGGGGCCGCGAAGGTGAAAACCACCCGCCAGTCGCCGATGCGGATCCGTGCGTAGCCGGTCCAGTCGTATTTCAGCCACTTCACCCCCGACACCTCCGGCCAGTTCTCCAGGCGGTTGACCACCGTCTGCACCCGCGCCCGCATGGTCCGGGGGAGGGCTTGGAATTCGACCTGCGCTTCGGGGGTGAGGAGAACCTTGGCCATGTTTCGAATATAGCCCAATATTGCCCAATGTCAAGTATCAGGAGACCACGCCGAAAGGCACCCCGCCCAGGTATCGGGCCCCTGGTGCACCAGATGGGGGAGTAGAATCCTGGCATCCCCTGGAGCCTTCATGAGTCGCCGCCGTGGCATCCCTGGCCTGTCCTTTTCCTGGCGCCGCGCCCTGGGCGTCTCGCAGGCCCAGGCCCGGCTGTCCCGGAAGATCGGCATCCCGCTGTCCCGAAGTGGCCGGCAAAGGAAAGTGGGCCGGTTCATGGGGTGCTGCTGGATCCTGCTGGCTGTGCCCGTGGCCGGGGTGCTGGTGCGGCTGCTGGGCTGAGGGATCGGAACGAAATCAGCCCTTGGACCGTGCCGTGTTATGGGTGGGTAAATTCCACACATGCCCACCGCCCGCCACTGGCTTCCAGCACCGCCTTTTGAGCACCGTTTGAGCACGGGGCCATTTTGAGCATCGACAATGCCGCCTATATACAAGAAACCCCCTGATTTCTCAGAGGGTTGTTTGGTAGGGCTAACGGGATTTGAACCCGTGTTACCGCCGTGAAAGGGCGGTGTCCTGACCCCTAGACGATAGCCCCACGGGTGTGGGAAATTCGGGTCTGGCCTTGCGGTGACGTGGTGCGGGTGAACGGTAGCAGGTGAAGTGGTGAGCCCAGCCGGACTCGAACCGGCGACAATCTCCTTAAAAGGGAGGTGCTCTAACCAGCTGAGCTATGGGCCCAAGCCGTTGCCGGCTGAACGGATAGTTTGCCGCGCTTTGCAGGCAGGGTCAAGCGCTGGTTGTCGCGGGCAGGCATCCGCCCGGACTCAGCGGATCCTGACCCCGAGCTTGCGCAGGGCGGCCTCCAGGCGGGTGTCGCCGTCATGGTAGCCGACGATGGTTTCGGCCACCCGGCCCTGGGGGTCGATGACGTAGGTGGTGGGGATGCCGGTGACGTTGTACTGCGCGGCGAGGTTCGCGGGGCCGTGCCCGGCGGGGTCGAAGCCGAGCTTGAAGCTGAGGCTGGCGCGATGCTGCCGCACCCAGACGTCATAGGCGGAACGCTGGTCCCACACGCAGATGCCCAGGATCGCCACGTTCTGGCCGGCCACGGCCTTGGCCACGGACTCCAGGTGGGGCATGGACCTCTGGCACGGGGGGCACCAGGTGGCCCAGAAATCCAGGACCACCACCTTGCCCCGCTGGCTGGAAAGGCTCAAGGTGCCTCCGCCATCGGCCTCGGCGACCAGCTCGGGGGCCTGGGCCCCGGGCTTCAGGAGCTGGGGCCCGCCCTGGGCCGAAAGCCCGAGGCCGAAGGCGCATAGCAGCGCCGGCACGATGAACCGGAACCTGCTGCCGGATGTCCTGTGGGTCATGGGCTACCTCCCGCGGTGCTAGGGACCAACGATAGCAGGATGGGGCCCGGCCGGATCCGGCGCCAGGATCTCCTGGACCAGGGCGGGGACCTCGTAGACTTTGTCCAGGGCCGCCAGGATGGCCCGGCTGTCCACCGACACGCTGCGGTTGGCCCGGGGGTCGTAGTAGAACCGGCCGGATACCGTGGCGATGTTGCCGTCGAACACCAGGCCGGCCAGCTCGCCCCGGCGGTCCAGCACCGGGGAGCCGGAGTTGCCGCCGATGATGTCGTTGCTGGAGATGAAATTGAGCGGGGTGGCGGGGTCGAGGGCGGCGCGCCGGGCGCGCCAGCGGGACGGCAACGCCCAGGAATGGTTCTCCACCTCCGGGCCCCAGCCGTCGGCCCGGTCGTACAGCCCGCCGAAGGTGGTGAAGGGCTGGATCAGGGTGCCGTTGCCGGGGCAGCTCTCCACGCAGCCGTAGCTGATCCGCAGGGTGAAGCTGGCGTCGGGGTAGTCGGCCTTGCCGGTCACGGCGAACCGGGCCTGGTTGATGCGGGCGCCGGCTTCGGCGATCGCGGTGTCGGCCTCCTCGTTCTGGCGCCGGTAGGGGCGGGCCAGTTGCACGATCCGGCGGGCCAGGGCCACCATGGGATCGGCGCTGGTCAGCACCGCGCCAGGGGCGGCCTGGGCCAGGGCGGCCCGGGCGGCGGGGTCCAGCAGCCGGGTGCCGCGCACCAGGGCCTCGGCCCGCTCCCGGGGGGCGCTGCCGTCCAGCAGGAGGGCCACGATGGGGTGGGCCGGGCCCAGTTCGTCCAGGGCCTCCTGCAAGCCCTGGGCCAAGCCGGCCTGCTCCACCCCGGGGTCCAGGCGGTCGGAAAAGGCCAGGCTGGCCTTGAGATTGTCCAGGTCCCGGGCGGTGCGGTAGCCGAGCGCCCGCCGGGCCACGGGCCTGGCCGCCTCGGCCTTCCAGCGCGCCAGCCCCAGGGCGAAGGCCAGCGCCCGGCTGCCGCGGCCGTCCAGCATGGCGCTCTCCCGGACGATGGCGCAGCGGGACTGGACCGCCTGCTGGACCTTGGTCCAGCTCTGGCCGGTGCTGGCCTGCAGCCGAGGCTCCTGGGCCACCTTGACCCGGAGCTGGCGCTCGGCCTCGGCCACCCGGGCCATGGCCACCGGATCGTGCAGCCCGGCCAGCTCGTTCTGGCAGATCTTGTAGGAGTTCTCGAGACTCAGCAGCTGGGCCGACACCAGCCGGGCCTGCTCCGGCCCCCGGGCGGCGAAGGCGTGCAGGGCCTTGCGGGTGCGATCGAGGCTGCGCAGCCGGAACGGATCCAGGACGTCGCGCACGGCCTCCATCTGGGCCAGGGTGTCCAGCCGGGAGGTGCGCCCGGGATGGCCCACCACGAAGGTGAGGTCGCCGGACTGGAGCCCGGTGCGGGACCACCGGAGGAAGTGGCTGGGGTGGTAGGGCGCGCCGTGCTCGTAGACCCGGAACAGGGTGAAGTCCAGGTCGTGCCGGGGGAAGGTGAAGTTGTCCCAGTCGTGGCCGAAGGCGGCGATGTCGTACTCGGGGGCCAGGACCAGGCGCACGTCGCTGTGCACCTGGTAGCTGTAGATCCAGGTCTCGCCGCCGTGGTACAGGGTGACCGGCTCGCTGGCGAGCCCGGTGCGGGTCTCCGCGGCCTGGACCAGCCGGGCCAGGGCCTCCTTGCGGGCCCGGTCGGCCTGGGCGTCGGTGGACGATGGCCGCACCGCCTGCGCCAGGGCGGCGGTGACGTTCTCCATGGCCATGAGGGTGCGCACCTCCAGCCCCGGCACCGGCAGCTCGCGGGACCGGTCCCCGGCGATGAAGCCGTCCCGCACGTAGTCGTGGCCGGCGTCGGCGATCTTCTCGATCCAGCTGTGGGCCACGTGGTGGTTGGTGAGCACCAGGCCGTCGGCGCTGATGAAGGCGCCGCTGCCGCCGGGCAGGCGCAGGGCGGCCAGCCGCGCGTGTTCCAGCCAGGCCGCGTCCGGGGCGAACCCGTACTTGGCCTGGATCTTCGCGGCAGGCAGGTTGTCGAAGGTCCACATCCCTTCGTCCCCGCGCAGGGACGCGCCCAGCAGGGCGGCCAGAGACAATCCGATGGCGCGGAACTTAGTGTGCATCGTCAAAGCCTACGAGGCCGGCGGCTCCCGGACAAGGGCAACCCGGTCAGGCGGGCACCCGCAGGCCGGCCTGGGCCGCCACCAGCCGGGCCAGGACCAGGCATGCCGTCAGTCCGGGCGATTCGATCCCCAGCAGGTTCCACAGGCCCTTGATGCCGTGTTCGGCCTCGCCCTGGATGAGGAAATCCCGGGCGGGATCGCCGGGGCCCTGCAGCTTGGGCCGGATGCCGGAGTAGGCCGGCTGCAGGCTGCCGTCGGCCAGGCCGGGCCAGTAGCGCCGGATGGCGGCGTAGAAGCCGTCGGCGCGGGCCGGGTCCACCTCGTAGTTGATCTCCTTCACCCACTCCACGTCGGGACCGAATCGAGCCTGCCCGCCCAGGTCGAGGGTGAGGTGCACGCCCAGCCCGGCCGCTTCGGGCACCGGGTAGACCAGCCTGGAGAACGGCGCGGCGCCGGCGAGGGTGTAGTAGTTGCCCTTGGCGTAGTGGACCGGCGGGATGGCCTGGGGCGGAACGCCGCGGAAGGCGCAGGCCACGTCATGGGCCCCGAGCCCGGCGCAGTTGAACACGTGGGAGGCCAGGATCTGCATGGGCTCTTCGCCGCCCACATCCAGCAGCACCGCGCCATCCGCCGCCGCGCCGCCGGTGACCGGGCTGCGGAACACCACGGCGGCGCCGTGCTCCTCGGCGTCCAGCAGCAGGGCCTGCATCAGCCCGTGGCTGTCGATGATGCCGGTGGAACGGGAGAACAGGGCCGCCACGCAGTGCAGGGCGGGTTCCATGGCGACGGCCTGTTCCCCTTCCAGCCATTCCATGTCCGGCACGCCGTTGGCGGCGGCCTGGGCCTGGATCCGCCGCAGGGCGTCCAGCTGGCCGGCGCTGGCCGCCACGATCAGCTTGCCGCAGCGCCGGTGGCCGATGTGCCTGGCCTCGCAGTACTGGTACAGGACCCGGTTGCCCTCGGGGCAGAGCCGCGCCTTGAGGGTGCCTGCGGGGTAGTAGATGCCGGCGTGGACCACTTCGCTGTTGCGCGAACTGGTGCCGGTGCCGAACCGGTCCTCGGCCTCCAGGAGGATCACTTCCCGCCCGGCCATGGCCAGCTCCCGGGCCAGGGCCAGCCCCACCACCCCGGCCCCGATCACCACACACTCGATCCGTTCCATGGAATCCCCCGCAATCAAGAGATTGGCACCGAAATGGTGAGCGTGGTGCCTTTACCCTCCCCCTCGCTGCTGAGCTGGACGGTGCCGTTCATCATTTCCATCAGGTGCTTGCAGATTACCAGACCCAGCCCGGTTCCGCCGTACTCCCGGGCGTGGCCCCCTTCCGCCTGGACGAATTTCTGGAACAGGTGGGCCTTGGTCTCCGGGCTGACGCCGATGCCGGTGTCCACCACCAGGATCGAGACTTCGCCGATGCCGCGCTCCACCAGCACCCGCACGCTGCCGACCTTGGTGAACTTGAGGGCGTTGGAGACCACGTTCAGCAGCACCTGCTTGAGCCGGCCCTCGTCCACCAGCACCTCGGGCACGGAGGCCAGGTCCCCGGGCCAGACCAGCTCGACCCCGGGCTTGCGCGGGTAGGCCGCGACGATGCTCTTCACCTCGTCCAGCAGGGGGCCCAGGCTGTGGGCGCCCACCTCGATCTGCATCCGGCCGCATTCGATCTTGGCCAGGTCGAGGATGTCGTTGAGCAGCTCCAGCAGGTGCTTGCCGGACGCGTAGCTGTCCGCCAGCATCTGGCGCATGTCCTCCTCGTCCTCGTACAGGCCGTCCAGCACCAGGCGGGTGAAGCCCAGGATGCCGGTGAGCGGGGTGCGCAGCTCGTGGCTGGTGAGCGCCAGGAACTCGCTGCGGAAGCGGTCGGCCTCCAGCAGGGCGGCGTTGGCCCGCTCCAGTTCGGCGGTCTGGGTGCGCAGCACGTCGCGCTGTTCGGCCAGGTCGCGGAACAGCCAGGCGTTGTAGATGCTCACGGCCACCTGGCGTTCGAGGATGGTGAGGGTGTTCTCGTCGGCCTCCAGCACCCGTCCGGTCTCCAGCCCGATGATGGCGAAGCCCATGAGCAGCAGCTGGTTCTCGAAGGGCACGAAGTAGAGGTCGGGGGCCCCCGGGGTGGACAACGGGTCCAGCAGGCCGCCGTGCACCGCCGGCTCCAGCCACTGGTCCTGGAACAGCACGAGCGGCGCGGTGGGGAACGCGTTGGGGGCGGGCAGGTGGAACCTGCCCCATTCGGCCCGGGGCAGCCCGTGGCCGGCCCGGGGCTGGTAGGTGGCCCCGGAATCCTCCAGGATCCAGACCACGCACTTCTTGGCGCCGAACTCCTGGACGAACACGTCCAGCACCACCCCCGCCACCTGGGCGGCCTTGGGGGTGGCCGCCAGGATCTCGGCCACCCGCTGCAGCACGCTCATCTGGTGGCTGCGCCGGGCCAGGCTGGTCTTCAGCTCGGCCTGCTCCTGGGTGAGGCTGGAGATCTGCCGCTGGGCATGCAGCAGGTCCACCAGCAGTTCAGCGCTCTGCTCCTTGTTCATGCCAATGCCCGCCGCCCCGGGGGGGACGGGGCGGGCCGCGGGTGGATTGGCCTTGGGGGGATGAGAAGGGGGGGTGGTCATTCATTCCTAGGATGGCCAGAAGGCTTCCGTTTGCAAGTATCTGTTGCGCGGGTTCGGCGCCTCCGGACCAGCCCGGCCCAGGCTTCACGGCGGCCAAGAGAAGGGCCAAACGGGCACCACGACTCGCTCTTGGCTTGTTCAACGGTCCGGAAATCGTCACACTCCTTCCAGGGAAATGGTGGACTGCGAGTCCCTGGTCCGAGTACGGAACCCCCCTCAGCCATACGCCCTCCCCCGCCCCAAGATCAGGCCATGCCCATGAATGCCGTCCTTGAAAGCGAACTCATAACCAGATCCCAGCAGGGGGATGGCGATGCCTTCAGCAGCCTTGTGGGCCCCTATCTTGGCCTTTTCTATGCCGGCATCCACCGGATCCTGCAGGACACCCTGGACACCCAGGACGCCCTCCAGGAAGCCCTGATGAGCATCCATAGCGAGCTGCCGCGGTTCCAGGGCAAGAGCAAGTTCTCCACCTGGGCCTACCGGATCTGCATCAACGAAGCCTTGATGTTGCGCCGGTCACGAATCCGCCGGCGGGAAGACAACATCGAAGATTTCATGCCACGTTTTTCCCCTGACGGGCATCTCATTAATACCGAGAAGATGCGCGACTGGAGCCAGGACGCGCTGGCCCTGGTCTCGGTGGAATCCGATCAGGTGCGGGCCAAGATCCGGGAGGGGTTGAACCAGTTGTCCGATGAACAGAGGGCGGTCTTCATTTTGAGGGACTTGGAAGGAATGGACACCAACGAAGTGGCCCACGCGCTGGGCATCAGCAGGGGGCTGGTCCGCCAGCGGCTGCACCGGGCCCGCCTGGGGCTCCGGGGCATCCTGGATGCGTTCATGTCGGGGAGACGCTGATGGGCGCGCCGTTCACCTGCGAAGACACGGTCGCCGCCCTTTCGGACTACCGGGACGGCATCCTTCCGCTGGCCGCATTCCTCAAGATCCGCGCCCACCTGTTCAACTGCCCCGGCTGCCGGACCGTGCTGGCCACCCTGCGCGCGCTGCCCGCGCTGGCGGCGGCCGCGCTGGCGCCGGGGGA
>JARLGP010000147.1 GCA_031292735.1 Holophaga sp.
GCTGCAGCCCCTCGAAGGCCTGGGGGCTGGTCACCTCGTGCACCAGGTGGCGATCGATGTAGAGGAGGGCCGCGCCGTCCCCCCGCGCTTCCACCACGTGGCTATCCCAGAGCTTGTCGTAGAGGGTGGAGCGGCTCATGCCGACACCTCGCAGCAGCAGCCACCGCTGCCGGCGGGAGCGTCCTTGCCGGCCGCCTTGGCCAGGCACTGGCGGATGGCCTCCCCCATGCCCCGGGTGCCCACCCGGGCCGGCTGGCAGGCCAGGTCGGCGGTGCCGAAGCCCTGGTCCAGCACCGAGGCGATGGCCGCCTCCAGGGCGGCGGCCTCCTTTTCCAGGCCCAGGCTGTGGCGCAGCAGCATGGCCGCGCTGCCGATGGCGCCCACCGGATTGGCCAGGTCGCGCCCGGCCAGGTCGGGGGCCGAGCCGTGCACCGGTTCGTAGAGGCCGACCTTGCCGCCCAGGCTGGCGCTGGGCAGCATGCCCATGCTGCCGGTGAGCACCGAGGCCTCGTCGCTGAGGATGTCGCCGAACAGGTTGTCGGTGAGGATCACGTCGAAGCTGCTGGGCCGGGTGACCAGGGCCATGGCGCAGGCGTCCACGTACAGGTGGTCCAGGGCCACGTCCGGATAGCCCGCGGCCACCTCGATCACCACCCGGCGCCAGAGCTGGCTGGCCTCCAGCACGTTGGCCTTGTCCACGCTGGTGACCTTGCGCCGGCGCAGCCGGGCCAGGTCGAAGGCGCACCGGGCGATGCGCTCCACCTCGAACCGGGTGTAGGGCAAGGTGTTCACCCCGCGGTCCTGGTCCAGGCTGCGCGGCTCGCCGAAATAGAGGCCGCCGGCCAGTTCCCGCACCAGCATCAGGTCGGTGCCGCGCACGATCTCCTCCTTCAGGGGCGAGGAGCTGGCCAGGGCCGGGTGCAGGGCGGCGGGCCGCAGGTTGGCGAAGGCGCCCAGCCCCTGGCGCAGGGCCAGCAGGCCGCTTTCCGGCTTGAGCCCGGACGGCTGCTTGTCGTGCCGGGGGTCGCCCACGGCCCCCAGCAGCACCGCGTCCGAGGCCAGGCAGGCCTCCAGGGTGGAGGGCGGCAGCGGCACCCCGGTGGCGTCCAGGGCGGCGCCGCCCACCGGGTAGCTTTGGAATTCGAAATCGTGGCCGTACCGCTGGGCCACCTGGCCCAGGCAGGCGACGGCTTCCCGGGTCACTTCCGGCCCGATGCCGTCGCCGGGCAGCACTGCGATGGATGCGCGCATGAGGGTTCCTTTCAGGCGTTGATGCTGGGGTCGGCGGCGCGGACCCGCTGGGTGGCCTTGTTGACCGCTTTCAGATAGGCCTGGGCGCTGCTGCCGACGATGTCGGTGCTGGCGGCCTTGCCGGAGAACGTGCCCTCCGGGAAGCGCACCCGCAGGAACACCTCGCCCAGGGCGTCGGCACCGCCGGTGACCGAGGCCAGGCGGTAGTCCAGCAGCTCGCCCTGGAAGCCGGTGATCCGGTTGATGGCTTCGAACACCGCGTTCACCGGGCCGTCGCCGGAGGCGGTCTCGGTGATCTCCTTCTCCCCGTCGAACAGGATCACCAGGGCGGTGGCGATGGAGTGGGTGCCGGCCGTGGCCTGCACCGCCCGCAGCTGGTAGGTGTCGGCGCCGTCGGTGAGGCCGTCGTTGACCAGGGCCACCAGGTCCTCGTCGAAGATCTCCTTCTTCTGGTCGGCCAGCCGGGTGAACATCAGGTAGGCCTGGGCCAGCACCTCGGGGGCCAGTTCGAAGCCCAGCTCCTTGAAGCGCTGGTCCAGGGCGTGGCGGCCGCTGTGCTTGCCCAGCACCAGGCTGGAGGTCTTCACCCCCACGCTTTCGGGGGTCATGATCTCGTAGGTGGTGGGGCTGGCCATGACCCCGTGCTGGTGGATCCCGGCCTCGTGGGAGAAGGCGTTCTTGCCCACCACGGCCTTGTTCGGCTGCACCTGCACCCCGGTGATGTGCGACAGCAGCTGGCTGGTGCGGAAGAGCTCGGGGGTGACCACCCGGGTGTCGAAGGCCAGCCGGTCGCGGCGCACCCGCAGGGCCATGACCACCTCCTCCAGGGAGGCGTTGCCGGCCCGCTCGCCGATGCCGTTGATGGTGCACTCCACCTGCCGGGCGCCCGCCTCGATGGCGGCCAGGGTGTTGGCCACCCCCAGGCCCAGGTCGTTGTGGCAGTGCACGCTGAGCACCGCCTGTTCGAGGGCCGGCACCCGCTGGCGCAGGCTGCGCAGCAGCTCGCCGTATTCCTCGGGCACGGTGTAGCCCACCGTGTCGGGGATGTTGATCACCGTGGCCCCCTCCTCCAGGGCCGCGGCCACCACTTCGCACAGGAAGTCCAGGTCGCTGCGGGTGGCGTCCTCGGCGCTGAACTCCACGTCGGCGGTGTGGCCCTTGGCCCGCCGCACGGCCTCCCGGGCCATCACCAGCACCTCGCCCCGGGTCTTCTGCAGCTTGAACTTCATGTGGATGTCGGAGGTGGCCAGGAAGGTGTGGATGCGCGGCCGCGCGGCCTCCCTGAGCGCCTCCCAGGCCCGGTCGATGTCCGCCGGCAAGGTGCGGCACAGCGCGGCGATCACCGGGCCCCGGATCTCCCGGGCCACCATCTGCACCGAGGCGAAATCGTCCAGGCTGGCCACCGGGAACCCGGCTTCGATCACGTCCACGTTGAGCGCGGCCAGCTGGTGGGCGAAGCGAAGCTTCTCCCGGGGCTGCATGGTGCAGCCGGGGCTCTGCTCGCCGTCACGGAGGGTGGTGTCGAAGATGGAGATGAATTGCGGTTCGCGTTGCATGGTTGCAGAACCTCGAGAGTTGAATCTCCAGTGAGCCCCTGGGGCCGCGGATTGTCCATGGCTATTGCTATTATTTAGGCCGGTATAAGCAGGGCCAATGAAATTTCCGAGGTTTCAGCGCGCGTCCGGCGGGGCCTCGGCCAGCAGGCCCTGCTCCGCGGCGGCGGCGTCCCGGGCCGCCCGGGACAGCTCGGCGGGGGCGGCCGGATCGGGCTGGAGCCCATCGGCCCAGGGCGGATCCACGCGGCCCTGGGCACCGCCCGGGAGGCCCGGAAGCTGGCCGCCCGGGTGGGCCTGGAGGTAGGCCAGGCCCTGGTCGAGGGTGGCGCGCATGCGGTTCTGCAGTTCCACCAGGTCACCGAGGGCCACGGAAACCACGGTGCCCCTGGTGAAGCTCGGGCCCCGGCTGGCCAGCACCACCACGTCGGCCCGGCTGGCGCCGGCCGGCGGCGGCCCGGCAAGCTGCAGCACGGTGCCCTCCGGAAGGAGCCATTCCTGGTCGCCGGACCAGGCCGGAACGCTGCCCGCCACCAGGAGGACCCGCGGCCGCCGCCCGCTGAACAGGGACGGCCGCGGCCAGGGCGGCAGCGGCTGGTCCTGGGCCAGGGCCTGCTGCTCGGCCTGCTCCTGCTCCACCAGCAGGCGGACCTCGTCGGCCATGGCCTGCTGCACCACCGGGGTCAGGGCGGCGCCGGGATCATCGGTGCCGGTGCCGGCCAGGCCGTCATCCAGGTCGGCCTGGTAGGCCTCCTCCAGGGTGGCCCCCAGCATGAAGTCGGTGAGCCAGAACACCGGCCCGGTGTAGCAGCGGGAGGGCCGGAAGTAGGGGCGGCTGCGCCGGAACCAGGGCTGCGCCTTCCAGCCCCAGCGGTAGTAGACCAGCCGGCTCCACGGCCGGCGCGCCCAGTCGTAGAAGCCGGCACGCCAGTAGCTGCTGGGCAGGTAGAGGTTGAACGTATCGCCCCGGTAGGCCCAGGGCCGGTAGATCCGGGCGGCGACCGCGCCGTCGGCGACGATGCTGCGCCGCACCAGGGCCTGGCCGCGCACCTGGAGGGGGGTCTGGACATAGCCCCGGAGCCCGGTGCCTTCGGCATGCACCAGCCCGCCGCCGGGACGGGGCGTTTCCACCCGGCGCCGGCCGCCGTACAGGTAGCGGACCACCGTGCCTCCCGGAGTGCGCAGTTCCCGCAGGGCCCCCCCTGTCCCCCGGCGGATCTCGCCGCCTTCCCGGGTGCGGACCACCTCCAGCGGGGCGGGGCCTGGCCTGGAGGAGGGCCGGACGGGCGCGGGATGCAGTTCCCGCACGGGCCGGGCGTGGCCCCTGGGCTTCGTGGGGCGGGCCGACTCGACCAGAGGCGCCGGAGCGGGCTCGGCGGGCGGTTCCGGGGCGGGCGCCTCGGCGCCGGGCATGGGCACTATCCCCACGAACCCCTGCCGGTGCCCATGGCGGGGCCTTTCCTCCCGCTCCGGCGGCTTCGGCCTGGGTTCCGACCGCCAGGTGAAGACCTGCTGATCCGCGGCCTGGGCGGCAGGCGGAGGCGGGGCCGGCGCAGCCCCCAGCAGCAAAGCCAGGGGGAGCCAGCCGGGCAAGACAGTTCCTAGAACAATCCGGTAGTTCAAGGGGCGCTCCTCCATCTTCTGTCGCAGACGGGAACGTGGGATCCCAAAAAGTGCAGGGTATACCCCTTAGACCGGTGGAACCGGCAAGCGTTTAAGCTTTAAGCTGGCGTGCTGGATTAACCTTGTCCATTCCGGACGGCCCCGGCATAAATGGTTGGCAGACAGACGGACCGGACAAACCATTGACAAGACGAATTGCTTTCCAGCCTGTTCCCCGGGGAGATCAAGGTTTTGGGAGATTACATCCGGTGTTCAGACAGGCTTAAGAACGCCCTCGGTGGCCATGTTGTGGCGCTCTTGCGATCTGGCATATCGGTAGTGCTCGATTTCCCCGCGAATACCCAACGCCAGCGGTCCTGGCTGCGGGGCCTGTTCGTAACGGCAGGTGTTGCCCACAAGCTGCACTATCTCGACCTGCCAGACGAAACGTGCAAGGAACGACTGCGGGCGCGCAATGCCGCTGGATTACATCCATTCGCCACCACCGACGCGGAGTTCGATGCGATCACTCGACACTTCCTCCCACCCTCCACAGAAGAGGGCTTCGAGATCGATCGCCTGAGCCCAGACCAAGCATGAGGGGGAGCGCATGCGGAACACACCATCCATGGAGGGGCGCGTCCTTCTCCTCCAGGAACCCGGGTTCAGGTGGCTGCTGCTCGGCAGCAGTGTCTCACTGCTGGGTGACCAATTCACCCTGCTTGCCCTGCCATGGCTGGTCCTGAGCCTGACCAAGGACACTCTGATCCTGGGATTGGTCCTGGCGTTCGCTGGCGTTCCAAGAGTGATTTTAATTCTTTTCGGGGGTGCACTTACCGATCGCTATTCACCCAAGCGGGTTCTGATGGCCACAAAATGCGTGAACACTGTCCTGCTTGGGCTTTTTGCGATCCTGGTCGTTATGGGAGCCCTTCGGTTCTGGATGGTCTACGGCTTCGCGATCGGCATCGGCCTCGCGTCAGCCTTCAGCTTCCCTTCCGGCAGTGCAATCTGCTCCCAAGTTGTCGAATCAAAGCGGCTGCAGACCGCCAATTCGATTCTGATGAGTATGCGCCAGATATCCATGCTGGCAGGTCCGCTGCTGGCGGGCCTTCTCGTCGCCTTTTTCGGGGGGGGCGGAACGAACCATCCATCAGGAGAGAAAGGCCTGGGACTTGCTTTTGCCTTCGACGCCTTCAGCTTCGCGTTTTCCGCCTGGACCCTCACAAAGGTCCCGGTAAATTCTGTGGAGAATTCCCACCCCGGTCCCTCGGGCAAGCCCGTCCTCCACGCCATCATGGGAGGCTTGCGCCACTTCTGGAAGGACAAGAGCCTTCGTGCCTTCTGCCTTTTTGCCGGAGCAGTGAATTTCTTCATCAGCGGCCCTCTCCAGGTTGGCCTGCCAGTGTTGGCCAGCGCTTACCTCGGACACAGCGCCTCCACCTTTGGAGCATGGATGAGTTTCTATGGAACGGGCACCCTCGCGGGTATGGCCATTTCCGGGGCTTTGCCTGAATCTGGCGAAGGCCAGCTTGGAATGATGGCACTGCTCATCAATGGCTTGACTGGCCTTCTCCTACTTCCCATCGGCCTGGTCCGCGCTCCGTGGCAATGCTCCATCCTCTTGGGAGTCATCGGTCTCCTCGGAGGTTTCATCAAAACGGCATTCTTCACTTGGATCCAACGTCGTGTTCCCCTAGAGATGCTGGGACGGGCCATGAGCCTTTTTATGTTCATCTACATGGGTCTGACCCCCGTCTCTGCGGCCATGACAGGCTGGCTGATGCGCGGAGTCAACGTTTCTAGGTTTTTCACGCTATGTGGTTGGTCGCTAATCGGGATTGTGATCACAGGATGGGTAACCCCGAATTTGCGGGACATTTCCGCGGATGGTACCCAGCGCGATACTTGAGTTATTCCATAGCGGCCCCTAATCCAGGGCGTCCACCATGGCCAGGCCCATGTCCCGGGTGCTGCCCTTGCCGCCCAGGTCCGGGGTGGTGGGGCCGCTGACCAGCACCCGCTCGATGGCGCGCATCACCGAGGCCGCCGCCGCCGGCTGGCCCAGGTGCTCC
>JARLGP010000148.1 GCA_031292735.1 Holophaga sp.
ATCCCCACGGCCTCAGCGACCCGGATTTCGACGACCTCTTCACCCGGGACAAGCCCGTCATCTTCGCCTACCACGCCTATCCCTGGCTCATCCACCGCCTCACCTACCGCCGCGCCAACCACGGCAACATCCACGTGCGCGGCTACAAGGAGGAGGGCACCATCACCACGCCCTTCGACATGACCGTGCTGAACGACCTGGACCGCTTCCACCTGGTGCTGGACGTCATCGACCGGCTGCCGCAACTGGGCGCCAAGGGCAGCTACCTGGCCCAGCAGCTCAAGGACAAGCTCATCGAGCACAAGGAATACATCCACAAGAACGGCCAGGACCTGCCGGAAATCCGCAACTGGAAGTGGAGCTGAAGGCCCTCTGTCATCCTTTCCTCCCCGACCCACCCCCACAGGAGCACCGTCATGAGCAACGAGAACGAGACCACGTCCCTGAGCACGCTGCTGCTCACCTTCTTCGCCGGCGCCGCCGTGGGAGCGGTGGTGACCGCCCTGGCCACCCGCAAGACCGGCCCCCAACTGCGCCAGGAGATCAGGGACCTCGTCCGCCGCGCCAACCTCAAGGCGGGCCGCGTGGCCGACGAGGCCGCGGAGGCCTGGGACGGCGTGAAGGACCGCACCGTGCTGGCCGCCAGCGACCTCAAGCGCGGAGTCACCGACGCCGCCAACGACCTGCGGGGCTGAACCCGGTATTCCTACCTGAACGGAGCCCCCGGTGGCATTGACCTGGAACGCAGTCCCGGAAGGCTACCAACCCTTCCGGGTGGCCGTGGTGGTGGCCCACCCCGACGATGAAGTGCTTTGGGCCGGGGGGCTGCTGCTGAGCCGGCCCCGGTGGTCCCTGTCCATCGTGACCCTCTGCCGGGGCAAGGACCCGGACCGCGCGCCCCGCTTCCATCGGGTGCTCGAATGCCTGAAGGCGGAGGGCGCCATGGGCGACCTGGACGACGGGCCCGACCAGGTCCCCCTGGCCCCGGAGGCAGTGCAGGAGGCCATCCTGTCCCTGCTCCCCCCGGGCCCCTTCGATCTCCTGCTCACCCACGCCCCGGATGGCGAGTACACCTGGCACCGGCGGCACCAGGAAGCGGCCCGGGGCGTCCAGTCCCTGGTGGACCAGGGCAGGCTGGTCGCGGCCGGCCTCTGGCAGTTCGCCTACGAGGACCAGGGGGGCGCCGGCCTGCCCAGGCCCAAGCCGGATGCCTCCATCAGCCTGCCGCTGTCCGCGGAGCTGTGGGCCCGCAAGTACGCCCTGATCACCGAGGTCTACGGCTTCCAGCCCGCCAGCTGGGAGGCCCGGGCGGCCCCGCGCACCGAGGCGTTCCATGGTTTCGGGATGGAACGCCGGTAGGGGCTTTCCGGCCACCGGCAAAATGGACCTTGACAGTTTGAGACGGCAAATTAACCTGTATACATCCTGAGTACAATTCAAGGGGCAGGTTCCCATTGCCGAATGTCAAACCGCTAATAGGTCTTTCCCGGGCCGGTGCCGTCAACCGCACCAGCATCGCCTATGATTCATTAAAGAATTCCATTTTCACCAATGAAATCAAGCCCGGGGACTACCTCAGCGAAAACCAGGTGGCCCAGTCCCTGGGCATGAGCCGGACCCCGATCCGGGAAGCCCTGAAGGTGCTGGCCAGCGAAGGGCTGGTGGAGATCCACAACGGCGTCGGCATCTTCGTCAAACAGGTCACCACCAAGGAACTGTCGGACCTGTTCGAGGTGCGGGCGGCCCTGGAGTGCGCGGCGCTGCACTCCTCCCTTGAGGTCATTTCCGACCAGGAAATCGACGGTATCGTTGCGGACTGGATGGAATGCAAAAGGAAAATCCAGGCCGGCCAGAAGACCGATATCGACCAGATTCTCCTGCTGGACAAGCAGCTGCATTCCCTGATCGTGGAACGCTGCGCCAACGGCTTCCTCAAGTCGGTGATCGACGGCATCCAGGCCAAGATCATGCGCTACCGGAGGCTGTCGGCGCTGGCCCTGAACGACGGGCTGGGCATCATCGAGCAGCACCTCGAGCTCATGAACTGCATGAAGACCCGGAATATAGAAAATTTGTCGAAAATGCTCAAGGAACACATCTGGAAAGCGGCCAACAACATCATTAGAAATCCGAATTGGGTTATTTGATTTGCTTTAATGAGCGAAAAAGGCTTAACCGGATCGGCACTCCGGTTGCATGCTCGTAGGCAATCTCCTCGAAAGCGCGGCTCGTGTCGTTGCCGTCACCCTCCCCGGGTGGCTTCCTGAAACCCATCCATACCCCAGCAGTGACGACCCCGCCGACCTCGAATCCATGGAAGTGCAGCCCTAATACAGGAGGTTCCCAATGAAGTCAGTTTCGATGTTCGTCCCCTGCGCGGTGGACTTGTTCCTGCCCGAGATCGCAGAGTCGATGACCACCCTGCTCCGGCGCGCGGGGGTCGAGCCGATCTATCACCAGGGCCAGACCTGTTGCGGGCAGCCGGCCTTCAATTCCGGGTACCGCAAGGAGGCCAAACAGGCGGCCAAGCATTTCATCGAGATCTTCGGGGACGACGAGGTGGTGGTGAGCCCCTCCGGGTCCTGCGCCTGCACGGTCAAGTTCCACTACCCGGAGCTGTTCGCCGATGAGCCGGACTGGTTCCGGCGGGCCACGGAGCTGGCCTCCCGGGTCTATGAACTGTCCCAGTACCTGGTGGACGTGCTCAAGGTGGATGACTTCGGGGCCGCCTTCGCCGGCAAGGTGACCTTCCACGAATCCTGCCACAACCTCCGCAAGCTGGGCATCTCCGCCCAGCCCCGGAAGCTGATCGCCGCGGTGCGCGGGGCGGAACTGGTGCCCCTGAACCAGGACGACTTCTGCTGCGGGTTCGGCGGGACCTTCGCCAACAACTACGCGGACATCTCGGAATCCATGGCCCAGGACAAGGTGGAGAACTACCTGAACAGCGGCGCCGACGTGCTGCTGCTGAGCGAACCCGGCTGCCTGCTGAACATCGGCGGCTATCTCAGCCGCATGAACTCACCCAAGAAGGCCATGCACCTTGCCAGTTTCCTGGTGGAGAACATGAAGGAGGCCAGGTCATGAAAGTCCGCACCGAGCAGTTCAATGCATTGGCGGCCGTGGAAATCGACAAGGCCCGCGCCCGGCCGTTCCTGAAGATGGTGCCGGAATTCCTGCTGAGGAAGCGGGCCGATGGCCTGCCCAGCATGCCCGATGCCCCGGCGGCCCAGGCCCACGCGGCGGCGGTGCGCGCCGAGGTGGTGAACCGGCTGCCCGACCTGCTGGAGGAGTTCGAACGCAATGCCACGGCCAACGGGGCCAAGGTGTTCTGGGCCCGCGACGCCAAGGAGGCCAACGACTTCATCCTGAAGGTGGCCAGCGAGCGCGGGGTGAAGAGCGCCATTAAGGGCAAGTCCATGATCACCGAGGAGCTGGGGCTCAACGACGTGCTTTCCGCCAACGGCATCGAGCCCTGGGAAACCGATCTGGGCGAATTCATCGCCCAGCAGATGAACCTGCCGCCCTTCCACATCATCGCCCCCGCCATGAACATCCCGGTGGAGGAGATCCGCGACTGCTTCCTGGAAAAGGCCGGCATGACCACCCCCACGGTGGACCCGGTGGAACTGGGCCTGGCCGCGCGCGCCTTCCTGCGCGACAAGT
Organism: Holophaga sp.; assembly: GCA_031292735.1. The sequence continues at coordinate 3,667 of JARLGP010000148.1, forward strand.
TCGCCAAGGCCGGGCTGGGCATCGCCGGGGTCAACATGGCCGTGGCGGAGACCGGGACCGTGATCAACGTGGAGAACGAAGGGAACATCCGGTTCAGCAAGTCGGCGCCCAAGACCCTGGTCTCGGTCATGTCGCTGGAAAAGATCGTTCCGACCATGCAGGACGCGGTGGACATGATCCGGGTGCTGGCCCGGAACTGCACCGGGCAGCGCATCTCGGCGTACGTGTCCATGGACAGCGGGCCGCGCAAGGCCAACGAGCTGGACGGTCCCGAAGAGCAGTTCATCGTCATCCTGGACAACGGCCGCAGCAAGATCTACCAGGATGCCGAAGTGCGGGAAGTGATGCAGTGCATCCGCTGCGCCGCCTGCTTGAACATCTGCCCGGTCTATCGGCAGATCGGCGGCTACGCCTACGGCGGGGCCTACTCCGGCCCCATGGGCCAGGCGCTGATGCCCCTGCTGTTCGGCCTGGACCGCACCAAGGACCTCTACCGGGCCTGCACCCTGTGCGGAGCCTGCGCCAGCGTCTGCCCGGCGGGCATCGACCACCCGAAGCTGTTCCTCAGCTACCGGGACAAGGACGTGAAGGGCGATGCGCGCTTCAACAGCCTGCAGCGGCCCGCCAAGGAAAGCCTGTTCTTCAGGCTGTGGAGCTTCAGTGTGGGCAGCGCCGGCCTGTGGAACCTCGGGGCCCGGCTGTTCCGGCCCATCTTCAACTGGAATGCCCATGACGGCGTCGTGAGCAGGATGCCGGGCCCGCTGGGCGGCTGGTTCCGCAAGCGGGACATGCCGGCCATGGCCGCCAGGCCCTTCCACAAGCGGTGGGACGGGCTTCGCCGGGATTCCAAGTAGAGCAAGCATCCACCCACGTTTCCAGCATGGAGCAAATCATGGCAATGACGGCGCGAGAAGAAATCCTGGGCAAGCTGAGGGCGGCTCCGAAAAAAGTGATTCCGGAACGGCCCCCCCTGCCGCCCATGAAAGAAGCCTCCCTCCGGGGGGAGAAGATGGTCGAGTTCCTCATGGAGCGGCTGGCCGCGGAGGCCTACACCCCGTTCCGGGTGAAGGACACCCGGGAGGCCATGGCCAAGCTCACCGAGATCGCCCGGGAAGAGGCGCTGAAATGCGTGATGGTGTCCACCGACGCCGTGATGGCGGCGCTGGACCTGCCGTCCTGGGGCCAGGCCAACGGGGTCAAGGTGCTGAAGCCGAACCAGTTCGAGGACCGGCAGGGCTACAAGGACGCGGTGTTCGACCAGGCCGAGGCCTCGGTGACCTGCGCCGATTTCGTGGTGGCCGAAACCGGCAGCCTGGGCCTGGTCCACGGCATCGACAACCCGAGGCTGCTGACCCTGGCTCCCATCCTGCACATCGTGTTCATCCCGGTGGACCACATCGTGCCGTCGCTCGATGCCATCCCCGGGAAAGTCTTCGCCCAGAAGGGCAAGTACCCGAGCCAGGTCTCCTTCGCCACCGGCCCGAGCCTGACCGGCGACATCACCGGATACCTGTTCCGGGGCATGCACGGACCCCGGAAGGTCATCGCCATCGTCATCGGGTGAAACCCGGTCCAAGGGCCGCCGGGAACCCCTGCCGGAGGAGCAGGCCGCACATCCTGAACTTCAACCCCCACAAGGAGGCAACTCATCATGACCCCCGCGATCGCGAGAACGAAGTCAACAAACATGCGCTGGCTGCTGGCGAGCATCATGTTTGCCATTTCCTTTGTTTCATACATGGATCGGGTGAACCTGTCGGTGGCCGTGCCCATGATCATGAAGGAATTCCACTTCACCAAGATCGCCATCGGCTGGATGCAGACCGCCTTCTTCCTGGGCTATGCCCTCATGCAGATCCCCGGGGGCATGCTGTCCGAGCGCTTCGGCCACCGCCGCATAGCGGCCCTGGGCGTGGCCTGGTGGTCGGCCTTCACCGCCCTGACCGCGGCGGGCTCCTCGCTGTTCACCTTCGTGGTGATCCGCGGCCTGTTCGGCCTGGGCGAGGGCCCGGTGTTCCCTTCCTTCAGCAACTGCATCTTCCATTGGTTCAGTAAGTTCGAGCGGGGCAAGGCCTCCTCCCTGATGCTCAGCGGCGCCTTCCTGGGGCCGGTGGTGGGCCCGGCCATCACGGTTTCGCTCATGCTGGCGTTCGGCTGGCGGGCGGTGTTCCTCATCTTCGGCGTGGCCGGCCTGGTGATCGCCACCTTGTGGTACGTCTTCGATACCCAGACCCCCAAGGAGAACAAGTTCGTCAACGACGCCGAGATGAGGATCATCGCCGGCCCGGATTACGAGAGCGTCATGGCCAACGCGCCCGCCGAAAAGAAGGTCAAGCTGGCGCCCTGGCGCAAGTTCATGGGCAGCCCCCAGTTCTGGGCCATCGCGCTGCAGTACTTCATCACCGATTACGTCATGTACGTGTTCCTGGCCTGGCTGCCCCTCTACCTGATGGAAGCCCAGAAATTCTCCCTGAAGAGCATGGGTTTCGCGGCTTCCTTCCCCTGGCTGGCCCTGTTCCTGGCCACCATGTTCACCGGCTGGGTGGCCGACAAGATGGTGGCGGCGGGCATGTCCAAGTTCAACGCCCGCACCCTGTTCGGCAGCGCCGGGCTGGTGATCTGCTGTGTGACCCTCTACCTGGGCGCCATCGCCCGGGTGCCCTGGCAGAACGTGATGTGGATGAGCTTTTCCCTGGGGGCCCTGGGCTTGACCTTCAACGCCTCCTGGGCGGCCTGCCTGGACATCGGCGGCAAGTACAGCGGCTCGGTGTCCGGCTGGATGAACCTGTGGGGCAACATCGGCGGGGTGCTGGCGCCCGTGGTGACCGCCTGGATCGCCACCCGCTACAGCTGGAGAGCGGCCATCATCGTGACATCCGCTTCGGCCTTCGTGGGCGTGCTGGCCTGGTTCATGGTCAGGCCTGACAAGTCCCTGGTGATGGAGGACGGGGAAACCCCCATCGCGGCGGCCTGAACCGCAGGAAAATGGCATGGGCATAAACCCCGCCTCCCAAGGCGGGGTCCATGCCGTTGGGACCTGATTCATGCCAAGCCGTCTGGCCGCCATCGTCGAACACCTCCGCCAGGGCACGTTCTCGTCCCTGTGCGTGCGCAACTACCGGCTCTACTACTTCGGGCAGATCATCTCCACCTCGGGCACCTTCATGCAGCAGGTGGCCCAGGCGTGGCTGGTGCTCAGCCTGACCCACTCCGGCAAGGCCCTGGGCCTGGCCACCGCCCTGCAGTTCCTGCCGATCCTGCTGCTGGGCCCGTACGGCGGGGTCATCACCGACCGCATCCCCAAACGGAAGATCCTGTTCTACACCCAGTCCATTTCCGGGCTGCTGGCCCTGGCCCTGGGCACCCTGGTGGCCACCGGCCTGGTGCGGGTCTGGATGGTCTACGTGCTGGCTTCCTGCCTGGGCCTGGTCAACGTGTTCGACAATCCCACCCGGCAGACCTTCCACATCGAGCTGGTGGGGCCCGACCACGTGCGCAACGCGGTCACCCTGTACTCGATCCTGGTGAACCTGGCCCGCATCGTCGGGCCGGCCATCGCCGGGGTCCTCATCGAAACCGTCGGGATGGCGCCCTGCTTCTTCATCAACGGGGTCTCCTTCGCGGCGGTGGTGAGCATGCTGGCCATGATGAACCCCGGGGAACTGCTCACCTCGCCGCCGGTGCCGGCCAGCCGCGGGCAGATCCGGGAGGGCTTCCGCTACGTGGCGGCCACCCCCGCGGTGAGTTCCAGCCTGCTGATGCTGGCCATCGTCGGCACCCTCACCTTCGAATTCCAGGTGAGCCTGCCGCTCCTGGCGCAGTTCACCTTCCAGGGCGACGCCCGCAGCTACGCCTTCCTGACCTCCGCCATGGGACTGGGCGCGGCCGTGGGGGGCCTCTGCTTCGCCAGCCGCAAGGGCTTCGCCCCCCGGAAGCTGGTGGGCGCCTCCCTGCTGTTCGGGCTGGCGGTCCTGGCCGCGGCCTTCATGCCGAGCCTGGCGCTCACCGGGCTGGCCATGGTGGCGGTGGGGGCCTGCTCCATCAACTTCTCGTCCCTGGGCAACAGCACCCTGCAGTTGGGCAGCGCCCCGCACATGCGCGGCCGGGTGATGTCGCTCTGGTCGGTGTCCTTCCTGGGCTCCACCGCCATCGGCGGGCCCATCGTCGGCTGGTGCGCCGAGGCCGCCGGAGCGCGCTGGGGGCTGGCGCTGGGCGGCCTGGCTGCCCTGGCCGCCGCGGCGCTGGGCTCGTTCGTCCTGCGCGCGCGGACGGTGGAACTGCGGCCCGGCCTGGATCCCTGAGCCGTCAGGGCTTCACTCCGGGTTGTACGCGGGATTTTCTGGGCCGGTGGCCGGGTTGGCTTTCGGGTTGGTGTCCGGGCTGGCGTGCTTGAGGAAGTCGCGGTGCTGGGGTTCCAGGCAGGCCAGGGCCGGGCCGAAGATGGCCAAGCCGAGGAGGGCCGCGCCGATGGTGCGAAGGATGGAACGGATTTTCATGCGAGGCCTTGGTTGGGTGGATCCCGGGCAT
>JARLGP010000149.1 GCA_031292735.1 Holophaga sp.
CATGGCGGCGCGGGTGCCGGCCATGCCCAGGACGGCTTCCGTCCACGCCCCGGTGGCGTTCACCACGCACCCGGCCCGCACGGTGAAGGTGCGCCCGGTGAGCCGGTCTTCCAGCCGGACGCCCCGCACCCGGCCGCCGTCCATGAGGATTTCCACGGCCGCCACGTAGTTGAGCGCCTGGGAACGGCCCCCGGAGAGGTCGCGCGCCTCCTTGAGCACTTCCAGGGTGAGCCGGGCATCGTCCACGTTGGCGTCGTAGTAGAGCCCCGCCAGGACCATGCCCTCGGTGCTGGCGGCGGGTTCCCGGGCCGCGAGCTGGGCGGGGGTGAGGAACCGGTGCCGCGGGAACGTGAACCGGGAGCAGGTGTTGGACAGCAGATCGTAGAGCCGGAGGGCCAGCTTCACCCGCCCGGGGGTGTCCTTGCCGTCCCGCCCGGCGCAGTAGTAGAAGCCCAGAGGCCGCACCAGGTTGGGCAGCGCGGCGCGCAGCCAGTTGCGCTCCGTGGTGGATTCCCGCACCAGCCTGAATTCCCGCTGGGCCAGGTAGCGCATGCCGCCGTGCACCAGCTTGGAGGAGCGGGAGGAGGTGCCGGAGGCGAAGTCGGCCTTCTCCGCCAGGAGGAAGGGAATCCCCCGCAGGGCCGCCTCCCGGGCCACCCCGGCGCCGGTGATGCCGCCGCCGATGATCACCAGGTCGAAGTCCTGGGCGAGGGCCTGTTCGATGGTCCGGGGGCGGTCCTGGGCGCTCCAGGAGAGGCTCCTGCCCTCCACGTGGAAGTCCGCGCTGCGTGGCCTGGTCAAGGTTCCCCCTCCCCGTTTTGAATGAAGCCGGACATGGGCCATCTCCTCCGCCGCAGCCGGCACCCCGGAGCCTCGGGGCGCGCGCCTGCGGAGGCAGGATAGCGAACCGAGGCCGGGCCTTGAACCGTTTGGTTGGCCCCGGCGGCAGACGAACGCACGGTGGGATGGACGGCTGGAACCCATGCCGGCCGCGGCGGAGCGCTCGCCCATGAACCGCTCCGAGCGGAATCCGCACGCCTGCCTCAGACTGTCGGGCTCGCCCGAGGGCGGGCTTCCCAGGGAGACGCATTCATGCACCGAACCATCCTCGCCACGTCGTTGATTGCCTGCGCGCTGGTGCCCGTCCAGGCGGGAGGGGTGTTCCAGAACAGCAACCAGAGCGCCGAATACATCCGCACCTTCGACCGGAACAGCGCCGTCGACAACGCGGACATCGTCTACTACAACATGGCCGGAACCCCCAGGCTCAGGCCCGGATGGACCTTCAACGTCAGCAACCAGACGCTGTTCCAGAAGGCGACGGTGGCCACCGGCGGCAATCCGGTGCTGGGGGACAGGCAGTACCGGTCCGACAACCCGATCTGGTTCCTGCCCAGCGTCTACGCGGCCTACCGGAAGGACGCCTGGGCGGCCTTCGCCGCCCTGCAGGCGATCGGCGCCACGGCCGTCCGTTCCTGGACCGGAGGCCTGCCCACGCTGGATCTCATGGGCAAGCGGATGGCCGGCTACGGTTCCCCCGGCAACGGCGCCATCATCGCCGGCGACGCCTATGGCCGGGCCATCCAGAGCGGCATGACGCCGGCCCAGGCCCGGCAGGCCGCGGCGGCGGCCGGTCTGAGCAGCCAATACTACCCGTCCGATTCCTTCGTCAAGGGCTCCTCCCACTACCTGGCGCTGCGCGGCGGCGGGGCGCTCCAGGTGAGCCCGCGCCTTTCCGTGGCCGGGGCGCTGCGCCTGGTGGCCGCGGAACTGCACACCGTGGCCTGGGTGAACGGCTCCTGCAGCTACGATCAGGACGGCGCCGACCTCACCACCCGGCAGCATGCGGCGGGGGACGCGCTGGACAAGGCCGTAGGCATGTCCGGGGAGTTCGGTTTCAATTTCGCCCCCGATCCCCGGACGGTCGTCAGCTTCACCTATGAGATGGGCACCCGGCTGGACTTCCGCCGGAGCGTGAAGAACGGCGCGAGCCTGAACGGCACCTTCGTGGACGGTCAGCACCACCGCCTGGACCTGCCCCAGGTGGTGCGCATCGGCCTGGGCTGCCAGGCCGCGCCGGCCCTCAGGGTCTCCTTCGGCTTCAACGACTACCTGGAAAGCCGGGCGGACTTCGCCATGCTCGACGACCCCGCCTTCGCCATCCACGCCGCCGGGTCGTACCGGAACACCGTGGAGGAGCAGGCGTCGGTGGAGTACCGCCTGAATTCCCGGTGGCTGGTGAGCTTCGGCCTCAACCTCAACCAGATCGGCCAGACCCGGGCGGCCACCCTGGACACCGCCCTTCCCGGCGCCCATGCCGACTACCTGTCCGAGGGGGTGGGGTTCGAGTACTCGGTTTCGGACCGGACCCGGCTCAATTTCGCCGTGGGCCACACGGCGTTCCTGCACCCCTACCGGAACGCCGACGCGGGGGACCGGCAGATCCAGGCGGCCTACGCCGCCCAGGGGGTGAGCGTCAATCCCGCCAAGGAATACAACAAGGAATACGTCATCGTGGCCATCGGCATCGATTTCCACCTGTAGGTTCGAAAGGCCCAGCCAGCCGCCCCCTTCATCCGGCCCGGGCTTCCTTCATTTTGATCCATCCGGTTGCGACATCGTCACAGCCGTTTTTTAACTCGTTGATTCAGCCTTGGTTATTCATCTGGCACCAACTGTGCATCCCATGTTTCCGGGAGAGGCCCCAGGGACGGCAGACCCAGACGGGTTTCCGGTCCACAGGCTTCACCCCCTATCAGCCAAAGGAAACCATGATGAATCCCACCAACCTCGACCGGATCGCCTTCCTGGGGGGCTTCCCGCCCCGCCTGTGCGGGATCGCGACGTTCACCCAGGACGTCTGCGAAGCCGTGGCCGGCGCGAAACCGGCCTCCGACTGCTTCGTCTGCGCGGTGAATGATCGCCCGGAAGGGTACGGCTATCCTCCCCGGGTCTGCTTCGAACTGGACCAGCAGGACCTGGACGGCTACCGGAATACCGCGCATTTCCTCAATGCCTGCGACGCCAAGGTGCTCAGCGTCCAGCACGAATTCGGCATCTATGGCGGACCGGCGGGAAGCCACCTGCTCACCCTGCTCCGGGAGGTGCGGATGCCCGTGGTGACCACGCTGCACACGGTGCTGCGCGACCCCGACGACGCGCAACGGAAGGTCATGGACGAACTGATCCGGCGCAGCGGCCGCCTGGTGGTGATGGCCCGGAAGGGCGCGGAGATCCTGCGCTCGACCTACGGCGTGGCCGGCACCCAGGTGGACATCATTCCCCACGGCATTCCCGACCTGCCCTTCACCGATTCCAGCTGCCACAAGGCGCAGTTCGGGCTTTCGGGCCGGCGGGTGCTGCTCACCTTCGGCCTGCTCGGGCCGGGCAAGGGCATCGAGCACGCCATCGAGGCGATGCCGGAGATCGTGCGGCGCTGCCCGGACGCGGTGTACGTGGTGCTGGGCGCCACCCATCCCCACCTCATCGCCTGCGAAGGGGAAACCTACCGCCACGGCCTGGAACAGATGGCCGGGCGGCTCGGGGTGAGGGAGCACGTGGTCTTCCACGACCAGTTCGTGTCCATGGACGAGCTGAAGGAATACATCGGCGCCACCGACGTCTACCTCACGCCCTACCTGAACGAGGCGCAGATCACCTCGGGCACCCTGGCCTATGTTTTCGGCGCGGGCAAGCCCGTGGTGTCCACCCCCTACTGGCACGCCCAGGAGCTCCTGGGCGACGGCCGGGGCACCCTGGTGCCGTTCCGCGATCCCCAGGCGATCGCCGCGGGCGTGCTGGCCTACCTGGACCAGCCGGAGCGCATGCAGGCGACCCGCGAACGGGCCTACCGGATGGGACGCCGCATGATCTGGCCCGAGGTGGGCCGCATGTACCTGGATTCTTTCCAGCGCGCCCGCAGGGAGCGGGAGGCCCTGGCCCAGGCGGCCGTGGTGCCTTTCCGGCCGGCCAGCATCGCCTACCCATGGCCAAGGCAAAGCCCCGATCGCGTCATGGGCCTCGATGGCTAGTTCTGCATCCGGCGCCCCCTATCGAACGGGGGCGGCCTCCCGGGTCTTGACGGCGCAATACCAGGAACGCGCGAAGAAGATCGCCACGCTCAGGCCCAGTGTGGCGAAGAGCATGCAAAGGCTGATTTTCTCGTTCACCCTCGTGCCCAGGAACGAACCGAAACTCGAACCGGCAAGCAGCGTGGCGGCGCTGTTGGACAGGCCCATACCGATGATCATCCCGGCGGCAATAACCACGCCCATCAGGATCGTCAATCCCCGGTAAATCGGGTAATGATGAATAATGATTTGCTGTTCATCATGAGTAGGCATGGGATCTCCAGTATGAATCCGATAATGAGAAGCGTGAGTGCATGAGAAAATAAACAAGCCGTGCCAGTCGATCCAAGTATGTGTTCCATATGGTTTTTGGCGTTGCTTATTTTGACACAGACAAAATCATGATTCTTTTTTCACGATGCAACTCGATTGAATCCATATTGTTAAAATAATTATTATGGTAAAAAATACATTTAAATTATGAGCAAATACTTGATCATCCAGACCATCCGTCGCCTTGGTCAAAATGAATGAGTCGTCCGTCCATTTTGAATAGCCCGGCCGCCGCGCCAGGCTGCCTGGTCCGTCCTAAATAGCTGAGGAAATGGGTGGCCAGGGTGTGGCACACAAGGTGCTCCTTGGGGACAGCCAACCGTCGGCTTCCCGAACCGCAGGGATGGGGCGGACCGGGAACCGGAAAGACGCCAAGGGCCGCAAACCACCGAGGAGCTGATCATGGAAATCATCAAGGTGGCCGTGCTGGTGAGCTACTTCACGGCCTTGAGCATCCTGAGCATCTACGGCGCGCATCGGCTCTGGATGCTCTTCCTGTACTTCCGGTACAAGAAGAACCCGCCCCTGCCCTTGGGCGGCCCCGATTTCCTGCCCATGGTGACCGTGCAGCTGGCCGTGTTCAACGAAGTGAACGTGGTGGAGCGGCTGCTGGACCACGTGGTGGAAATGGACTGGCCCAAGGACCGGCTGGAGATCCAGATGCTGGACGACTCCACCGACGACACCGTGAAGGTGGCCCAGGCGGTGTGCGACAAGTACCGCAACCTCGGCTGGGACATCGCCTACCTGCACCGCGCCGACCGCACCGGCTACAAGGCCGGGGCCCTGCAGAACGGGCTGAAGACGGCCAAGGGCGAGTTCCTCGCCATGTTCGACGCCGATTTCGTGCCCACCGTGGACTTCCTGCGCCAGGCCGTGCCGCACTTCGCCGATCCCAGGATCGCCTTCGTCCAGGGCTGCTGGGACCACCTGAACCGGGACTTCTCCATGCTGACCCAGGTGCAGGCCATCCTGCTGGACGGCCACTTCGTGTTCGAGCACACCGCGAGGCACCGGTCCCACGCCTTCTTCAACTTCTCGGGCACCGCCGGCATGTGGCGGGTGAGCGCCATCGCCGACGCCGGCGGCTGGCAGCACGACACCATCACCGAGGACGCCGACCTCAGCTACCGGGCCCAGCTCAAGGGCTGGCGCGGGGTCTACCTGAAGGACATGGTGGTGCCGGCCGAACTGCCGGTGGAAGTGAACGCCTTCAAGAGCCAGCAGCACCGCTGGGCCAAGGGCAACGCCCAGGTCATCCGCAAGATGATGAAGACCATCCTGCTCAGCAAGGAGAGCCTGCACACCAAGGCGGAATGCTGGTTCCACCTGACCGCCAACTGCAACTACCTGCTGATGGTGGTGCTGTCCGTCATCATGGTGCCC
>JARLGP010000150.1 GCA_031292735.1 Holophaga sp.
AATGAGGGTGGGCGGCTCCTGGGTGTCGGCCATGATCCAGACGCAGGCGTCCCCGGTGGCGTGGCGCATGAGGGTGAGGCTGGACTTCTCCGCGCCGAAGTTGCGCGAGTAGGCCAGGATCTTCACGTTGGGGTCCCGGGCCGCGATTCCCTTCAGGATCTCCAGGCTCCGGTCCTTGGAACAGTTGTCGCCGAAAATGTGCTCATAGGTATGGCCCCCGTCCATGCCCGCGAACACCTGCCGCACCTCCTCGTAGCAGGCGAGCACGGTAGCTTCCTCATTGTAGACCGGGGTCAGGACCGAAATTTTTGCCATGGTGCGCCTTGGATGGGTCTCATTTTGCCATGTTCGTGCCGGTTTTGAGCATTCCAAGGAATTTCTTTGCCCAGGCGCCCGGAAAGGCGGGGCATCAACCATGAGGCAAGGACACCATGGAACGCCCGATCAGAGCGAGATGCCGCCTTCCCTCCGGACGGAGGGACAATACCAAAACCATGCCCAGCGGCAGGGCCACCAGGGACGCCATGGCAGCGCCCATCAAGCCCATGGGCTTGATGGTCACCAGCAGCAGGGCCAGGTTCAGCAGCAATCCGGCGGCGTAGCCAGCCAGGCACATCCCGAAGTGACCCTCGTTGACGAGCCATTTGACGAGGATGGCCAGAATGCCGGCCGAAACCGCATTCCAGGCATAGATGCACAGGATGTTCGCCGCCGGGGCATACGCCTCTCCATACAGGGTATTGACGAGGGGATGCCTGAGCAGGATCAAGGTCAGGGCCGCACCCGCCATGACCCAACCTACGAAAAAATAAAGTTGTCGCAGCCGTTTCTCGTAGATCTCCACACTTCTCAGCGAGGCCTGGATGATCCCGGGAAACACGGAGTTGGCGATGATCACTGGAAGAATGAAGCAGGACTCCACCAGGCGCACGGGCACGGCGTACCAGCCCAGGGCCCGCGGTCCGAGAAACTTTTCGATCAGGATGTGATCAGCCCTCGTATAGAACATGTAGAGCAGCCCTGCCACGGCCAAGGGAAGCGTCGCACGGAGCAGATTGGCGGCCCGGTTCCGGTCAAAGCGCCAGAGCGTGATCCGGTTCCCGGCGGAGGCATAGCCGATGAGCCATCCGGTCAGGAGGACGAGGGCTGCGACCGCCTCAACCCAGGCGAAGAAGCGGAGCGGAAGGCCACGGGAGGCTCCCCACCAGGTCAGGGCGGCCACCAGGAGGCATTGCGCCATCTGCGCCAGCACCGACAGCCGGATTCGAACCAGCGCCTGGAAATGGCATTCGATAACCTGAAATGGAATATGCATAGCGCTCAGGCCAACGATCAGGATCATTTTCGTGGTTTCCGGGTTCGTCGTCACCCGGAAGGCGGTCATTGCCAGCAGGGCGTACATGACCCCGACACCGGCCGCCCGGAGCCCGAAGGCGCTGCCCAGGATCCGGTCGCGTTGGCCGGGTTCCCTGACCAGCGCCTTCACGATAAGGGGGTCCATGCCGAGATTGGCCATGGGTGCGAAAATGGCCATCAGCCCCAAAACATAAGCCAAAACGCCGTATTGATAGGGACCCAGGCGGCGGGCCACGTAGATCCCCACCAGGAAACTGGAGGCGATGCGTAGGCTGCGTTCCGCCAGCATCCATGCAGTATTGGGGCCGTAGTGCCTGAAGTTGTCCCCGGCCAGGGCCTGCTTCAGCTGGTTCCAAGCTATTCCTGGTTTCATCTTCGATAGCGTATCATCCAACAAGGCTCGGGGTGGGGGAACCCCTCCACAAACAGGAGGTGGATCCATGAAGTCACCCGCGGATATGAAAATCATCCAGATCGAGCTGACGAATGCCTGTTCCAAGCGATGTTCCAACTGCACGCGCTTCTGTGGACACCACACCGAGCCCTTCTTCATGGATTTCAAAACCTTCAAAGAGGCTGTGGATTCCATGGAGGGCTTTGAGGGGATCGTTGGGATCATGGGTGGGGAGCCGACCATCCACCCGGAATTCAAACGCTTTGTAGAGTATTTTCGGGACCATTTCGGCTATGACGACCGTACGGCCGTCTGCTATGGACCCACCTCGGACTTCACCGGGCACATCCTTTCCAATGTCTACAACGTCAACCTCAGCAATCAGAGGGGGCTGTGGACATCGGTAGGAGCCAAATACTACGAGCACTTTGAATTGATCCAGGACACGTTCGGCTACCAACTGGTCAATGACCATACGGCCGCGAGCATGCATGAGACGCTAATGGCGACCCGGAAGGAACTCGGCATACCCGACGACGAGTGGTTCAGGCTACGGGACGAGTGCTGGATCCAGAACCTCTGGAGTGCCTCGATCACACCCAAGGGGGCGTTTTTCTGCGAGATCGCGGCCTCCATGGACGCGACCCTGGGTGGGCCCGGTGGCTGGCCGATCGAGCCCGGATGGTGGAAGCGGACCCCGGGTGATTTTGCGGATCAGCTGCACTGGTGCGAACTCTGCAGCGCCGCACTGCCCATGCCCAGTCGGAACGCCAACGAGCAGACGGACGATGTCTCGCCCTTCTGGCTGCAAAAATTGACCGAGATCAACAGTCCCAAGCTGCGGAAGGGGGGGGTCGAGGTCTTCGACCCCAAGGCCTACGAGTCCGGCAAACACCAGGTGATCGCCGACGCGACCCCCTACCTGGACGACCAGGAGCGGCGTCTCGAAGGCGCCCTGCGTGGCATCCGGCCACAGTCGGTGTCCACCGTGCTGCATTGCCCGGAGGATATGAGCGAGGAGGCGGCCCGGCACAGCCTGGGATCGCTCCGCGACACCGGGCACCTGGAGGCGGTCCTCTCCCGGTCCGCAAGCCACGGCCCGCTGGCCGAAGCGATGGGCCTCCCGTTCCTGCTACTGGAAGGGCGCTCCGGGACCGAAGCCTTGGCCTGGATCCGTCAGGAGACCAAGGCCAAGGACTGGATCCTGGTCACCCAGGGCGGGGCCCCGGTCACGGGCTTCTTCGCCCTGCTCGATATGTGCGTCTTCAATCCCGGCTGCCTGTACCTACGCGGTGACCAGGCATCGGGCCAGGGCATGCAGTTCTTCAACGTCCGCGCCTCGGCCCTGGTGGGCGGCGGCGATCTGTTCGATCTGCGTGCCAGCTTCCCAGGCCGCAAGGTCGTCTTGGTTGCCAGCGACGACCCCGCCGCCTATCGAATGGGCCGGGTCCACAAGGTCTACCGGCGCGGGATTCGGCTGGTCTACTGGGCCGGCGGGCGGCTTCAGCGCTGGTTCGGGAGAAAACTGGCCTGAGGCCGGATCTTCAATGCCCTGCCCAAAGGATCCTCTTGGCGCGGCCGCAGCGCAGGCGCGTTCCAGTCAGCCAGTGGTTCAGGTACGCCAGCCCCAGGAAGCGGATCCCCGCCAGCCAGCCGCACCGTTTCAAGGCGGGTCTGAAGATCTGAGTATGGGCCTTGCGCGGCAGGCTGAGCAGGGCCCTGGAGACGTGGAACGTGCCATAGAACGCAGCGAACTGGTCGTAGCGTTCCCGGATGACCCTTGCAGCCAGAACGCCGAGTTCGGCACACTGCCAGGCTGATTTCGTCTGGTCGCCCGATTGCTGTTCTGCCGAAATCAATCCGCGGAAAGAGTAGTGGTTGGATGCATGCAGCCGGTAGGCGCCCCCGGTCTTGTGGATCATTATTGTGGCGTTGAAAGCATGGGTCATCCGAACGAGGTAGAAGTCGGCGCAGATCCGGAACATGTCCTTTTCTGCGGGGAGGATGAGTTCCAGCGCATCACGCCTGAACATCATGAAGCTCTGGGTCGTCCAATAGTATTCGTCAGTCAGCAGAATGGCATTGCAGGCGGCGGAGGGAACCAGGTCATAGTCCAGGATGCCGTTCCGGATCCATGCTTGCTTCCGTTCCGGTCTGGGGTGCAGCCACGGCCACAGCAGAGGCTTGATCTCCCGGTGATGGCCAGCCAGCAGGACATCGTCCTGGTCGATCATGGCGCTGTCCAGGCAGGTCATGGCGACGATGGGCGCGCAGGTTAGATGGAAGAAAAGGTGGTCCTTCAGGGCATCGGGGAACAGGAGGTCGTCGGCGTCCAGGTAGACAATGAACTCGCCGTTGCTCTCCTGGAAACCGGTGATCTGCCCGGCCAACTGTCCCCCGTTGGCCTCATGCCGCACGAGCCGGAACCGCGGATCGGGCCGCTCCTCCAAAAACCTTTCGACGACGGCCAGGGTCCTGTCGGTCGAACAGTCCTCCACGATGAAGCATTCGAAATGCCGGTAGGTCTGGGCCAAAACACTTTCGAGGGTCTCCCGGATGAACTGTTCGCCGTTGAAGGCCGTCACCACCACGGACACCAGTGGCAATCGCAGCCCCAGCGCCAGTAAACCGGCAAGGGGCTCTTCTAGATCGGAAACCCATTCTTCGCGCTCCGTTTCCAGCCTGTCGTGCTTGGGTGTCATTTGGGCGTCCGTTTCAGAAAATGGAGTGGGGTCGGTGGGCGAACGGGTCAGTCATGGCGGCGCGCGGGTCCTGGAGGATCATGCGCAACCGGATCACCCGGTCGAAGCGGTTCCGGTCGCCGCCGAGGATGGCCCTCAGGGCCATGGGGTGGAGCAGACGCAGGACCATCCAGCGCAGGCGGCTGGACCCGCTGCCGTGGCGCCAGCAGCCCGGGGCGATGGTGCTGCGGACCGTGACGCCGGTTTTGAGCAGGCGTTCTCGCAGCTGCTTGAAATAGTCCCCCCGGATTTCCGGGGCCGCCATCTCGTAGCCCCAGCAATGGCGGCTGAGCTGAAGGTGGAGCAGCCACGGCTGGAGCCGGGTGATCCCGTGGTCCGCCAGCAGCTCGTCCATCTTCTCGAAGATCCGGAAATAGGCGAACAGCCTGCGGTCGCGGATGGCGGTCTGCTGTCCGGGGCGCTGCTTCCGGTAATGGTACAGGGGGCGGTCGGATGCCGCGATCTTCCGGGCCAGGCAGAGGGCCGACAGGTGGAAGGGCACGTCCTCGCCCATGGGCATCCGCTCATCAAAGGTGAGCCCGCCCCTCTCCAGCAGGCTCCGCCGGTAGATCTTCTTCCAGATGGCGATGTCCTCCAGAAGGATCGCCTCGGCGCCGTCCAGGGCGCCCCCCGAACGCCGCAGCAGCGGGGGAATCCAGGAGTTGTCCCGGGGCACCGCGCGCCCTTCCTGCTCCAGGTAGAAGGAGAATCCGCTCTGGGCGATCTCGGCGTCCTGCGCCTCGGCCAGGGCCAGCAGGTGCTCGAACATGTCCGGTTCAACCCAGTCGTCGGCATCCACGAAGCCCACATACTCGCCCCGGACCTCGCCCAGGCCGGTGTTGCGCGCGGCGGAGTAGCCTCCGTTGGGCCGCTCCACCAGGCGGAACCGCGGATCCCGGGCCAGGTAGTCCCGGAGGATCCCCGCGCTGCCGTCGGTGGATCCGTCGTTCACCAGAATGACTTCCATGTCCCTCAGGGTCTGGGCCGCCAGGGACTCCAGGCATTGAGGCAAGTACTCGGCCACATTGTAGACCGGCACAATGACCGATAATTTGGGCGGAATCATTTAATTACTATAGGAGATCGGCTGGCGGCAGCGGTGCCTGATTGCGCGTCACCTTGGCTTGGTCGTGCTTACGAAAGCTCCTTCAGCAGCCGCTGCGCCTTGGAGTCCTTGGGGTCCAGCCGCAGTGCCGCCTCCGCCGCGGCCCGGGCCTCCGCCTTCCGTCCCATGTATTTCAGCACCTGGCCCCGGCGCCAGTGGGCCGAGCCATAGCCGCCAGTGCCGCCTTCCAGGGGTTCGCGCAGCACCTGGTCCAGGGCGGCCAGCCCAGCTTCCAGGTGCCGGCCGGATAGGGCCGCGATCTTGCCTAGCTGCATGCGCAGCAGGCTGGGGGCGTCGCAGGTGGGCAGGGCCTCCTGGGCGATGCGCCAGGCGTCCTCGACCCGGTCGGCGTCCAGCAGGGCGTCGCAGATGGCGGTCAGGGGCCGGGCCCGGGTGCCGGCGGCGGTGCGCAGGCGAAGGGCTTCCTGGGCCTCCTGGCGCCTCTGCGGCGCATCGCCCAGGACCTTGCGGGTCTCCCGGCTGCCCAGGGCGTCCAGGTACGCGTAGATCACTTCCGGGTCAGTGGGGGCCGCGGCCAGGGCCCGGTTGAAGCAGGGCAGGGCGTCGCCCCATTTGCCCTCCATGGCCAGGATAGTGCCCTGGAGGATGTTGCCGCGGGGGCCGTTCACCTTCTTCAGGCTTTCCGCGGAGGCCAGGGCCAGGCGGGTGGAGCCGCCGAAGAAGCCGGGAATCTGCTCATAGGCCAGACCCAGGGTCATCCATGCGGTGACCAGGGTGGGGTCGGCCGCCACCGCCGCCCTGAGATCGTCCATGGCGTTGGTGATCCGGCTCAGGCTGCTGAAGTTCTTCTGCTGAACGGCCAATCCGCCCAGGGCCAGGCCCCGGGCCAGCAGGGCGTCGGCCAGGCCCGGCTTGAGCTCCACGGCCCGCTGGGCCGCGGCCGTGGCCTCGGGAAGCCGCACCAGGGCGGTGAGCGCCTGGGACTTGGCGGCCCAGGCCAGGGCGTTGCCGGGCTCACCCTGGAGGATGGTCTCCGCGTCGGCCAGGGCCTTGAGGTAGCGTCCGGCGTCCAGGTCCGGGCGCGGTGCGTAGTCCGCGCCCCAGGCGGGGAGCGTGGCCATGAGTACGATGGTGGAAAAAAGCTGCATGGTGATGGACCCGTCCTGAGTATAGGTTGCGCATGGGAAGCCCGCCGCACACCGGAAAATTTCGCCATGTTCTCCGGACTCAGAAGTCCCCTGGAACCGGGCAGACCGAACTCGCCCCTTCGGTTAGCATCTGAGGCGCCTCTGCCAGGGTTGGGCCCACCCAGGCGACCCAGCAGGGCCGGTCCGGAGCCAGCCGCAAGGTGTGCTTGCCCTCCTGGATGGGGTAGATGCCGGGGGCGAGGGGCTTGCCGTCAAGTTCCAGGCCCGGGTTTCCGGGCTGGTCGGGGATGATGGCGTACCGCCCGGTCCTGAGGCAAGTCCAGGCGTCTTCCGTCCGGCCCTTGGTCCAGGACCGGCCCAGGACCCAGAAATCCTTGCGCAAAGCAACATAGTTTGCGGTGATGAAGGCCATGTCCACGGGCCGCAGGTAGCTGAGCCGGTAGCTTGGGAGGATCACCACAGGCACCTGGGTGCCCCAGGATTGGGTCATGGAGACCCGGTCGAAGGACTCCACGTTGGTCAGGTTGATCAGCCAACCGAAGGAGGGCGCCTTGCGGGTGGGGACGAGGCCGATGGTGTCGAACACCGGATCCCCGGGGGCCGAGAAGGCTTCGGCCATGCCCATCACGTACTCCTGACGGTCATTGGTGAGGGAGAACAGCTGGGTCAGCCGGTTGAACAGAGGCAGGATGTGGAGCACCAGGACCATGGCCACCAGGAACGGAAGGCCCCGGAGGTCCTTCAAGGCGCCGGGTTCCAGCCAGGGTTTGCCCACGGCCAGCAGGGCCACCATTCCGGCGCCGGACAGGACCGCCAGGTTGTACGGGAACGGAGTGGGGTTCAGGAAGAAAGCCAGGGTGCAGACCAGGAACAGGACGGTCTCCGGAAACCCCTCTGCATCCCTCCAGGCCGCGAAGACCCCCTGCCTGACGGCCGACAGGACCCCATGGCCGATCAGGCCCAGCAGGGCCGCGGTCAGGAGCGGCGCGGTCGCCAGCAGCATCTGCAGGGTTCGCCAGGGCGGGAAGCGGGCCACGGAGCGGACCATGTTCAGGGCCGCGGGGCCTTCCTGAAGGTTGCCGGTCAGGCCCGCCCACCCGTTCATCCCGAAGGCGAAGGCCCAGGCCGCCAAGGCTCCCACCGCCCAACACGCCCCCAGGCGCGTTTTCTCCCGCCAGGTTCCGGGCTCCAGGACCAGCAGGAGCGCGCACAGCGGCACCCAGGTGGCCACCGATTTGAACAGGCAGGCGTGGAGCAACAGGGCCACCACCCCCAGCAGGAAGAACACCAGGGTGCGGCACCGGGAAGGCACCCGGCGCCCCAGGATCCAGAGCAGCATGACCCCCGTGAGCAGCACGTTGTCATGGCGGATTTCCAGGCCATAGGCCCACCAGGGAGCCAGGCTGCCCACGGCCACCAGGGCCTTGAGCCCGGCGGAAGTCCGGAGGTTCAGGCCCGCGGCCACCACGGCCAGGGCCGCGTTCACCCAGAAGAGGGCCCAGAAGGCGATCCGGAAGACCATGAACAACTGGGCGGAATCCATTCCAGGCCGGACCAGCCAGGACAGGGGGAACAGGTGGAGTTGGCCGGAGGTATAAAGGACCTTGGTCCAGCCCCGGGCCAGCACGCTGGCCATGTATACGGTCTGGGCCTCGTCCACCTGGTAGACCCTCGTGACTGCCAGCACGAGGCTGCCGGCCATGAGGACTCCGGCCAGGGCCAGCCAAAGCGTCAGGTCGCGGCCTCGGGGTTGTGTAGACGTTGCCATGGGGGTCCTTGCGCGGGCACAGAAGCGCCCCTATTGATCCTAGGCGGACCTTGGCCGGGCTGGAGAAAATTCCTGATGCTCCGGTCAGGAAATTCCCTGAAACCGCCGCTGCCCTGGATCTCCAGCCGCAGCGCCCACGGATGGGAAGGCTAGCCACGGGTACGATGGTGGGGATATGCTGCGTGATGATGAACCTGTCCCGGGCACGGCGTGCCCACCGGAAGCTCGCTCCGCACCTGGAATTCTGAGAAGATGTCGCAGATGATTGAAGGAGTCAAGCATGCTCATGCAGGGTAAGCGAGGTCTGGTGGTGGGGGTCGCCAACAAGTGGTCCATCGCCTGGGGCATCACCCAGAAGCTGGCCGCGGAAGGCGCGGAACTGGCCATCACCTACCAGAACGAGCGGATGGGCAAGCATGTGCGGGAACTGGCGGAAACCCTGGACAAGCCCCTGCTGATCCCCATGGATGTCACTTCCGACAAGCAGATCATCATGACCTTCGAACTGCTCAAGCGGGTCTGGGGCAACCTGGACTTCCTGGTGCACGCCGTGGCCTTCGCCCCCCGGGAGGCCCTGGACGGCCAGTACGTGGCCACCAGCCGGGAGGACTTCCGCGTCGCCCATGACATCAGCGCCTACTCCCTGGCGGCCCTGGCCAATTCGGCCCAGCCGCTCATGACCGAAGGCGGTGCGATCATCGCCCTCACCTACCTGGGCAGCACCCGGGTCATCCCCAGCTACAACGTGATGGGCGTGGCCAAGGCCGCCCTGGAGGCCAGCGTCCGCTACCTGGCCGCCGACCTGGGGCCCCAGGGCATCCGGGTCAACGCCGTGTCCGCCGGGCCCATCAAGACCCTGGCCGCCTCGGGCATCTCCGGGTTCGGCAGCAAGATGCGCCACCACCGCGACCGGGCGCCGCTGCGCAGGGACACCGAGGTGGAGGAGGTGGCCGACGCTTCCCTGTTCCTGCTCAGCCCCATGGCCCGGGGCATCACCGGGCAGGTGCTGTACGTGGACGGCGGCTTCTGCATCATGGGCGATTGAGTGGAACCGCAGCCGGTTCCGGCCGCCCGGTCCATCCACTACCGGCGGCGCTGGTTCTACGTGCTCTGGGTGGCCTTGCTGCTGCTGAGCGGCGGCGCCTGGATCCTGTGGGAACGTCCCGTGCGGATGGAGCAGGCCTCCCTGCAACTGGTGTTCCGGGTGCGCAACGCTCCGCCCGGTACCTCGGTCCAGGTCTGGGCCGGCCCGCGGTCCCGGTGGGAAGGTCCGGGCTGGTCCGGCGAGGGGCTGGCCCAGGCACAACTCCAGGACGACGGCTACGCCCGCCTGCCCCTGTTGCGGATCCAGATCGCCCGGCGGCGCTGGGTGAAGGATTACATTCCCCGGGGCACCTGGGACCTGCTGATGTTCAAATGCAGCGCACCGGGCGCGCCGCCCCGGTTCTTCGCCCTCCCGCTTTCCGAAGACATCCGCAAGGGCGTCCTGCGGCCCAAATGGAGGCTCACCACCACGATAAACGTCTCCTGGGATGGCCTCATCAACGGCGGCAGGACCCCGCCGATGCCCTAGCCCTTCTTCAGGGCTTCCAGGGTGTCCAGGACTTCCTGCACGTGGCCCTTCACGCTGACCTTGGGCCAGACGTGGCGGATGATCCCCTTGGGGTCGACGAGGAAGGTGGACCGGATGATGCCTTCAACCTCCTTGCCGTACATGACCTTCTTGCCGAACGCCCCCAGGGGCGTCAGCAGGGCCTTGTCGGGGTCGGACAGCAGCGGGAAGGGCAGCTCCTGCTTGGCCTTGAACTTCTGATGGGAGGCCACGGAATCCTTGGAAATGCCGTAGACCTTGGCCCCGGCGGCCTGGACCCGGGCCCAGTTGTCCCGGAAGTCGCAGGCTTCGGTGGTGCAGCCCGGGGTGGCGTCCTTGGGATAGGCGTAAAGGACGGTCCAGGTTCCGGCCAGGGACTGGGGGGTCACGCTGGCGCCCTGGTCGTCGCTCAGGTCGAAGGGGGGAAGGGGTGTTCCGATCAGACTCATGGGGCCTCCGGGTCACGAGCCCAGCCTATCACCAGCGGCAATCGGGTAGGCTAACCTCATAGTCTGGAGGATCCGTGACATCAGTCCTGGCACAGCGCGCGCCCTGGTGGTGGAAGCTGGTGGCGCCGCACCGGCGGATCCTGGTCCTGGGCCTGGCGGCCACCATCCTGTGCAGTCTGGCCGCGGCCTGGGTGCCGTACTGGTCGGGCCTCGCGGTGCACGAGCTGGAACTGCGCGACTGGCCGCTGAGCCGGACCTACCTCATCTGGATGCTGGCCTTCACCCTGGTGGCCGGGGTGGGGCGCTACCTGATGCGCAACACCCTCATCGGCCTCAGCCGGGAGGTGGAGAAGCTGCAGCGGGAGGAGATCTACGACTTCCTCCTGAGCATGCCCAACGCCTTCTACGAAAAGAACCTGATCGGCGACCTCATGAGCCGCATCGGCGACGATGTGAACACGGTGCGCATGGCCACCGGGCCGGGCCTCATGAGCCTGCTGCAGACCGCCAGCCTGCTGCCCATGACCCTGGTGCTGATGGCGCACGCCAGCCTCCGGCTGACCGTGGCGGTGCTGATGCCGTTCTCCCTGCTGGCCCTGGGCTACTACTTCATCGGCCGGGTCAGCCACCGGCTGCAGCAGCAGATCCAGATCGTCACCTCCCAGCTGAACACCTTCAGCCACGAGACCATCTCCGGGGAACGGGTGGTGCAGGCCTTCGGCCTGGAGGAACTGCGGGTGGAGGCCTTCGCGGCCCTGAGCCGCGAGCAGGCCCGCATGAACATCCAGCAGACGATCCTGTTCGGGATGTACCTGCCCCTGTCCGCCTTCACCGCCGGGCTGGCGGCCCTGGTGCTGGTGGCCTACGGCGGCGGGCTGGTGCTGCACCGGGTGCTGACCCTGGGCGATCTCACCGCCTTCACCGGCTACCTGGCGGCCCTGGCCTGGCCGATGATGTCCCTGGGCTGGTCGGCCAACCTGTTCCAGCGGGGCAAGGCCGGGCAGGAGCGCATCGACTTCGTCATGGCTTCCGCCCAGGCGCCGCTGCCGGTGCTGGAACCGGCGCCGCTGCCTCCGGGCGCCGCGGCCCTGATCGGCCGGGGCATGGTGCACCGGTTCGATTCCGGCCGGGGCCTGGGGCCCATGGACCTGGACCTGCCCGCCGGCGCCCGGCTGGCCGTGGTGGGCGGCATCGGCTCCGGCAAGACCGTGCTGCTGCAGGTGCTGGCCGGGTTGCGGGCGCTGGACGAAGGCAGCCTGACCCTGGACGGCGTTCCCCTGGACCAGGCCAACCTGCGCGCCCACTGGGCCGGCATCGGCTGGGTGCCCCAGGAGGCGTTCCTGTTCTCGGACACCCTGCGGTAGAACCTGGCCATGGGCCGCCCCGGGGCCAGGGAGGAGGAGCTGTGGGAGGTGGCCCGGGTGGTGTGCCTGGACGATCTCATCCACCGGCTGCCCATGGGCCTGGACACCGTGGTGGGCGAGCGCGGGGTGGTCCTTTCCGGGGGCGAGCGCCAGCGCACGGCCATGGCCCGGGCCCTGCTGCGCAAACCGCGGCTGATGCTGCTGGACGACGCGCTCAGCGCGGTGGATTCGGAAACCGAGGCCCGGATCCTGGACAACCTCCGGCACTTCCTGGACGGGGTGACCCTGGTGCTGGCCACCCACCGGGTGTTCGTGGCCGAGCTGTGCGATCAGGTGCTGGTGATGGAGGACGGCCGGGCCGTGCAGTCCGGGACGCCCCATGAGCTGGCCGGCGTCCCCGGCCACTTCGCCCGGATCCGGCAGCTGCAGAGCCTGGAACGGGAAATCCTGGGCAACGCCAACGCCTGAATTTGGCCTTGACTTGATGATTAGTTTAATTATAAACTATTCGTTTCGGAGACGCCATGTTCAACCAACGCCTCGCCCACGCCATCAACCAGCAGATCGTCGGAGAATTCGCCTCAGCCTATCTCTACCTGGCCATGGCCGGCCACTTCGAGGGCGCCAACCTGCAGGGCTTCGCCAAGTGGATGCGGGTGCAGGCCCAGGAGGAGGCCTCGCACGCGCTCATCTTCTTCAATTTCCTCACCGACCGCAACGGCCAGCCGGCGCTCGCCCAGTTGGAGGCGCCGCCTTCGGAGTTCGGCACTCCCCAGGAGGTGTTCAAGAAGGTGAAGGACCACGAGCGCAAGGTCTCCGAGGCCATCGACGCCATGGCCGACCTGGCGGTGGCGGAAAAGGACCACGCCACCCGGGCCCTGCTGGACTGGTTCGTCACCGAGCAGGTGGAGGAACAGGCGATTTCCAGCAACATCCACGCCCGGCTCAAGCTGATCGGCGGCGACCCCGCCGGGCTGCTGGCCCTGGACCGGGAGCTGGGCGCCCGCGTCTACGTGGTGCCGCCGCCGCTGGCCGGCAAGCTCTAAGTGGGGTTTTCCGGCCAGTTGTGCTTGGGGTAGCGCCGGGACAGGCCCGGGCGCACGTCCCGGTAGGTGCGCTGCCAGAACCCCATCAGGTCGGTGGTCACCTGCAGGGCCCGGTTGTTGGGCGCCAGCAGGTGCAGCACCAGGGGCACGGCGCCGCCGCCGATGCGCGGCCCTTCCTTGATGCCGAAGAAGTCCTGGAGGCGGGCGGCGATGGCGGGAAGCTCGCCGGCATAGTCCACCCGCACCTTCTTCTTGCGCAGCAGCACCCAGTCCGGGGCCCAGCTTTCCAGCAGCGCGGCGGTGGCGCCGCCCAGGGCGCGGCGCAGGGCTCCGGGCCAGTCAGTGTCGTTCAGCTCCTTGAGGGTGGTCCGGCCCGCGCAGGCCTCGGTCACCAGGGCGGTGAGCAGCTCGGCGGCCGGGGCGATGGCCAGGTCCGGCCGGAGCCCGGCCAGGAAGGCGCAGCGGGCCAGGAGCCGGTCCACGGCCTCCTGGGCGGAACCCAGGCCCCGGGCCAGCGCGGCCTGGGCCAGGCAGGCGGAGGCGCCGGGGTGGCCGGGCGGGGCGGGGCGGCGGCTCTCGTCGATGCAGAGGTCGTGGAACCAGAGGCTGGAGCGCAGTTCCACCCGGCCCGAGGAGTGCCAGGCCACTTCCTCGCTGGCCCGCACCGCGTCGGGAAACTCGTCCAGCAGCCAGTCCGGCTCGATCCTGGACGCGGCGCGCACCAGCACCTGGTTGCCGCTGCCCTGGGTTTCCGCCTCCAGGGCGAGGATCCATTCCTGGTTGCGCACCCGGCAGGCCGGGTCCAGCCGCGCGCCGCCGCCGCCCACCAGGGTGCAGGTGCCGTTGCCGCCCACCCGCGCCACCCGGTCCGGGTAGGCCCGGAGCAGGGCCCGCAGCAGCAGGCGCTCGGCATCCTCCGGTTCGGGACCGCCCGGCGCCGGCGGCAGCGCCTGGAACGCCAGGTGCGCCTGGCGCACCGCGGCGGGATAGAGCCCCGCGCCCCCGCACAT
>JARLGP010000151.1 GCA_031292735.1 Holophaga sp.
CGGCTCGCCCAGGCCCAGCTTGCGCTTGATCTGCTGCACCAGCAGGTCCGGCACCAGCAGGTGGATGAGGGTGCTGAGGGTCTCCTGGACGGTTTCCAGGGGCAGGTCGTAGAACGGGCCGGGGCCGAGGATCTCCTCCAGGCCGGAGGCGTCGCCGCCCGGGGCGGAGAAGATCTCCACGTTGGAGATGGAGAGGGTCTCGCCGGCCATGTCGCTCAGCGCCTGGTTGGCGGAGCCCATGATCTGGTTGAAGGTCTCGGCCAGCGCGTCGCGGGAATCCCCGGCCAGTTCGGCGGAGGGGGTGCCGTCGCCGCCCAGCATGAGGTCCACCAGCATGGTGCCCTCCTTGAGCGGCAGGGCGAACAGGATGATTCCGGTCATGCCCTTGGTGTAGTGGGCCTTGACGTAGACCACCGAGGCCTGGTGCAGCACCGAGACGCCGGTGTGGTCCAGGGTGTCGCCGTCCTGGGCCTTGATGGCGAACTCCCGCCCGGTGAGCATGGAGAACACCGAGGACATGCTTTCGGCGAAGCAGGTGCCGATTTTCTGGTTGAGGTCGGACATCGCGGGATCCATGTCATCCCTCCTGAGGTGTGGTGGTCACTTGGAACACCCGCTTCTGGTTGTTGTTCAGGGCCATGTAGCCCTGGAAGCGGGGAATCCCGTCCACGGTGAGGTCGAGCATGGCGTCGAACCGCTTGGTGAGGGGGATCAGGTCCCCGGCCTGGAGGTTGAGGATATCGGAAAGCCGGAGGTTGGTGCCGCGGATCTCCGCGGCCACGTCCATGTCGCACTTGCGCAGGCTCTCCATCAGCAGCTTGGCCTCCTCGAAGCTGGAGGACTTCTTGTAGCCGGTGTACATCTCCTGGTCGAACTTGCTGGCCACCGGCTCCAGGATGATGGACGGGATGGCCAGGTTGATCATGCCCACCACGCTGCCCATCTTCACTTCGAACACCACCAGCAGCACCACTTCGTTGGGGGCGACGATCTGGATCAGCTGGGGGCTGGTCTCCCGGGCCTGGATCCGGAACTCCAGGTCGATGATGCCGCGCCAGGCCTCGCGCAGGTCGTCCAGGGCCAGCTTGAGCACGCCGTCGAAGATGGACTGCTCGATGTCGGTCATGGTGCGCAGGTGCTTGAGGGCGTCGCCCGGCCCGCCCAGCATCTTGTCGATGATGGGGAACACCAGCTGGGGGTTGACCTCCAGGGCGAAGGCCCCTTCCAGCGGGCGGATGGAGATGGCGTTGAAGCAGGTGGGGTCGGGCACCGAGAGCAGGAACTCCTGGTAGCTGAGCTGCTCGACGCTCACCAGGTTCACTTCGGTGATGGTCCGCAGGTAGGCGGACAGGGAGCTGGAGAAGTTGCGGGCGAAACGGTCGTGCATGAAGTGCAGCGAGCGCATCTGCTCCCGGCTCACCCGGTCCGGGCGGCGGAAGTTGTACAGGGTGACTTTCTTCTGGGGCTGGGCTTTTTTTGCCCGTTGGCTGGCGGAGGGCGGGGACGGCTTGTCCACCGGCCCGGCAGCAGGTGCAGCGGCCTTGCCCCCCTTGGCGTGGGATTTCAGGAGGGCATCAACCTCTTCCTGGCTGAGAATCTTGGCCATTTCGCTTCCTGGTTAACTTTCGATCCGGCGTTCCTTGAGCTTGCCCCGGAGCCGGAGCATGGACTTGGTATGCAATTGCGATACCCGACTCTCGGTGATGTTGAGCAGGGTGCCGATTTCTTTCATGGTCAGCTCGTCGAAGTAGTAGAGCTGCACCACAAAACGCTCCTTGGTGGGCAGCCGGTCCACGGCCGTCTTGAGAATGGATTTCAATTCCTTGGTCTGGAGCACCATGTGGGCGCTTTCGCCGTCGGGGTCGGGGACGAAGCTGATGAGGTTCTCGCCTTCGCCGTTCTCCCCGGCGTCCATGAAGGTGCCCAGGGTGACCCCCTTGAGGTCGTCCAGGGAATGGTGCAGGTCGTCCAGGGTCAGGCCCAGGTGGGCGGCCACCTCCTCGTCGGTGGCGGCGCGGCCGTTCTGCTGCTCCAGCAGGTGGTAGGCGGTCTCGATGTCCTTCTTCTTGCGGCGCAGGCTGCGCGGCACCCAGTCCAGGTCGCGCAGGCCGTCCAGGATGGCGCCGCGGATGCGCTGCTCGGCGTAGGTCTTGAACTTGACGTTGCGGTCGGGCTCGAACTTCTTCACCGCGTCCATCAGCCCGAGGATGCCGGAGTGGATCAGGTCGTCCACCTCCACGTGGGCCGGAAGCCGGGCGGAGATGCGGTGGGCGATGAACTTCACCAGCGGCAGGCACTCGGTGATGAGCTCGTCCCGGTCCTGGAACTCCTGGGGCAGCTCCAGCTTGGCGGGCTCGGGGGCGCTGGCCGCCGGGGTCTCGGCGGTGGGCGCCATCCGGGCGTTGCGGCCATATGCGAGGGCCGCGGCGCGGGCGGCGGGCATGGCTGCCGGTGGGGTATGGGCCCCATCGGAAGCGTTGCTTCCCGTCTGCTTCCCTGGTTTCATGGTTCCTCTGCGCTCAGGCCTTTCCAGAATGCAGCAAATCCGTCCTTTTGTAAGGGTATCTTCTCCTGCAATTGTCGGGCGGCGGCGCGCAGCGCCAAGGAGGCCGGGGCGTGCGGGAACAGGTCCACCACCCCGCGCTGCTGGCGCACCGCCTGCAGGATGAAGGGGTCGCTGGGCAGCATGCCCAGCACGTGCAGTTCCCGGTTGAGGAAGCGCTTGGTGGCCGCCTGAAGCTGGTCGATGGTCTCCTCGGCCTCCTCGCCGTTCTGGGCGTTGTTCACCAGCAACCACAGGGGCTTCGTGTTGTCCCGCAGGTGCACCACCTTGACCATGGCGTAGGCGTCCACCAGGGCGGTGGGCTCGGGGGTGGTCACCAGCAGCACTTCCTGGGCGGCCATGAGCAGCTTGATGACCGAGTCGTGGATGCCGGCGGCGGTGTCGATGAGCAGCCAGTCGTTGCTGGCGGAGATCCGCTGCAGGCCCTGGATCAGCCGCAGCTCGGCGGCGGCGTCCAGCCGGGTGAGCTCCTGGATGCCGCTGCTGGCGGGGATGATGCGGATGCCGAACGGGCCCTCCAGCAGGATGTCCTCCATGAGCTTTTCGCCCCGGAGCACGTGCTCGAGGGTGAACTCGGGGCTCATGCCCAGCAGGATGTCCAGGTTGGCCAGGCCGAAGTCGGCGTCCAGCACCACCACCCGTTGGCCCATCTGGGCCAGGGACATGGCCAGGCCCGCCACCACGTTGGTCTTGCCCACGCCGCCCTTGCCGGAGGCGATGGCCATGACCCGGGAGGTGAACAGGCTGGCTTCCGGGGCTTGGGTCCGGGCGAGCGCTCTGAGACGGTTGGCTTGATCGTTCATGGTTTCGCCTGGGAAATGGAACGGTTCATGGCGCCACCTGGGGCAGGGGCAGGATCAGGTCGGCCACGCGCCTGCTTGTGGCCATCTCAAGATCCTGCGGGACTTCCTGACCGGTGCCCAGATAGCTCAAGGGGCGCTTGACCCGGACCAGGGTGGACAACAGCGGGCCGAAGGTGGAGGTTTCGTCCAGCTTGGTGAAGATGATCCGGCCGGGCTTCAGCGGTTCGAACCGCTGGGCGATGTCGGCCAGGTCCCGGGGCTTGGTGGTGGCGGACAGCACCAGGTGGGTCTCCACCTCGGGCAGTTCGTCCAGGAAGCGGCGCAGCTGGTTCTGCATCTCCGAGTCCTTGGGGCTGTGCCCGGGGGTGTCGATGAGCACCAGCGCGCGGTCCTGGTAGAAGCGCATGGCCGCGCGCAGGTCCTCCACGGTGAGCGCCACGTGCAGGGGCACCTGGAGGATCTCGGCGTACTGGTGCAGCTGGTCCACGGCCGCCATGCGGAAGGTGTCCAGGGTGAGCAGGGCCACCTTCTGCTTGAGCTCCAGCTTGGCGTAGGCGGCCAGCTTGGCGATGGTGGTGGTCTTGCCCACGCCGGTGGGGCCCACCAGGGCGGCCACCCGCAGCTTGCCCGGCTCCAGCTGGATGGGCGAGGCCACCGGGATGAAGTCGGAGATCACCCGGCGCATGAACAGCCGCGCCTTTTCCGGGTCCACGGTGGCGTCGCCGCCCTGCTCCAGCAGGGTGCGCTGGGTGTACTCGCACAGCCGCAGGGCGATCATGGGGTCCACGTCGTTGGCCACCAGCTCGCCGTACAGGCCGAGCATGGTGGGCGGCAACTGCAGCTGGGCCTGGGGCATGCCCTGCTTCTGGATGCGGTTGAGCTGGGCCTTCATCTGGTCCAGTTCGCGCAGGATGGTCTGGTTCCGGCCTTCCTGGTCCTTCAGGGCCTCCACCGCGCCCTTGATCTCCAGCAGCTCCCGGCGCAGGGGCTGGAGGTCCATGGGGGGCTGGGGCGGGGACTGGGGCTGGGGGGGCGCCGGCGGCTCTTCCACCCGGGGCGGGGCGGTATCCCGGATCGGGCTGCGCCGGGGCTGGCCCAACGGGGGGCGCTGGCTGACGGTGAGCGGCAGGGTGACCGCCTGGGGCCGTGCCGGGGCTCCCAGCGAGGGACGCAGGCCGTAGATGCCGCTGGCGGGGGCCTGGGCCTCCGGGGGCGCGTCGCCCTCATCCACCGCGGCGGTGACTTCGATCACCGCCTCCTCGCCCAGCCCCATGGCGGTCTTCCGCTGCTTGGTCCGGGTGGACAGGATGAAGGCCTCTTCGCCCATCTCCTGTTTCACGATGCTGAGCGCTTCCTGCATCGAGGTCGCTTCGAAGGTCTTCACACGCATGGGAGGGTCCGTTCAAGGGGCGCAGGGGCTCGAAGGTGGTGGATCATGCGACGGTCCCCAGGTTGATGACCCGGACGTCCATGGGGACTTCGCTGTGGCTCAGGACCACCAGGTGGGGCATGGCCCGTTCCAGGAGGTGCCGGAGGTGGGGCCGGACGACGGGGTTGGTGAGCAGGACCGGCTGGGCGCCGGGCAGGAGGACGTTGATGCCGGCGGTGATGCGGTTGAGGAGCTCCTGCAGCCGGGTGGGGTCGATCGCCAGGAAACTGCCCCGGTCGGTGGTTTCGATGCCGGCCTGGATGGTCTGTTCCAGCTTGGGGTCGAGGATCAGCACGCCCAGCTCGTTGTTGTCGGAGAGGTGGGGGCTGGTGAGGGAGCGGCCCAGGTGCTGGCGGACGTATTCGGTGAGGGTCAGCGGATCGCGGGTGATGCCGATGGCGTCGGCGGTGGATTCCAGGATCCGGGCCAGATCCCGCACCGGCACCCGTTCCCGCAGGAGGTTCTGGATCACCTTCTGGATCACCCCCAGGGGGACCACGTTGGGCACCAGTTCTTCCACCAGCTTGGGGCTGGTCTCCTTCAGGGCGTCCAGGAGCTGCTGGACCTCCATCCGTCCGACCAGTTCCGGGGCCTGCTGCTTCACCAGCTCGGAGATGTGGGTGGTGATGACCGTGGCGCCGTCCACCACGGTGTAGCCCAGCAGCTGGGCATGGTCGCGCTGGGCTTCGGTGATCCAGAACGCGGGCAGGCCGAAGGCCGGCTCGGTGGTGGGGGTGCCCTGGATGTCCTCGGTGGCGGTGCCCGGGTTCATGGCCAGGAACATGCCCGGCATCACCGAACTGCGGGCGATCTCCTCGCCCCGCAGCTGCAGCCGGTAGGTGTTGGCCGGCAGCTGGAGGTTGTCGCGGATGCGGATGGGCGGCACGACGATGCCCATTTCCTGGGCCATCTGCCGCCGGAGCGCCTTGATCCGCTCCAGCACCGTGCCGCCATGGTTGGCGTCCAGCAGCGGGATCAGGCCGTAGCCGACTTCCAGGCCCAGGGGATCGACCTTGAGCAGGTTCTCCACCCGCTCCGGCCCCTCGGGCTTGAGCTTGTCCCGGGCCTCGGTCTCGGCCTTCTCCTCGGCCTTCCTGCTGGCGAATTTCCAGGTGGTGTAGGCCATGAGCCCGAACACGATGCCCATGACCCAGAACGCCACCAGGGGCAGCCCGGGCACCGCGCCGAACAGGAACAGCACCGCCGCCGAGATGGCCAGGGGCCGGAAGTCGCCGCCCAGCTGGCCCATGACTTCGGTGCCCAGGTTGGGGGAATTGGAGCCGCTGCGGGTGGTGAGGATGGCGCCGCCCACGGAAATCAGCAGGCTGGGGATGGCCGTCACCAGACCGTCACCCACCGTCAGCAGGGTGAAGGTCTCCATGGCCTGCATGACCGGGAGGTTGTATTTCACAATGCCGATGATGATGCCGGCGATGATGTTGACCGCCAGGATGATCAGGGCGGCCA
>JARLGP010000152.1 GCA_031292735.1 Holophaga sp.
CCAGGTGTCCAACGTGCTGGGCACCATCACCCCGGTCAAGGAGATCATCCGCCGGGCCCACGCCACGGGCGTCCCGGTGCTGGTGGACGGCGCCCAGTCGGTGCCGCACCTGGCGGTGGACGTCACCGACCTGGACGGGGACTTCTTCGAGTTCACCGGGCACAAGGCGTCCGGCCCCACCGGGATCGGGGTGCTCTACGGCAAGCGCGAGCTGCTGGAGGCCATGCCGCCCTGGCAGGGCGGCGGCAGCATGATCCTGTCGGTCACCTGGGAAAAGACCACCTTCTGCCCTCCGCCCGCCAAGTTCGAGGCCGGCACCCCTGCCATCGCCCCGGCCATCGGCCTGGGGGCGGCCATCGACTACCTCCAGGCCCTGGGCCTGGACCGCATCGCCGCCCATGAGCACGCCCTGCTGACCTACGCCACCGAGCGCTGCGGCGCCATCCCGGGCCTGCGCATCATCGGCCAGGCGAAGAACAAGGCCGCGGTGTTCTCCTTCGTCCTGGACGACATCCACCCGCACGACATCGGCACCATCCTGGACCACGAAGGCATCGTGGTGCGGGCCGGCCACCACTGCGCCCAGCCGGTCATGACCCGGTTCGGCATCCCCGCCACCACCCGCGCCTCATTCTCGTATTTCACCACGCGGGAAGAGATCGACGCCCTGGTCTCTGGCATCCTCAAGGTGCAGGAGATATTCAAGTGAGCGATCCCCGAGAGCTGTACCAGCAGGTCATCATCGAGCACAACAAGAAGCCCCGGAACTACGGGGACCTGGAGCCCTGCACCCACCAGGCCCACGGCCTCAATCCCCTCTGCGGCGACGACATCGTCCTGAAGGTCGTGGTGGCGGACGGCGTGGTCCAGGACATCCGCTTCCTGGGCCAGGGCTGCGCCATCTCCAAGGCCTCCAGCAGCCTCATGACGGTCAACGTCAAGGGCAAGCCGGTGGCCGAAGCCGAGAAGATGGTGGAGCAGTTCCGGGAAATGATCCGGGGCACCCTGGACACCGCCGTGGATCCCAACATCCTGGGCAAGCTCAGCCTGTTCCAGAGCGTCAAGAACCTGCCCAGCCGGGTCAAGTGCGCGGTGCTGCCCTGGGCCACGCTGCACAGCGCCCTCCACGGCGAAGAGATCGTCAGCACCGAATAGGACGCC
Organism: Holophaga sp.; assembly: GCA_031292735.1. Next base: position 1,162 of record JARLGP010000152.1, read on the forward strand.
CCCATGCCCAAGATCGCGGAAATCGAGTACACCCCCAACCCCAACGCGGTGAAATTCGTGCTCAAGGAGCCGGTCACCTCCGGGTTCCCCAAGGCCTTCCGGGACAAGGACATGGCCGAGTACGACGAGCTGGCCAAGGGGCTGTTCGCGGTGCCCCACGTGGTCTCGGTGTTCATGCAAGACAAGTTCCTCACCGTCACCAAGGACGACGGCGTGGGCTGGACCGAGCTGCTGCCCAGGCTGGCCCCGCCCATCCGCCAGGCTCCCTCCGCCAGCGGCCAGGCCCCCGGCGCGGCCCCGCACTGGGACCGGCCGGAGGTGGACGAGAACGATCCGATCATCCAGCAGGTGCGCACGGTGCTGTCCGCGGCCATCCTGCCCGCCCTGGCGGCGGACGGCGGCGGCCTGGACATCGTCGGCCGGCACGAGAAGCAGATCATGATCCGCTACCAGGGCGCCTGCACCTCCTGCCCCTCCGGCCTCACCGGCACGCTCATGGCCATCGAAGGCATCCTGCGCAAGGAAGTGGATCCGGAGATCGTGGTCATCTCGGTCTAGGAGCCGGCCCCTACACCCTCCGGCGGTGCCGCGTCTTGTGCAGCGGCTGCACCCTTTGCACCGTCTGCACGCGTTGCACCTTTTGCACCCGCCGCGCACGTTGCACCTTTTGCACCCTCTGGGTCCGCACCCGCAGCACCGGATCCGCGCCTTCCACCCACTGGCGGATCCGGTCGGCATCGCCGAACCGGGAGCCGCGGCCGGTGGAGTCCAGCAGCACGATCAGCATCGGCCGCTGCTTCAGTTCGGCCTGCATCACCAGGCACTGCCCGGACTGGTCGATGAAGCCGGTCTTGGACAGGCCTATGCGCCAGCGGGGGCTCTGCAGCAGGCGGTTGGTGTTGTGGAACTCGATGGGATGGTACTGCCCCTGGATGGTGGCCGACTCCTGGGTGGTGCAGGAGCGGATCTCCGGATAGTGGTCGGCCTGGTCGACGATGTGGGCCAGATCCCGGGCCGAGGCGACGTTGCCGCTGGAAAGCCCGGCGGGGTCCTGGAAGTGGGCGGTGGTCAGGCCCATGGCGGCGGCCTTGGCGTTCATGGCGGCGACGAAGGCGGTCAGCCCGGCCGGGTAGGTCCGGCCCAGGGCATGGGCGGCGCGGTTCTCGGAGGACATCAGGGCCAGCAGCAGGGCCTCGCCCCGGGTGAGGGTGGTCCCCACCGGCAGCCGGGACCGGCTGTGCCGCAGGGTGTCCTTGTCCTCCTCCAGGATGGTGATGGGGGCCCGCAGATCCGGCTGGGAATCCAGCAGGACCATGGCGGTCATGAGCTTGGTGATGGAGGCGATCGGCTGGGCCGAGTCGGTGTGCTTGTCCAGCAGCACTTCGCCGGTCTTCTGGTCCTGCACCAGGGCGGAGGCGGAGCGGAGCGCCAGCTTGGGGGGAGCCTGGATCTCATGGGCGCCTGCACTGGCAGCCCCTCCGCAAAGCAGTACTGCCGCCAGCAACCATCCTCGCCTGAACTCCATACCCTGTCTCCTTGCCACGGCGAGATTGAACTTGCGCCTGTCCCATGGACCAACCCAAGGGCCGCAGCGTTGAATGGGTAGGTTAACCGAGGAACCGGCGCGAATCCAGAAGCCTCTGCCAGTCATGAATTATCATGCTCGCATGGGTGGACGCAAGGGACCCGGGGACCGGTGAAATCAGGTTGAGACCGAAAGGTCTTCCCCCCGCACATAGCATTGGGGCGCAACTGTGGCAGCGCGGATTTTTTTTTCATTAACCTGGTCCGAAGCGGAGCTCATGAAACGTTACTACAACTTTACTTTCCAGGAAAATACCCTGGCTCGATGGCGTGAACCCCGCTGGGATGGGTCCGGTTCCTCCGTGGCGGGGGTGCTGTGCCTGGCCGCCCTGATCGGTGCCTGCGCCATGGCCGTGCTGGCCTGGAAGCGCCCGGACCGGCGGGACCGCTGGCCGGCGGCCCTGTGCGCCGCCGCGCTCGGCAGCTTCGCGCTCCTGCAGGCGCTGGAGGCGGCCGTGGCTCCCGCGCCCGGCTCGCCGATCAAGCTGTTAACCGCCCTGGCCGGATTGGGCATCGCCGTAAGCTTTGTGCTGGTGGTCCGCCGGGTGCTCGCCGCGCCCACCCAGAACCAGGTGCGCGCCCTGGGGGAAGCCAAGGACCGGGCCCTGGGCGACCTTTCGGTCAAGGAGACCCAGCTGGACCGGCTCATCCAGCTGGAGGCCAAGGTGAAGGAGCAGACCCAGGAACTGCACGAAAGCGAGGCCCGGATCATGGGTTTCATCCGCCACGCCTCCACCGCCATCGCCTTCAAGGACCTGGAGGCCCGGTTCGTGCTGATCAACCCGCGCTACGCGGCGCTCCTGGGCCGGCCGGAGGCGGAGATCCTCGGCCGCACCCTCGACGAGCTGATCCCCCCGGAGGTCTGCGGGCCCTGGCTGGAGCGGGAACGGCGGGTGGTGGAGCTGCGCGAGGAGATCCAGCACGAGGAGTCGTGGTACCCCACGGACCAGCCCGCCCGCTGCCTCCTGGCCCAGAAGTTTCCCCTGATCGACGTGAACAGCCAATGCTGGGGGGTGGGGGTCATCATCACCGACATCACGGAAGCCAAGGCCGCCGAACGGGCCCACCTCCAGGACCAGAAGCTGGAGTCGCTGGGCATCCTGGCCGGGGGCCTGGCCCACGATTTCAACAACCTCCTGGGCGCCATGGAAGGCAACGTGGAACTGGCCAAGCTGGTGGCCCCTTCCGATGGGCTGGTCCACACCTACCTGCAGACCCTGGAGGGGCTGATCAACCGGTCCTCCAGCCTGGTGCAGCAGATCCTGGCCTATGCCGGCCGGGGCAGGACGGTGGTCACCGCCCTGGACCTGAACCACCAGGTGGAGGAGCTGACCCGCCTGCTGCGCGCCTCCCTGTCCCGGAAGGCGGTGCTGCGCCTGGTCACGGAGCCCGGGCTGCCCCCGATCAAGGGCGACCCGGCCCAGATCCAGCAGGTGATCATGAACCTGGTGCTGAACGCCTCGGAGGCGGTGGACCTGGCCAGCGGCATCATCACCATCCGCACCGGCCAGGACACCCTGGACGCGGCCGCCATCCACGCCGGGTTCCGGGGCCAGGCGCTGGAGCCCGGACCGCACGTCTTCCTGGAGGTGGCCGACAACGGCCCGGGCATGGTGCCGGAGGTGCTGGAGCGGATCTTCGACCCGTTCTTCACCACCAAGTTCACCGGGCGGGGATTGGGCCTTTCGGCGGTGCTCGGCACCCTGAAGGCGCACCACGGCGGGATCCGGGTGCACAGCAGCCCGGGCGAGGGCACCTCGTTCCGCCTGCTGTTCCCCGCGGCGCCCGGCGAGGTGGTGCCTGAAGCCACGGTGCACCATGACTTCGAGGAGGCCATCGGCGACTACCGGGGCAGCGGGACCGTGCTGGTGGTGGACGACGAGCCGCCGATCCGGGCCACCGCCGTGCAGGCCCTGCGCCACCTGGGCTTCGACACCCTGGAGGCCCGGGACGGCCTGGAGGCGCTGCAGGTGTTCGAGGCGAACCGGGAGCGGATCCGGCTCATCCTCATGGACCTCACCATGCCGCGCATGAACGGCGAGGATGCCTACCGGACCCTGCGCGCCCACGGCATGCTGATCCCGGTGCTGCTCACCAGCGGGTTCTGCGAGGGGGATGTGCTGGAATATTTCCACGGCAAGGGCATCGCCGGGTTCCTGCAGAAGCCGTACCGGCTCCACCTGCTGGCCCAGGCGGTGCGCAAGGCGCTGGACCCGGCCCAGGGCGAGGAACCGCGCAAGCCGCTGGTGGCCCCCCCGGACCTGGACATGGGCTACGCCCTGCTGGACCAGCAGCACCGGCGCACCATCGACGCCTTCAACCAGCTGGCCGGCACCCTGACCCCCGGAAGCGAGCGGAAGGAGCAGGAGAAGGCCCTCGCCAACCTGACGGAAGTGACCTTGACCCATTTCGGGGTGGAAGAGACCCTCATGGAGCGCCTGGGCTACCCCCGAACCCGGGAGCACCAGGCCAGCCACGTCCGGCTGATCCACCAGATCAACGCGGTGGCCGAACGGGTCCGCCAGCGCACCCTCACCTTCTCGCCGGCCCTGCTGGATTTCCTGGAAAGCTGGCTGATGCACCACACCCAGGACGAGGACAGGCGCCTGGCCCAGTTCCTGAAGGGCCAGGGGCACTGACCGCGCGGGCCAGGCCCGGGCCTGGCGTCTACATCTTGGCGCGGACGCTGGCGATCTTGTCGGCCATGTGCTGGTCGCGGTCGGTGCGGGTGCCCAGCTTGATGTCGGTGTGGATGCGCACCACCCCCATGGCGTGCACCGCCTCGTGGCAGGCGCGGATGGTGGCCATGACCGCGTCCCACTCGCCCTCCACATTGGTGCCGTTGGCGTGCAGCTCGTGGGGCAGGCCGCTGGCGCGCAGCACGCGCTCCACCTCGGCGACGTAGGGAGAAAGGGAAAGCCCGGTGCCCACCGGAACGACGGTGAAATCGACGATGACGTTCATGACGAAACCTCCGGATCCAGCATTGCAGGTTCCGCCCATTCCCAGCAGGCACTTCGTTCCGCGCGGCCCGGAAAGCCAACGGGGACGCGGGTTCTCCCGTTCCCGCCGGGGTCAGACGATCTGGCGCAGGGCCAGGTGCCGGAACAGCCCGGGCTGGCCCACCAGGTCCGCGTAGTTGCCCTCCTGCACGATCCGGCCCCGGTCGAACACGTAGATCCGGTCGGCGTTCTGGATGGTGCTCAGGCGGTGGGCGATGACGATCCGGGTGGCGCTGGAGCGTTCCAGGCTGCGGCTGACGATGGCCTGGGTGCGGTTGTCCAGGGCGCTGGTGGCCTCGTCGAACAGGATGATCCTGGGCTTGCGCACCAGGGCCCGGGCGATGAGCAGGCGCTGGCGCTGGCCGCCGGACAGGGTGCCGCCCCCTTCGCTCACCACCGTGTGCATGCCCATGGGCATGTCCCGCACGTCGCCGGCGAAGCCCGCGGCCTCCGCCGCCGCCCAGGCGTCTTCCAGGGTCAGGGTGCTGGCCCCCACGATGTTCTGCCAGATGCTCCCGCCCAGCAGCTTGCTGCTCTGCAGCACCACCCCCAGCTGGCTGCGCAGGCTGCCGATGTCCACGGCGGACAGGTCCTGCTGGTCATAGTAGATGGCCCCGGTCTCGGGCCGCTCGAAGCCCAGCAGCAGGCGGAGGGTGGTGGACTTGCCGCAGCCGGAGGCGCCGACGAAGGCCACGAATTCGCCGGGATCGGCATGGAAGGAGACGTCCTGCAGGATCTGCGGACCGTCGGGGCTGTAGCGGAAGGACAGGTGGTTGGCCTCGATGCGCCCCCTCAGCCGGCCGGGATCGGGCTTGGCCAGGTCCTCCTCCGGAACGGTCTCCAGGATGGGCCTGGCGCAATCGAACAGCGGCTTGATCTGCTGGAGGTCCATCAGCGAGGTGCTCAGGGCCACGGCGGAGGCGATGAACACGGCGAACGCCGAATTGAAGGCCAGGAAGGCGCCCGACTGGAGGCTGGCGCCCGACTCCAGCAGGAACACCTGCAGGGCGCCGAACACCGCCAGCAGGGACACGATGGGCAGCACCTCGTTCAACACCCGGAAGGCCAGGAGGTACCCGTTCATCCGGACCTCCAGCAGCCGGTTGCCCCAGAGGCGCTCGCACCACACGGCGAAGGCGCGGCCCTCCGCCGCCGCCACCCGCAGCTTGGCGACCCCGGAAAGCAGCTGGAACACCAGGCCGGAGAGTTCCCCGGAGGAGCGCTGGCGTTCGGCCTCGATCCTGCCCCTGGCCCAGGCCAGCGCCGAGTAGCAGGCCACCAGCACCGCCGCCAGGGCCAGGGCCACCCAGGCGAGCTGGCTCTGGTAGTAGAACAGCAGGGCGAAGTTGAAGCCCGAGAAGACGGCGCTGAGGATGCCGGTCACCGCCGCCCCGGACAGCAGGGCATGCGCCTGGTCCACCGCGGTGGCGCGCAGGGCCAGGTCGCCGACGGCATAGCCGCGGAAGAAGGCCACCGGCAGGGTGAGCAGGCGATCGATCACCGCCGCCTGGAGGGTGGTGGCGGCCTTGCCCTCCACCCGCAGCAGGGCCATGCCCCGGGTCAGGTCGAACAGCCCGCCGCTCAGGGTCAGGCCCACCAGGGCCAGGAACAGGGCCCAGATGGCCGACGGATTGGCCTGGGGGATCACGCTGGTCATCATCAGGCCCAGGGTCACCGGCAGCGCCAGGCTCACCAGGCCGCTGACCATGGCCATGGCCAGCACCCAGCCCAGGTCGCCGCGGATGTGCTTCCAGACCATCCGGCCCAGGTCCCGGGCGCGGATCGTCCCCGCGGGCCCCGGCCGATAGAAGGCGTAGGCGAAGGGATCCAGCTGGGCGGCACGGCCGGCGTCCAGGACCACGGGCGGCTGGTCGGGGCCTTCCCGCAGCAGGTAGCCGCCCCGGGCCCTGGGCACGAGCGCCACCGGGGTCCTGGCCTCGCCGAGCGTGCCCAGGAGGGCTCCGGCGTCCTTCTCCCACCAGGCTCCGCGCAGGGCCACCCGGCGCAGGCGGACCCGGGAGGCCCGGCAGATGGCCGCGAGCCGGTCGCGCGAAGGGTCGTCCAGGACCCACTGGGGCGGCTCGTGGAAGACGATGCCGGCGTGCTGCCCGACCATGCGGCAGGCGTCCAGCAGCGCCCCGGCCCGGGCCGCCGGGGGCGGTTGCTCCGCCTCCGGGGCGGTCAGGGTGGCCAGGGCGAACAGCGACCGGTGCCGCCGGTCCAGCTCGGCGCCCAGCTTGCGGGTGAGCCGCGCCAGCTCCTCCCGGTCCTCCCGGGCGCAGCGCCTGGCCTCCAGCGCCATGAGGCAGGGCAGCATCCGGGCCAGGACCGGGTTCCAGCCGTTCCAGTCCGGCAGCTCCTCCGCGGGCAGGCACTGGACCGTGGCCCCCGCGGCCCCGGCCGCGAGCCAGAGCCCCCTCGCCAGCGGAAAGGGCCCCAGGGCGGCGTCCAGCGGGCAGGCCGGATCGCCCAGCAGGAACCCTTCGCCCTCCTGGACCCGCACCCAGCTGAGCGCTTCCGGCGTGGCGCAGCGGCCCCGGGCTCCGAGCGCGGCGCTCTGGCCCGGCCGCAGGAGGGTCTCCACCGGGGGCTGGCCGTCCGCCACCACGTGCCGGGCCACCCCGGCCAGCACCGCCTCGGCGAAGGCGCCCAGCAGGTGCTCGCCCAGGTCGGTCCGGGCCGGACCAGGCATGCCGTCCCAGGTGCCGGCCAGCAGCCGGGTGTCGCCGACCGCCACCGCCACCACCTTCAGGTCGCCATGCTCCGCCTGGAACCCCAGGCCGCGCAGCACATCGCCCGGCTGGAAGCCGAACAGGTGGTGCCGGGAGCCCTCGGGCTCCGCCGGGCGCCGGCGCTGGGCGAACACCTCCACCCGCCCCTGGACCACCACCCAGAAGGCGCCCTCGTCCCGCAATTCCCAAGGGTCGGTCGCCGGAACCCGCGCCGGGAGCGGAAGATTCTGCAGCTGGTTCAGCTGGGCATCGGTCAAGCGGTACATCCTAGGCCCCCCCCGCCAGCAGCGCGTACAGCCCGCCCACGGCCATCAGCTCGGCGTGGCTGCCGCGCTGGGCCACCTTGCCCTTGTCCAGCACGATGATCTCGTCGGCGTCCCGGATGGTGCTGAGCCGGTGGGCGATGATGATGCAGGTGCAGCCCCGGCGCCGCAGGTTCTGGTCGATCTGGTGCTCGGTGGCGGTGTCCAGCGCGCTGGTGGCTTCGTCCAGCACCAGCACCTGGGGGTTGCCCACCAGCGCCCGGGCGATCTCCATGCGCTGCCGCTGGCCGCCGCTGAAGTTGAACCCGCCCTCCTGCACCCGGCTGTCGTAGCCGCCCTGGCGCGCGGTGATGTCCTCGTGAATGCAGGCGTCCTGGCAGGCCCGGAGCAGGACGGCGTCGGGCACCGTGGCGTCCCAGAGGGTGAGATTGTCCCGGATGGTGCCGTCGAACAGGCAGATGTCCTGGTCGACCATGGCCATGGAGCTGGCCAGGAAGGCCCGGGGCCACTGCCGCTGGGGCCGGCCGTCCAGCAGGATCGCCCCTTCCCAGGGTTCGTACAGCCCGCTCACCACCTTGGCGACGGTGGACTTGCCGCAGCCGGAGGGCCCCACCAGGGCCACCCGGGAGCCCGGCTTGAGCAGCAGGTCGAACCCTTCGATGAGCGGCCGCTCCAGGACGGAATAGCCGAACGTCACCTTGCGCAGCTCCACGTGGCCGGCGAGCCGGTGGGGCGGCTCGGCCATGGGCCCGGTCTCCATCACCTGGGGGTCGACCCGGTTGCCCACCACGTCGTCCAGCCGTTCCATGGTGCCCTGGAGCGCCTGGATCTCGCCGGCCAGGGCCACCAGGCTGTTCACCGGGGCCTGGAAGCTGGCCATCAGGCACTGGAACGCCACCAACTGGCCGACGCTGAGCTGGCCCTGGATCACCCGCCAGGCGCCCAGCGACAGCACGGTGGCGTTGGCCAGGCCGGTGAGCAGCGGGGGCACCGCCAGGAACAGCATCGTCACCCTGCTGGTCTGCTGCTTGGCGTTCACGTACTTGGCCTGGTAGCCGGCCCAGTGGGAGAACAGATCGGATTCGCCGCCCGAGGCCTTCAGGGTTTCGATGGTGGCCAGCCCGCCCATGATGACCCCGCCGGCCTTGCCCTGGTCCTGCAGGAACTTGCGGTTGCCGTCCACCCGGCTGCGGTTCACCAGCACGGTGGCCCAGACCAGCAGGCCCACCGACACCACCCCCACCAGGGTGAGCAGCGGGTCGTAGCTGAGCATCAGCAGGGCGTAGAGCCCCACCAGCACGGCCTGGATGCCGGTGGTGGCCAGCCGGGAGCACAGGAATTCGGCGACCCGCTCGTTCAGGATCACCCGGTTGCTGATCTCGCCCACGTAGCGCTGGGTGTAGAACCTGACCGGCAGCCGCAGCAGGTGCCAGAGGAAGGTGCTCATGGTGGTGATCGACAGCTTCAGCTTCAGGCTGTTCAGCATCCGGCCCTGGAGGAAGGCCAGGGCCCCGCGCAGCACGGCGGTCAGCAGCATGCCCGCCAGCAGGGGACGCATCCAGCCTTCCATGCGGCCCACCACCACCTTGTCGATGAGCACCTGGCTGAAGGTGGGGATCACCAGGCCGGGAACCGCCAGGGCCAGCCCGGCCAGGGCGAGGTAGCAGACCGCCTCGCGGGATCCGGCCAGGCGCCGGAGCAGGGATCCCGCCAGGCCCGGCTTCCGGCCGCCCGGCTGGAACGCGTCGGTGGGCTTGAAGGTGAGCACCACGCCGGTATAGGAGCCGTCGAACTCGTCCGCGCTCACCACCCGGGGCCCCTCGGCCGGGTCGTTGAGGAACACCTTGCCGTTGCCGAACCCTTCCAGCACCAGGAAGTGGTTGAAATTCCAGAACAGGATGGCCGGCAGCGGCACCTCGCCCAGCTGCTCGATCTCCCTGCGGAACCCGGCGGCTTCCAGGCCGTAGCTGCGGGCGGCCTTCAGGAGGTTGGCCGCCTTGGAACCGTCCCGGCTCACCCCGCAGGCCGCCCGCAGTTCCTCCAGCGGCACGATCCGCTTGTGGTGGGCGAGGATGATGCCCAGGGCCGCGGCGCCGCACTCCACCGCCTCCTGCTGGAGCACGGTGGGCGTCCGGACCCGGGCCCGGGGCCTGACCCTCGAGGGTTTGCCGGGGTTGGCCAAGCGCTACCCCCTCAGCCATTTTCGAATGGCCGGAACCACCAGGGTGATGGGCGCCTGCCGGCGCACCTGGATCCAGCCGGTGAGCAGGGTGCCGCTGCCGAACGAGCCCGGCGGCCCCTGGCGGCTGGTCCAGCGGAACCCGGAGGCGGTGGCCGGATCGAACTCCGGCAGCACCTCCACCAGGTAGGCGTTGCCCTTGCCGCCCAGCTGGGTGGCCAGGGCGCGGTTCTCCAGCAGCGCGTCGACGCCTTCGATGCTCATGGGGTTCGGCGAAACGTCCCGGACCCGGCCGAGCATCATGCCGAACTCCTCCCGGCGCACCCCCGCCGGCTCCATCTGCACCGCCATGCCCGCCTGGAGCCGCTTGCCTTCGGCCGGAACCAGCAGGTAGCAGATGACCGGCCTGGTGCTGACCTCCATGCGCAGGATCGGCGCGCCCTGGGCCACGCCCTGGCCCTCCTCCTTCAGCACCTCCAGGATGGTGCCGTCGAACGGGCTCACCACCTTGCCCTCCTGCTCCAGCTGGCCGCGCAGCAGGTCGGCCTGGGACTGCAGTTTCTGCACCTGCAGGTCGAGGTCGAAGGCCTTCTGGGCGACCCGGTTCGCCCCGGCGGAGATCTGGGCGGCCAGCTCATGGGCCCGGCTTTCGGTGCCCGCCAGCCGTTCCTGGGCCTCGACCAGCTGCCGTTTGGTGTCCTGGAACAGGTCCGGGGTGATCAGCCCCTTGTCCAGGGCCGTGCCCAGCGCCTGCAGGTGCTGGCTGAGGAAGGCGATCCGCTCCTGCGCGGTGCGGGCGGTCTCCTGGAGCTGGGCCTGCTGCTCCCGGATCGCGGCCAGTTGGGCGGCCTGCTCCTGGGCCGCCAGCGGCAGGATCTCGGCCTTCTGCCGGACCATCGCCGCCCGCTGCAGCTCCACATCGCGGATGCGGTCCTCCAGATCCGGCCGCCAGAGGACCGCCAGCACCTGGTCCTTGACCACATGGTCGTTGGGCTTGACCAGGACCCGGCGCAGGGATCCGGATCCCGGGGAGCCCACCTGGAAGTAGCCGCCTTCCCGGGACAGGATCCCTTCCCCGCGGACCTCCTCGGCCAGGCTGCCCAGGAAACCCCAGACCAGCCCGGCCATGAGCACCGCGGCGCAGGCCAGCAGGGCGATCCAGGCCTGGAGGTGCACCACCTCCATCAGGCTGTCCAGCCGTTCGGGACTGGCGAGCCGTTCCAGCGAGGCCTTCCGGAACAATTCGGGTTTCATCAAGCTCCCCTAGGACTTGTGCTCAATTATAAATTGACTATAATAATAGTCAATATAGGCATTGGATTCCGAATCTTCATGAAAACCGCCGTCATCGCCGCCCTCCTCGCCTGCGCAGGCCTGCCGGCCGCGGGTTCCGCCGCGCTGGGCCTGGACGACCTGGTGCGCACCGCGCTGGAATGCAATCTGGACCTCAAGGCCTCCCGGCTGGGCCCCGAGTCCGCCCAGGGCGACCTGCGCCAGGCCCAGGGCCGCTTCGACCCGCAGCTCACCCTGGGACCGGAATGGAGCCGCAATAATGAAACACTCGTCAACTCCTTGTCGGTCAAAAACCAGGGCAGCCTCGGCCATGACACGTACGGGCTCAGCCTGGCGGGCGCCACCCCATGGAGCTCCCAGTACACCTTCACCACCCAGAGCATGCGGCGCACCGAAGACCGGGTGGTGTTCCAGAACCAGCCCCTGGACCCCTTGCTGTTCCAGAACTACCCCACGGAATGGGACAGCAGCGTGCAGATCGGCATCGTCCAGCCGCTGCTCAGGGGGTTGGGCACCGCCACGGTCCCGGTGCGCAAGGCCCGGCTGGGCCTTTCGGCCGCCGAAGCGCGGGCCCGGCAGCAGGCCGACCAGGTGGTGGCCGCGGTCCAGCAGGCCTATGCGGCGCTGGAGCTGGCGGCGTGGCAGGAACAGGCCGGCGAGGCCTCCCTGGCGCGGGCCCAGAAGCTCTACCTGCGCAGCCGGGACAAGCAGGAACTCGGGCTCATTTCGGCCATGGACCTGATCACCACGGAAAAGGCGGTCAGCAGCCGGAAGGCCTCGCTCGCGGCGGGGCACGCGGCCCGCAAGGACGCCGAGGAGGAGCTGCTGGGCGTCGTCTACGGCGCCCGGGCCGCCGCCGCGGTCCGCGCGGAGGCCGTGGCCCTGCCCGTGGACCCCAGGACGGCGGTGGCGGTTCCGCAGCTGCCGGACCTGGCGCTTTGCGAAGCCCAGGCCCTGGACCAGCGCAAGAGCCTGGAGGCCGGCCGGGGGGATCTGGAAGCCCTGCGGCTGGATCTCCAGGCCGCCCGGAACAACCTCAAGCCCACCTTGAACCTCAGTGGATCCTACACGGTGAAGGGAACCCGGAACGAGTCGGACCGGTGGACGGCCGGCGACCGCCCGTATGACCAAGGCACCCGGGGCTGGACCGTGGGCCTGAGCCTGGGCATCCCGGTGTTCAACCGGACCGCCCGGGGCGCCGCCCAGAAGGCCGCCGTCCAGGTGCGCCAGCAGGAGCTGACCCTGCAGGGCCTGGAACAGGAGATCCGCGCCAGCGTGCGCGCCGCCTACCGGGCCATCCAGTCGGGCCAGGAGCGCCTGGCCTTCGCCGACCGCGCCCAGGGCCTGGCCCGGCAGCACTACGAAGGAGAACTGGAGCGGATGGAGATGGGCCTGACCGACCCCTTCCGGGTCACCCAGGTGGAAGAGGAGCTGGCCGCCGCCGAGCTGGCCACGGTCCAGGCCCGGTTCGATCTGGCCAAGGCGGTGAGCGCCTACCGGTTCGCCATGGGGGAAAGCGCCCAGCCCTACCTGTAGAGGTGTTCCGGAGCCCGCCTTGGGTTATGCTGTCCGGACCATCGCCGGAGCAGATGCCATGCCCGCCACCCCCCGATTTTCCGCCTACCTGGTCAGCAAGGACGACAAGGGCATCTGCCACGGCGAGGTGCGGAACGACCTCGCCCTGGACCAGCTGCCTCCGGGAGAGCTGCTGATCCGGCCGGAGTACTCCTCCGTCAACTACAAGGACGCGCTGTCCGCCACCGGCAACCCCGGGGTCACCCGGCAGTATCCGCACATCCCCGGGGTCGACGCGGTGGGCACGGTGATCGCCGCCGAATCCGGGCCGTTCGTCCCGGGCGACCCGGTGATCGTCACCGGCTACCGGTTCGGCATGGACCACTGGGGCGGCTTCGCCCAGCTCGCCCGGGTCCCGGCCGAGTGGGCGGTGCCCCTGCCGGCGGGCCTGAGCCCGCTGGAAAGCATGCGCCTGGGCACCGCCGGCTTCACCGCGGCGCTCGCCGTGGAAGCCATCCTGACCCGGGAGCGGCACCGCGGCGATGCGCCCATCCTGGTCACCGGGGCCACCGGCGGGGTGGCCATGATCGCCATCGCCCTGCTGGCCAAGCTGGGCTGCCCGGTGACCGCGGTGACCCGCAAGGAGGGGACGGTGCGCGGCCGGCTGCGCCAGCTGGGGGCCCAGGAGGTGCTGACCCCGGAGCAGCTGGAGCCTGGCGACAAGCCGCTGCTGAAGGAGCGCTGGTCGGGGGTGGTGGACACCATCGGCGGCGCCGGCCTGGAGCAGCTGATCAAGAGCACCGTGGCCGGCGGGGTGGTCACCACCTGCGGCATGGCGGCGGGCAACCGGTTCAGCTCCTCGGTGTTCCCGTTCATCCTGCGCGGGGTGACCCTGGCCGGCATCGACTCCGTGGCCCTGCCCGCCGGCCACCGCTCCCGCATCTGGGGCCACCTGGCCACGGACTGGCACGTGGACCTGGAGCGGATCTGCACCGAGATCGGCCTGGACGGCATCACCGGCTGCGTCCGGGAGATCCTGGCGGGCACCCACGTGGGGCGCACGGTGGTCAAGGTTTAGAGCAGGGGCGGGTAGCTCGGCACCGCTCATGGATAAAAAGGCGTACACAGCAAAAAAATTATACTCAATGATAAATCACCAGCAAATCTGGAAACAACCATTATCCCACAAGCCATTTGTGATGTTCAAGTCTAGAACTAGGATCGAATCCGCTCTACTCTGATTGCCGAGCCGGAACAAGGGGTCCGTAGGGCGGACCAGCTGAAGGCGGCTTCTGGAGGCTCCGTGCTCGCGCACCTGATCCTGAAAGACGGCGAGACCTTCACCGGTCAGGCCCCGTTCGCCGTGGGCGGCAGCGGAGAAGTGGTGTTCACCACCGCCATGGCCGGCTACCAGGAAATCATGACCGACCCCAGCTTCGCCGGGCAGATGGTATGCATGACCTTCCCCGAGCAGGGCATCTACGGGGTCCAGGCCGGCCTCAACGAGGGGCCCCGGCCCTGGGCCACCGGTTTCATCTGCCGCCGGATCACCACCCTGGCCGACCACGCCTTCGCCGAAGGGGAGCTGGGCGGCTGGTTGAAGCGGCACCGGGTGGCGGTCATCACCGAAGTGGACACCCGGGCCCTCACCCAGTACGTGCGCGACGCCGGCGCCCAGCCCGGCCTGATCTGGACCGAGGCCGAGGGCCCGCTGGCGGCCGGAGTGGCCGCCGCCGCCCAGCTGCCGGACATGTCCGGCCAGGCCCTGGCCGGGGTGGTGAGCTGCGCCGAGCGCTACGAGATCCCGGCCCCTGGCGCGACGTTCCGGGTGGCGGTGCTGGACGGCGGCATCAAGGCCTCCATCCTGAAGCAGCTGCACCAGTCGGGGCTGGACCTGGAAGTGTTCCCCTGGGACGCCCCGGCCAGCGAGTTGACCGCCGCCCGCTTCAGCGGGCTTTTTCTTGGCAACGGGCCGGGCGATCCGGCGGCTCTGCCCGGCATGTGCCGGGAGGTGGCCGCCTGCATCGGCAAGCTGCCCATCTTCGGCATCTGCCTGGGCCACCAGCTGCTGGGCCAGGCCCTGGGGGCCAGCACCTTCAAGCTGAAGTTCGGCCACCGGGGGGCCAACCAGCCTGTTCTGGACCTGCGTACCCACAAGGTGGAGATCACCGCCCAGAACCACGGGTTCGCGGTGGACGAGTCCAGCCTGCCGGCCGAACTGGAGGTGACCCACCGGCACCTTTCGGACGGCACGGTGGAGGGCTTCCAGCACCGCACCCTGCCCATCTTCAGCCTCCAGCACCACCCGGAAGCCTCCCCGGGCCCCCATGACGCCCGCGGCGCGTTCAATCGCTTCCTCCGGATGATGGAGACCCACCATGCCTAAGAACCTCGACATCCAAAGCGTGCTGGTGCTGGGCGCGGGCCCCATCCAGATCGGCCAGGCCTGCGAGTTCGACTACTCGGGCACCCAGGCCCTCAAGGCCCTGCGCGAGGAGGGGGTGCGCACCATCCTGCTGAACTCCAACCCGGCCTCCATCATGACCGACCCGGCCCGGGCCGACGCCACCTACGTGGAGCCGCTCTGCCTGGCCGTGCTGGAGAAGATCCTGGAGCGGGAGCGCCCGGACGCGCTGCTGCCCACCGTGGGCGGCCAGACCGCCCTGAACCTGGCCATGGAGGCGCACCGGGCCGGGCTGCTGGAGCGGTTCGGGGTGCGCCTCATC
>JARLGP010000153.1 GCA_031292735.1 Holophaga sp.
ACCGCCGAGCACATTGACGAAACCTTCGACACCAACGTGAAAGGTACGATCTTTACGGTCCAGAAGGCGCTGCCGCTGATGGGCGAGGGCGGTTCGATCATCCTGACCGGATCGAGCGCCGGCACCACGGGGGCCCCCGCAATGAGCGCCTACAGCGCGAGCAAGGCGGCCGTGCGTAACCTCGCGCGGACCTGGGCAGAGGACCTGAAGGGCACCGGCATCCGGGTAAACGTGCTGTCGCCCGGGGGGACTGCGACCGATCTGGCGAAGGCAGCGCTGGGCGAGGAGGGCATGAAGTTCTTCGCCTCGCTCAATCCGCTCAAGCGCATGGCCGATCCGGCGGAGATCGGGGCGGTGGCCGCCTTTCTCGCGTCGCAGGACAGCAGCTTCATGACCGGCAGCGAGGTCGCCGTCGATGGAGGCCTCGCGCAAATCTGACCCGCTACGCCCGGCCGCTCACTTCACAGCCAGGTTGCCCAGGGCCAGGGGTTCGCCGGGTTCGACCCGATTCCCGGCTGCGGCAAGACCCTGGGCCCGCAGATGATCGTGGATCGGCTTGGGGGAACCCGCTTGCGCGGGCCTTTTCTTGTCGCTTCCACGGATGCCCTATCGGGTCTGGCACTTCATCATTTTCTTCTTCATCCCTTGGCTTGATCGGGTTTCCCACCTCCACTTTGGGTTTGGCATCGCTGCCGGTCCGAGTGTGTGGGCAGGCCATAGCCTTCCGCGGCTCAGGGCGGAAAACTGTACAGTAAAATATTCTCTGAAACTGCATCTGTTCAGGTACTCTGTCGAACAATATTCTTGGATTGAAGAGAATTGTTATGGAATTAATAGGAGGCTTCCTACGGCCAAGGGCCAGTGGGCGGAAAAGGCACATGTCTTAGCCGGCAATTTGACGTCGCAACGGGGAGGTGAAGCAAAGCAGGGCATGGCTCGTCTGAGACTGGCATATCGTCAACAAATCGTGAACAATATTATAGAAGGTAACTTCGTTATTATTGTTCAGTTTATTATGGAAATGCTAACCGTAAAAAAATATATTGGCTCCGGTTTCCATTTGCCAGCCTGGATTTCGAGCAAGGCCTAAACAGTCTGAGGTAACTCTTTGGCCTATGCCTTGCGCTCCTGACGTCTGGTTCCGTTCTCAGTCATGTTTTGAAACAAAGCGTCTCCCGAAATGAACAAATTTCCTCTAGAAAGGTTCGACATGGGAATCTATGAATCATTGCGCGGTGCGGATCCTGCCGTCCACCAGGCGCTTGAACTTGAAGTGCAGCGCCAAAGACAGAACCTGGAGCTGATCGCGTCCGAGAACTACACTTCGGTCGCCGTCATGACGGCCATGGGCAGCCACCTGACCAACAAGTACGCCGAGGGCTACCCCGGCCGTCGCTACTATGGCGGCTGCATCAACGTGGACACCATCGAGGACCTGGCGCGCACCCGGGCCAAGCAGTTGTTCGGCGCCGAGCACGTCAACGTCCAGCCGCACAGCGGCGCCCAGGCCAACATGGCCGTCTATTTCTCCGTGCTGAAGCCCGGCGACACCGTGCTGGGCCTCGACCTGGCCCACGGCGGGCACCTCACCCACGGTCACCCGCTCAACAGTTCGGGGATCCTGTACAAGTTCATCGGCTACCACGTGGCCCGGGACACCGAGCGGGTGGATATGGCCGAAGTGCGCCGGCTGGCCCTCGAGCACCGGCCGAAGCTGATCGTGGTGGGCGCGTCGGCCTACTCGCGCACCTTCGATTTCCCGGCCTTCCGCGCCATCGCCGATGAGGTGGGCGCCCTGGTCATGGTGGACATGGCCCACATCGCCGGCCTGGTGGCCACCGGCTGCCACCCCAGCCCGGTGCCGTACGCCGACTTCGTCACGACCACCACCCACAAGACCCTGCGCGGACCCCGGGGCGGCCTGATCCTCTGTCGCGAGAAGTATGCCAAGGCCCTGGACCGCGCCCTCTTCCCCGGGGTGCAGGGCGGCCCGCTCATGCACGTGATCGCCGGCAAGGCCGTCGCTCTGGGTGAGGCCCTGCGGCCCGAATTCAAGCTCTACCAGGAGCAGGTGGTCAAGAACGCATCCGCGCTTGCCTCTGCCCTGCAGGCCAGGGGTTGGCGCATCATCTCCGGCGGCACCGACAATCACCTGATGCTGGTGGACGTGTTCCAGCAGGGCATCCCCGGCAACGAAGCCGAGCAGGTCCTGGACCGGGCCGGCATCACGGTCAACAAGAACGGCATCCCCTTCGACCCCAACCCCCCGCTCAAGCCTTCCGGGATCCGGGTCGGTTCCCCGGCCGTCACCACCCGCGGCATGAAGGAAGCTGAAATGGGCCAGATCGCCGGCTGGATCGACGCGGCCCTGCACCAGCGCGCCGATGAAACGGCCGTGGCCCGGATCCGCCAGGAAGTGTTCGCCCTCACCGGCCGCTTTCCGATTCCCGAATAGGGCTGATTCCCCCGCACCCCCACCTTTCGCTACTGCGCGGAGCTTCCATGACTGGACCAAAGAAACAGACACCGTTGTTTGATTGGCACAAGGCGCACGGAGCCAACATCGTCGAGTTCGGCGACTACCTCATGCCGGTCTGGTACGCCAGCGCCCGCAATGAGCATCTTGCGGTGGTGTCCCAGGCCGGGCTGTTCGACACGAGCCACATGGCGACCCTCCGCGTGTTCGGCGAGGACGCCTACGACCTGCTGCAGTGGTGCTTCACCCGCGACCTGGACGCCTGCGTGGGCAAGGACGGCGCGCCGCTCTCCGACGGCAGGTGCGTTTACGGCGTGTTCCTGGACGAGCACGGCAACGCGATCGACGACAGCATCGTATACAAGATCAAGGACGGGGAGTTCATGGTCGAGGTCAATGCGGGCATGGGTGGCCCGGTCGCCCAGCACCTGGCCGAACTGGCCAAGGGGAAGGACGTGAAGGTCGTCGACCTCACCGACAAGCTCGGCAAGATCGACATCCAGGGGCCGGCCTCGATCAGGATCATGGCCAAGGTCCTGCAGACGC
This sequence comes from Holophaga sp., assembly GCA_031292735.1. The sequence goes on from JARLGP010000153.1 coordinate 3,023, forward strand.
CCGGGGCGGTATTCGACAAGTTCCCCTATTTCTCGGCGAAGGGCCACTTCGACCCGGCGTCGACTCTGGCCGGCCAGGCCCGGATGCTGGACGGCACCCCGATCCTGATGTCGCGTTCAGGCTACACCGGCGAAGTGGGCTTCGAGCTGTTCGTGGAGCGGGCGCAGACCGTGAAGCTGTGGGAGGCGATCATGGCCGCCGGGGAGGCGTTCGGCTTGATGCCGTGCGGCCTCGCCGCCCGTGACTCGCTGCGCGCGGGCGCAGTCCTGCCGCTCTCCCATCAGGACATCGGCCACTGGCCCTATATCCACCACCCCTGGTCCTTCGCGCTGCCGTTCACTCCTTCCGGCGATGGCTTCAGGAAGCCGTTCCTGGGCTCCGCGGCGCTGGAGAAGGCGACGGATGCGCCCTACACCCTGACCTTCGTCGGGAACGATCTCCGGAAGGTGGAGGCGCACTCGGCCAAGGTGTACCTGGCTGGCGAGGAGATCGGAACCGTCCTGACCTGCGTCACGGACATGGCCATCGGGCGCCACGAAGGCAGGATCTACAGCATCGCCACCCAGGACAAGCCGGCGGGTCTGGCCATCAAGGGGCTTTGCTGCGGCTTCATCAAGGTCGGATCGAAGCTTGAGCCCGGCACTGTCGTGGAGCTCCGGGATGCCAAGCGGGCGATCCAGGTGGTGATCGCAAAGGACGTCCGTCCCGATCGCACCGCCCGGAAGGCGCTGAAGTCGTTCCTGTGAGCCAGGACTGTGCGATCCGATTTTCCCTGACCCCGCCAGGGGCTTAAACCGTTTTCCCATTGGAGCCTCCATGTTCCCTTCCGACATCAAGTACACGAAGAACCATGAATTCATCAAACCTCTCGGCGACGGCACGGCCGTGGTCGGCATCACCAGCTATGCGCAGGAAGCCCTGGGCGACGTGGTGTTCGTGGACCTGCCCGAAGTGGGCGCCAAGTTCGCGGCCGGCGACGAATTCGGCACCGTGGAATCGGTGAAGACGGTCTCCGAGATCTTCATGCCCTCCGCTGGCGAAGTGCTGGCCGTGAACGAGGAACTGGAAGCCCACCCGGAATACGTCAACGAGGACGCTTTCGGCAAGGGCTGGATGGTCAAGGTGAAGCTCGACGGGGCCCTGGCCGCGAACCTTCTGGATGCCGCGGGCTACGCCAGCCTGGTGAACGAGGAGAGCCACTGAAATGCGTTACCTGCCTACGGCCCCGTCCGAGGATCGCGCCCTGCTTGATGCCATCGGGGTGGCACAGGCTGAAGATCTTTTGCAGGGAATTCCCGCTCACCTGCGGCTGGGGCGAGAACTGGACCTCCCTGGCCAGGGTTCGGAGCAGGAGGTGCTGCAGCAGATGCAGGCCTTGGCTGCCATGAACACGCAATTCAGCGCCCGTTTCCTGGGGGCCGGTGCCTATGACCATTTCGTGCCGGCGGCGGTGGACCAGATGATCAGCCGGCAGGAATGGTTCACGGCCTACACCCCCTACCAGCCGGAGATCAGCCAGGGCACCCTGCAGCACATCTTCGAGTACCAGACCCTGATGTGCGACCTCACCGGGCTGGAGGTCAGCAATGCCAGCCTGTATGACGGCGCCAGCGCCTGCGTGGAGACCGCGCTCATGGCCGTGCGCCTGCAGAAGAAGCGCAAGACCATCCTGGTTTCGGCCGGCCTGCATCCGCACTACCAGGAAGCCCTCTGCACCAACATCACGCCCCACGAGGGTCTGAAACTGGTGGATCTGCAGCTCAAGGACGGCGTCACCGACATGGCCGATCTGGCGGCCAAACTGGACGGCGACGTGGCGGCGGTCATGGTGGGCTATCCCAACTTCCTGGGCTGCGTGGAGGATCTTCAGGCGATCGCCCAGGCGGCCCACGCCGCCGGCGCCCTGCTGGTATCGGTCACCCAGGAGGCGCTCGCCTTCGGCTGGCTGGAAGGGCCCGGCAAGCTGGGCGCCGACATGGCCACCGGCGAGGCCATGTCGTTCGGCAACAAGTTGAACTTCGGCGGGCCCTATCTGGGTTTCCTGGCGGTCAAGGACAGCCAGAAGCGCGAGATCCCCGGCCGGGTGGTGGGCCAGACCCGCGACCTGGACG
>JARLGP010000154.1 GCA_031292735.1 Holophaga sp.
GAAGGAGCATGGCAGGACCTCCCGGAACGCAGTCTACCTGGAGCTCCGGCCCCGCCAAGCCGGGCCTTTTACCACCGAGAGGACGGCCAGGCGGGGCCCGCGAGAATTTCCAGGCCGCTTCTAAAAATTGATTTCATTAAGGTAATAAAGGCCAAGTGACCGGGTGCATTCGATCACTTCCCCATCGGGCCCGGGCAAAGGGGAACGCGGGCCTGGGCCGGCGTGGTACCCTCTTGCCGTGAACGATTGATCGTCACCTTTCCCGATTAGAGGTTGGCCTATGCGCTACTTGCCCACGGCTCCTTCGGAGGATCGCGCCCTGCTTGATGCCATTGGGGTGCAACGGGCCGAAGATCTATTGCAAGGTATTCCAGCCCGCCTGCGGCTGAATCGAGAACTGGACCTTCCCGGCCAGTGCTCGGAACAGGAAGTTCTGCAGCAGATGCAGACCCTCGCAGACATGAACACCCCATTCCATTCGCGCTTCCTGGGTGCCGGCGCCTATGACCATTTCGTGCCGGCGGCGGTGGACCAGATGATCAGCCGGCAGGAATGGTTCACAGCCTACACCCCCTACCAGCCGGAGATCAGCCAGGGCACCCTGCAGCACATCTTCGAGTACCAGACCCTGATCTGCGACCTCACCGGCCTGGAGATCTCCAACGCCAGCCTCTACGACGGCGCCAGCGCCTGCGTGGAGACCGCGCTCATGGCCGTGCGCCTGCAGAAGAAGCGCAAGACCATCCTGGTCTCGGCCGGGCTGCATCCCCACTACCAGGAGGCGCTCTGCACCAACATCACGCCCCACGAGGGCCTGAAGCTGGTGGAAGTGGAGCTCAAGGACGGCGTCACCGACATGGAGGACCTGGCATCCAAACTGGATGGCGACGTGGCCGCGGTGATGGTGGGCTACCCCAACTTCCTGGGCTGCGTGGAGGACCTCAAGGCCATCGCCGCCGCGGCCCACGCCGCCGGCGCCCTGGTGGTGTCGGTCACCCAGGAGGCGCTCGCCTTCGGCTGGCTGGAAGCGCCCGGAAAGCTGGGGGTCGACATGGCCACCGGCGAGGCCATGTCGTTCGGCAACAAGTTGAACTTCGGCGGGCCCTATCTGGGTTTCCTGGCGGTCAAGGACAGCCAGAAGCGCGAGATCCCCGGCCGGGTGGTGGGCCAGACCCGCGACCTGGACGGCCAGGTGGGCTACGTGCTCACCCTCACCGCCCGGGAACAGCACATCCGCCGGGACAAGGCCACCAGCAACATCTGCTCCAACCAGGGGCTGGTGACGTTGCGGGCCAACATCTTCCTGCAATTGGCCGGCCCCGAAGGGCTCAAGGGCCTGGCCGAGCAGAACGTGGCCAAGGCCCAGTATCTCCAGGCCAGGCTGCTTGAACTGCCGGACTTTTCCGCCAAGTTCAACGCGCCGTTCTTCAACGAGTTCGTCACCCAGTACCGGGGTGACATGCAGGCGCTCCAGGAGGCCTGCGCCCAGGCCGGAATCCTTCCCGGGCTGGACCTCACGCCCTACGCCGCCGAACTCAAGAACTGCATTCTATGGTGCGCCACCGAACTGAACAGCCGTTCGCAGATCGAGCAGTTGGTGGAAGTGCTGGCCCGTGTCCACAGCCAGGTTGGATAAGGAATAGAAAATGACCACCCGAACCCGCGAACCCCTCATTTTCGAACGCTCCGTTGCCGGCAAGGTCGGCATGGACCTGCCCCGGCTCGACGTTCCCGCCGCCCGGGACACCCGGCCCAACCATTTGAAGCGCGGCGAATTCGCCGCCCTGCCCTCGGTCACCGAGGTGGATGTGGTGCGCCATTTCACCCGTCTTTCCCACTGGAACTACGGGCTGGACGACGGCATGTACCCGCTGGGCTCCTGCACCATGAAGCACAATCCGCGGATCAACGAGAAGACGGCCTCCCTCCCGGGCTTCACCGACAGCCATCCGTTCGCCCCCGCCGCCCATGTGCAGGGCAATCTGGCCGTGCTCCACACGCTCCAGGAGTGGCTCAAGGAAATCACCGGCATGGCGGCGGTCACCCTCCAGCCCTGCGCCGGCGCCGCCGGGGAACTCACCGGGGTCATGCTGATCCGCGCCTACCACGTGTCCAAGGGCGCCCGGCGCCGGGTCATCCTGCTGCCCGACAGCGCCCACGGCACCAACCCGGCCACCGCGGCCATGGCCGGCTACGAAGTCATCGTGGTGGCCTCCCAGGCGGACGGCACCGTGAGCTTCGAGGACGTCACCGGGGCCGACGGCAAGGTGCAGAAGGGCCTGAACACCCTGCTGGCCGAGCTGGGCCAGGAAGTGGCCGGGATCATGATCACCAACCCGAACACCCTCGGCATCTTCGAGCACCACATCAAGGAGATCAGCGATGCGGTGCACAAGGTGGGCGCCCTGCTCTACATGGACGGCGCCAACATGAACGCCCTGGTGGGTGTGGCCCGCCCGGGCGATTTCGGGGTGGATGTCATGCACCTGAACCTGCACAAGACCTTCTCCACCCCCCACGGCGGCGGCGGTCCCGGATCGGGCCCGGTGGCCTGCAGCAAGGACCTGGAACCGTTCCTGCCCCGGCCGGTGGTGCTGCGCGACACCACCCCGGAGGGCGAACACTCCTACCGGCTGGATTGGGACCGGCCCCAGAGCATGGGCAAGGTGCACGCCTTCTTCGGCAACTTCGGCATCGTGGTGCGGGCCCTGACCTACTGCTTCAGCCATGGCGGCGACGGCCTCAAGGCGGCCACCCTGCGCGCCATCGTCAACGCCAACTACATCCGCCAGTCCCTGGCGGGGGTCTACCACATGGAATACCAGACGCCCACCCTGCACGAAGTGATCCTGGACGACAGCGGCCTGGCCCAGTACGACGTGCACACCCTGGATGTGGCCAAGGGCCTCATCGACCGCGGCTTCCATCCGCCCACGATCTACTTCCCGGCCATCGTCCACGGCGCCCTGATGATCGA
>JARLGP010000155.1 GCA_031292735.1 Holophaga sp.
AAGCCCGGTTCCTGCTGGTGTCCAGCCTGGCCGCGGCCGGGCCCAGCTTGGCCGGCGCCCGCACCGAGGACGCACCAGCCCAGCCGCTCACCTGGTACGGCCGCAGCAAGCTGGCGGCCGAAGCCGAAGTGCTGCGCTCCGGCCAGGTCGAACACCCAGTCCGCGCCGGCCACGGCCCGGGCCAGGTCGGCGCCGGTCTCCAGCCGGCCGCGCACCACCTCCAGCTCCAGGCCCTGGAGGTTGTCCAGGGCGCTGCCGGGGCGGGCCAGCACCCGCACCCGGTGGCCCGCCGCCAGCAGCCGTTCGCACAGGTGCGAACCGATGAACCCCGAACCCCCCGTGACCAGCGCCAGCATCCGCGGCTCAGGCCACGGGGCGGTCATAGACCCGGTAGGTCTTGGTCTTGCGCGCTTTCAGCTGCTCCAGGGCGTTCAGCATGGGCAGGTTGTCCGCCAGGATCCAGCTCATCTCCGCGCCGGCGTAGCCGGCCTTGAGGGCGCTGCCGATCAGGTGGTGCACCAGGAGGGCGTCCAGGCCCCGCTTCCGGTACCGGGGCAGCACGCCCATGGCCATGGTGCGGATCCGGGAGCACTTGGTGACCTTCAGCTTCCACAGCAGCTTCAGCAGGCCCAGGGGGAACAGGTGGCCCTGGGCCAGCTTGATGGCCTCGTTGGCGTCCGGGATCGAGATGGCGATGCCGGCCGGCATTCCGTTCACTTCGGCCACGAAGGCCAGCCGGATGTCCACCAGGGGCTTCAGCTCCTTGGCGACGAAGTCCAGCTCCCGGTCGGTCCAGGGCACGAAGCCCCAGTTGTTGGCCCAGGCCTCGTTGTAGCAGGTGCGGACGAATTCCACCTCCGCCTTCCAGTTGCCCAGGTCGATGGGCCGGATCTTGACCCCGCCCCGCTCGGCCAGCCTGGCCGCCACGTGGTCCAGCCGGCCCTGGTATTCCGTCTGAGTGAGGCTGAAGGCGAACAGGTCCATGGCCTGGGTGAACCCGGCGGCCTCGAACTGGCCGGCGTAGTAGGGCGGGTTGTAGGGCATCATGATGGCGGGGTCGTCGCCGAACCCGTCCACCAGCAGCCCGATCACGTCGTTGGTGGTGAGGTTGACCGGGCCGCGCATGACCGTCTTGCCCTGCTCCTTCAGCCAGCCGCCGGCGGCGGCGAACAGGGCGTCGGCCACCTCCTGCTCGGGCACGCAGTCGTAGCTGCCGAAGAAGCCCACATGGGCCTCCAGGGGGTGGAACTGGCCGTAGCGGTCATTGCGCACCGCGGCGATGGTGCCCACCACCTGGTCGCCGCGCAGGGCGGAAAACAACTGGACCTGGGCGTATTCATACAGCGGATTCTTTTGCGGGTGGTAGAAATCCCGCCGTTCCATGAGCAGGGGCGGAACCCAGTGGGGCTCGTCGTGGAGCAGCCGGTACGGGAAGCGGATGAACGCCTCCAGCTCCGCCGGCGCCGCCACCGCCTGGATCCGCAGGGCACCGCTCACGATTTGGGCCCCAGCAGGCCGAACTCCCGTCCCGCCTTGGCGAACCGGCCCAGGGCCCAGGTCAGCTGCTCGCGGGTGTGCCCGGCGGTGACCGAGATGCGGATCATGCAGCGTCCGGGCGGCACTCCCGGCGGCAGCACGGGGTTCACGAAGATCCCCTCCTCCTGCAGGAACCGCCAGAGGCCCAGGCAGCGCTCCCAGTCCCCCGCCAGGATGGGGATGATGGGCGAGGCCGAGTTCCCGGTATCGAAGCCCAGTTCGTCGAAGCCGTGCTTGAGGAAGTGGGCGTTGTCCCACAGCCGCTGGATCCGCTCGGGCTCGTCGGCCATGACGTCCAGCGCCCCCAGCACCGCGCCGACGCTGGCGGGCGAAGCGGACGCGGAGAACATGAACGGCCGGGCGTTGTGCATGAGGTAGTTGATCACCCGCTCGCTGCTGGCGATGAAGCCGCCGATGGCCGCCAGGGACTTGGAGAAGGTGCCCATGATCAGGTCCACGTCCTCGGTGAGCCCGAAGTGGGCGGCGGTGCCGGACCCGCCCGGGCCCAGCACGCCGATGCCGTGGGCGTCGTCGATCATCACCTGGGCGTGGTGCCGGTGGGCGATGCGCACCACCGACGGCAGGTCGCAAAGATCCCCTTCCATGGAAAACACCCCGTCGGTGATGATCAGCTTGTTGGCATCCGGGGGGAGCTTGGCCAGCTTCTCTTCCAGGTCGGCCATGTCGTTGTGGTTGTAGCGCACCAGGGTGCCCTGGCTGAGCGTGCAGCCGTCCAGGATGCAGGCGTGGATGTACTTGTCCGCCAGCACGTACTCGCCCTGGTGCACCAGGGCCGCCACCACTCCGGTGTTGGTCTGGAACCCGGTGGGAAAGACCAGGGCGGCCGGCTTGCCCACCAGGGTGGCCAGTCGCTTCTCCAGCTCCAGGTGGATGGGCAGGGTGCCGTTCAGGAACCGCGACCCGGCGCAGCCGGTGCCGTACTGCTGCACGGCGGCGATGGAACGCTCCTTGATCCGCGGATGGGTGGTGAGCTCCAGGTAGGAGTTCGAGCCGAGCATGAGCATCCGCCGCCCGTTCACCTGGACTTCGGTATCCTGCCCGGTCTCGATGACGCGCTGGTACGGATACAGGCCGCTGGCTTTCAACTCATCAGCACGCGTGAAGTTATCGCACTTGTCGAAAAGGCTGGCTTGCCTTCGGGCGGGAAGGGTGTCAAGGGTGCTATCGGAACCGGAGGATATGGAATCCATCGCTTCTCCTCAGAAGGCACAGCGTTGTTATTTATCATATAAAATAATCAAATAGCAGAAAATGCAAGACCTATTGTGGGACAGCCCTTCACGGGATTTCCAGGGGCAGATTCAATATAGCAAAAGGATTCTCTGGATTTGGGAAAAAAGCCCGGGTGATCGGCCCCGCTGCAGGGTTCCCCCGCCGCCCCGGTTCCGTCCCGCGGTCCCGTGCGGCTATCCTGTCCAGGTCCGGACGGGTGAACCCCCGGGTCCCGGATCCTTTTCTGATTGTGGAACCATGCCCCCCTGCTGCCCTGCCAATCCGCTGCCCCGAAACCGGGGCGTATTCTGCAACCGTACCTTGAACTTCCGCTCCCTGCGGGCGATCGGCTACGACATGGACTACACCCTGGTCAACTACCGGGTGGACGTGTTCGAGCGCCAGGTGTTCGAATTCGCCCGGGAGCGCTTCCTGGCCCTGGGCTGGGCGGTGGAGACGCTGGTGTTCGACCCGGGGATGGTGGCGCGCGGCCTGGTGATCGACACCGAGCTGGGCAACGTGGTGAAGGCCAACCGCTTCGGCCTGGTGCGCCGGGCCCAGCACGGCACCGCCCCGCTGGAATTCGGCCGCCAGCGCCAGGTCTACTCCGGCACCATCGTCGACCTGGCCGAGCCCCGGTGGGTGTTCCTGAACACCCTGTTCTCCCTTTCCGAGGGCTGCCTGTACGCCCAGATGGTGGACCTGCTGGACCAGGGCCGGCTGCCCGGTGCCATGGGCTACCGGGACCTGTACGGCAAGGTGCGGGCCATGGTGGACGCCCAGCACCTGGACGGCAAGCTCAAGGACCAGATCAGCGCCGCCCCGGAGAGCTGCGTGGTGCTGGATCCGGAAATCCCGCTCACCCTGCTGGACCAGCGCCATGCCGGCAAGAAGCTGCTGCTGATCACCAACTCCGAATGGAACTTCAGCGCCGCCATGATGACCTACGCGTTCGATCGGTTCCTGCCGGACGGCATGGGCTGGCGCGACCTGTTCGACCTGGTGATCGTCGGGGCCCGCAAGCCGGACTTCTTCACCGCCCACGCGCCGTTCTTCGAGGTGGTGACCGACGACGGCCTGCTGCGCCCGGCCCAGGGCCGGCTGCGCGCGGGCGCGGCCTACATGGGCGGCAGCGCGGCCCAGGTGGAGCGCGACCTGGGCATCGAGGGCGACGAGATCCTGTACGTGGGCGACCACATGTTCGGCGACGTGCACGTGAGCAAGAGCGTGCTGCGCTGGCGCACCGCCCTGATCCTGCGCGAGCTGGAGAACGAGGTGGCGGCGCTGGAATCCTTCGCCGGGGCCGAAGGGGTGATCGCCGAGAAGATGGAGGAGAAGGAACGGCTGGAGGCCGAGATGTCCCAGGCCCGGTTGAACCTGCAGCGGCTGCGCGGGCATTACGGGCCCCAGCCGGCCCAGGACAGCGCCCAGCTGGAGGCCCGGATCCAGGACCTGCGCACCCGGCTGCTGCCCCTGGACGGCGAGATCGCCCCGCTGGCCCGGGCCGCAGGCGAGCTCACCAACAGCCGATGGGGCCTGCTCACCCGCGCCGGCAACGACAAGAGCCACCTGGCCCGCCAGGTGGAACGCTACGCCGATGTCTACACCTCCCGGGTCTCCAACTTCCTGTACGCCTCGCCCTTCGTCTACCTGCGCTCGCCCCGGGGCAGCCTTCCGCACGATCCCAGCAGCCCCGGCGGATCCTCCCTGGTGATGGCTCCGGAAGCGGACTGATTTTTCCCATAAGTCATTGCGTTGCCACTCCTTCCATGCCGTCGGTATGCTATGGTGCTGTTCAGCCATACCCCCAAGCCGTCGTCCTGAAGGAGTTTCATGCGCCGTCCCAGGTTCCTCCCTGTTTTCGCCCTGCTGCTGGCGGTCGGCACCGCCTTCAGCCCGCTGGCCTCCCAGCCCCCGGCGGCGATGGCCCAGAAGCAGGACTACGCCTCCCTCATCGGCCATTTCCCGTCTCCCGGTTCCGACGGCGCCAAGACCGACCTGGCCATTCTTTTGTGGATGCAGCGCACCCGCACCCCGGGCCAGATCCGCCGGGCCCAGTCGGAGATCCGGCTGCATCTGGGGGTCTTTTCCGAGGTCACCGGACGGGACCTGGAATCGCCCGGGTTCCCGCTCACCCAGGCGCTGGCGGCCGATCTGCTGGAGGCCCTGCACCAGGTCACCAATCCCCTGAAGCAGCAGTTCGCCCGGCCCCGCCCGTACGACGCCTTCCCGCAGATCAACCCGGCCGTCAGCCGCGAGTCGACCTACGCCTACCCCAGCGGCCACAGCACCTGGGGCATGGCGGAAGCCCTCCTGCTGGCCGAGCTAGCGCCCGACCGGCGGGAGGCGATCCTCGACCGCGGCCGGCAGATCGGCTTCGACCGGGTCCTGGGCGGCGTGCACTATCCTTCCGACGTGGACGCGGGCCAGCGGCTGGGCATCGCCATCGCCCAGGCCTGGCTGGCCAAGCCGGCCCACCAGCGCCGGGTGGAACAGGCCCGGGCGGAGTGGGGCCCGTCCAACCGGTAGGGCGCTTCAGACGCGGCAATTGCCTGATTCTGCCGCTGGTGAACGCCAGCCAAGGGTGGAAGCATGGGGTATGGCCACTCCACAAAACATCTATGACGACCCTGAATTCTACGCCGGCTACGAGCGGCTGCGCCGCACCGGCGCCGGCCTGAACGACGTTCTGGAACAACCGGCCCTGTGGACCTTGCTCCCTGCTTCCATGGAGGGGATGCGAGTGCTGGACCTGGGCTGCGGCTTCGGCGATTTCGCAAGGAAGGCCCGGAGCCTGGGAGCCCGGGCCGTGGCCGGCATCGACCTCTCCGAACGGATGCTGGCCCGGGCCAGGGAGGTCACGCTCGATGCGGGCATCAGCTACCGTCGGGCCGCCATCGAGGACCTGGATGCGGATGGCGAGCCCTTCGACCTGGTCGTGTCTTCCCTGGCGCTGCACTATGTCCGGGACTATGCGGCGGCCGTGGCCCGGGTGGCCCGCATCCTGGTTCCCGGGGGCCGGTTCGTCTTCTCGGTCGAGCACCCCATGTGCACCGCGCGGCCCGAACAGCAGTGGGTGCGGGATGCCGACGGCCAGGCGTTGTACTGGCCGGTGGACACCTATCGGCCCGAAGGGGAGCGGCGCACCCGCTGGTTCGTGGAGGGGGTGGTGAAATACCACCGGACGCTGGAGACCTACGTCAACGAACTGATCCGCTCGGGGTTCACGCTGCGCCGCCTCCTGGAACCGGAACCGGTCGCCGGGCCGGGGGCGGAGCGGGTGCCGGGATTGGACCTGCACCGGCGCCGGCCTCCCTTTCTGCTCCTGGCTGCGGATCGCTCCTGAACGCTTCGGATGCCCGCGGGCATCGACCGGAAGGACGGCAGAGGTGCTGGGGCCCGTCCCACCGGCAGGGCGCTTCAGTCCAGCCGGTAGACGATCCTGATCTCGCGCGGGGCCGGGGCGGCCAGGGAGGCGCTCTGGTCGTTCACGTCATCGTAGGCGAAGCCGTAGGCCTTGCGGCCCAGGCCGTGCTGGTGCCAGAACCAGGCATAGCTGTTGCAAGGTTCCTGCCGGTAGTAGCCGGCGGCCCGGCGCCAGGCCAGGGGCGCCTCCAGCACGTGCCGGTTGAGCATGGCAGCGATCTGGGCGCCCAGCACCTTCTCGAGGTCGTTGCCCTGGGCCAGCACGCCGTTGCACAGGAACACCTCCTGGCTGGTGGGCTTGCCCTGGATGGCGCAGGTGGCGCCGCCGCCGGCCCGGGCGAACAGGATCCGGTCCTGGTCGTCCACGGTGCCGGTGAAGCGGCCCTGGTCGGGGGTCAGCACCAGCGGCTCCGACCGGTACTTGGTCCACATCTGGTCGATGTAGCCCTGCAGGTAGTCCTTTTCGGGCCCGGCGGCGGAGAAGGCGCCGTGGGCCGGAGCCAGGATCCGGCAGTCCTGGGGGTCCGCCAGCGCCTGGAAGGCGGGCGGCACCGAGGCCCGGTACGCGGCAAACAGCGCCGTCCGGGACTCGGTGAGGCCCACCGGGCCCAGCGGCCGCTGCCGGGTGCGGTCGAACACGGTCAGCGCGATGGGCAGGCCGAACTGGTCCACGCAGGTGGTGTTGCCGTGGAACCCGGAGCCGTCCAGGGTGAACTCGATCCAGTCGAAGCGGATGGCCCGGTTGGGATCGGTGGGGTTGGCCGGATCCGGCTGGACCAGGCCGCCGGTGGCCTCGTCCACCCGCAGGTAGAGCGGGGTGCCCGCGCTCAGATAGAGCCGGCCGCTGATCATGGCCTGGTCCGGGTCCAGCCTCAGGCGCTGGAGGCTCTGGAGCGGGATCCCGTAGTCGCACCAGGTGCGGCCGTCCTTGACCCGCACGTTGTCGGCGGTGGAGCAGGGCAGCAGCCGGCCGGAGCGGTCCAGCCGGCAGAACCGCCCGGCCGCGTCCAGGCAGGTGCCGGTGGCGAAGACCGGGGTGCTGGCCGCGGGGCCGCGGCTGGCGTTGATGAGGGTGAGCTGGAGTCCGGCCTGGGCCTCGCCCAGCTTCGCCACCGGCCGGTCGCCCGGGGGGGAGGCCGAGCTGCCGCCGCAGTGGAGGCAGACCGCGGCCAGCAGAACCGCCAGCGGGGATCTGGGCATGATGACCTCTGAAAAAGGAGTTTGAAATGGGTATTTAGAAAAGGTGGATCAAGAAGCTCATGATAGGGCGGGCCTGCCCGGATGCAAGCCTATCGGTTCCAGGTGGTCGGCCAGCTGGGTGAGGTCGTCCACCGCCAGCTCCCAGGTTTCCGTGCGCGGATCGCCGAACCCGTAGCGGCAGAAGCAGCGCTGCAGCCCGGCCCTGCGGCCGGCCTCCAGGTCGGTGAAGTGGTCCCCGGCCATCCAGGATCCGGCGGCTTCGCAGCCGGCGCGTTCCAGGGCCATGAGCAGGGGCGCCGGGTCCGGCTTGAGCCCGGGGCAGTCGCCGCCGCCCACCACCGCCGCCATGAGCGGGGCGACGCCCAGGCCCTCCAGGATCAGGTCGGTGAAGGCCCTGGGCTTGTTGGTCACCACCATGAGCGGGATGTCGCGCCGGCGGAAGCGGTCCAGGGCCGCCTGCACCCCGGGGTAGAGCCGGGTCCGGTCCAGCAGGTGGGCCCGGTAGTGCCGCTGGTTGATGCCCAGCGCCCGCTCCAGCTCCTGGGGCAGCTCGGGAATGGAACGGGTGAGCAGGGTGCGCACGCCCTCGCCCACGTAGCCCACCACCTGGCCTTCGGGGATGGGCGGCAGGCCCAGCTCCTCGCGGGTGAGGTTCACCGCCAGGGCCAGGTCGGCCCGGGAGTCGATGAGGGTGCCGTCCAGGTCAAAGATGATTCCGTTGCGCATATCCCATGGTAGCGCGGGGACTACCGGAGTCCGAAGTAGACCTTGGCCGCAGGGGTCTTGGTCGTGCCGGTCACTTCGAACAGCCGGCCCGGCTCCACCTGGGCGTCCACCAGCAGCTTGAGCAGGGCCTTGGCCCGGGCCGAGGCCAGCTGGTTCAGGTCGTCGGCGCCGACCGGGAGGCTGCCCAGCAGTTGCTGCTCCATTTCCGCGACCGGGGGCGGTGGGGGGGCGACGGCCTTGGCGGGCGCCGGGAAGGCCCGCCGGAACGCCGTCCGCAGCCAGGTGCCGCGTTCCTCCGGCGCCACCGGCCCGGCCTGGCCGGCCTCATGCTTCAGGCGCACCAGCAGCTGGTCCAGGGCCCGCTGCTTCAGGGCGCCGGCGTCGGCCGCGGGATCCGCGCTGCCTTCGGCCTCCAGGTTCAGCTCCGGCCGCTCCGCCAGGGCCCGGGCCAGGGCCTGGGCCTTGGTGGCGGCCACCGGGTCCGGCACGGCGCTGCCGGCGGGGAAGGCCACATAGCTCAGGTCGTGGTCCTGGGCGCCGCCCAGTTTGGCCAGCAGGCTGAATGGGGAGGTCACCACCTTGGTGAGGACGTTGAGCACGGCGTGCCAGATGATCTTGCCGTAGTGCAGGTTGGGGTCGTCCAGGCTGCCGGTGACCGGCAGCTCCAGGTCGATGACGCCCTTGCGGTCGCGCAGGATGGCCAGGCCCAGCCGCACCGGCAGGCGGGTGGCGTCCGGGCTGGCCACCTTGTCGCCCAGGAAGAACTGGTCCAGGCGGGTCTTCACCAGGGCCTCCAGCTGGCGTTTCTGGATCTGCACGTGGGCGTCCAGGTCCAGCTTGCCCTTGCGCACGGTGTAGCCCAGGAACTTGCCGGTGTACGGGGTGAAATCGGTCATTTCCGAAGCCTGGATGGTCACCGTCACATCGGTGTCCTGGTCCTTGCGCAGGGGCATGGCGCGGCCGCGGATGCGCAGCGGGGCGAGGCCGCCGGCCAGGCCCTTGAAGTCCAGGGTGGACTGGCTGTCGGGCTCGGTGGACAGGCTGGTGGCGGTGCCTTCCAGGCCGGTCACCAGCAGGGCGGCATTGGGCTTCAGGGTGCGGTCCACGAAGCTGAGCCGGCCCGAGACCAGGTGGGTCCTGAGGATGCTCAGCTTGAGCGGCGGGCCCGGACTGGGCGGCAGGGCGGCGCCCAGGGGCGACTGCCCGGACACGGGCTCCAGCTTGAGCGCGCGGCCCACGTTGCTGCTGCCGTCCGCGGCCAGCACCAGCCGCTGGTCCGGTTCCACCAGCTCCACGCTCCGGATCGAAACGCGGTCGGGGTGGGTGCGCAGGTCCAGCCCGGCCAGGGTCAGGGCGCGGTAGCCCAGGAAGGGCTCGCCGCGGGCCCCGTCGGCCGCCTCGAACCGGTCCAGGCGCAGGTCGCCGCGGAAAGCGGCGTAGTCGCCCGGACGGTTCTCGAAGGCGCCCGTGAGCCGTCCGTCCAGGGTCAGGGTGCCCCGGTTCAGGCGGACATCCAGGTTCGGCGCCAGGTACGGGTCGAAGGGCGGCAGGGCCAGGTGGTCGATGTGCAGCTTCAGGTCCAGCGCCGGGCGCAGCGGGGCCACCGTGCCTTCGGCGCTGATGCCGGCCTTGCCGCCCAGCCGGAAGCTCAGCTTGAGCTGGGCCCGGGCGGCGGGATCCAGGGAGAAGTCCTTGAGGTTCAGGTCCAGGTTGTCCGCCAGCACCTGCACCGGACGCACCGGGACCAGGTCCCGCAAGGCCACCTGGAAGCCCTTCAGGTCCAGCTCCTTCAGCTCCAGGTGGAAGGGCGCGGCCGGTTCCGCCGACTTGGCCGGTTTGGGGGTGAGCATGCGCACCAGGTTGATCTCGCCGTTGCCGGCCCGGACGGCGCTGATCCGGCCGTCCTGCAGGCTGAGGGCGCCGATCCGCACCGAGCGGGCGATGAGGTCGGCCTCGATGCCGGTGGCCGCCGCGCGGGGCAGCACCACCTGGGGCGCACCCCGGCCCTGGGCCAGCTTGAGGTCCAGCAGCTCCAGGGAGCCGTCCAGCAGCTTCATGACGTGGGTGCCCTGGGACCACTGGAAGGCATAGCCGGCCTGGGCCGATACGCTGCCGTCCTGGAGCAGGAAGGCCACCTGGTCGCCGTAGAACGGGTGGTACTTGGGCAGCCGCAGGTGGTTGACGGTGAAGCGGCCCTGGGAGGCCAGGGGCTCCAGGGAGAAGGTGCCGTTCCAGGCGAAGCTTTCCCCGGCCTCGGTGCGCCCCGAGAAGGCGTACGGGTTGCGGCTGTTCAGCCCGGTGCTGAAGCCGGTGAGCTCCAGCGAAAGCGGGCCCAGGGTGGTGGCGAACGGCTCGGCCAGGCTGCGGTCCAGGAACGCCACCCGGGCCTCCCGGATGGCCAGATGGTCGATGCGCAGGGTTCGGGGCTCGGCGTGGGACTCGGAGGGCCGGTCCAGGCGCCGCTCCAGATCGGAATAGTTGAACCGGCCGCCCCGCTCCGCCACCACCCGGCCGAACGGCGCCACCAGGTCGATGCGCTTGAAGGCCACGGTGCGGGAGACCAGGCTGGACCAGCGCAGTTCCACCTGGAGCTGGTCCCAGCCCAGGAAGTCGGTGCCGTCCAGCTCCTTCACCGCGAACCCCTCGACCTGGGCGGTGAGGGTGAACGGATTCAGCCGCACCTTGCGCAGGCGCACCTCCCTGCCCAGCATCCGGGACAGGGCCGCGGGCGCCTTGGCCTGGAGCACGGCCGGCACCACCAGGAAACCGGCGACGGCGTAGAGCAGGACCAGGACTCCGGAAGCCAGGAGAAGGCCGAAGGCCCATCGGGGCAGGTGCAGGCTTAGGTTTTTCATGCTTCTACGATACCGTCGGGTTGCCCGATAAGCGCAAGATGGAACTCAAGAAAAAAATCGAGTTTTTGGCAACGCGGGATCTTTTTTTTACGTAACCTTGTAGCAGTGTAGGTGAGCTTTCCTGCAGCGGGGAAGGGTGACATGGGTGACTACGGGGTCAAGACCAGCCTGCAACGTATCCTCTCGGCCTGCCTGCCGAGCCTGGCCCGGAAGGGACCGCCGACCCTGGAGCAGGCCCTGCCGTTCCTGGTGCCGAAGGTGCGGCCGCGGTTCATGCATGAAGCCCTGAACCTGCTCACCGGGAAACCCGGCCCCGTGTTCCAGCCCCTGGCGGGCATCTACGCGGTGAGCCTGGTGGTGGACCTGCCGGACCGGGAAACCGACGTGGACGCCGACCTGCTCGACGCCTGGAACGTGGATTTCGACCGGCTCATGCAGAAGGCCCGCAGCAACCTGCTGGCCCGGGGCGGCGAGGAGGGCTTCCAGGAGATGGGCCCGGGCCGCTACCGCTCCCTCTGGGAGGACAACCTGGACGGCAGCCGGGTGCTGCTGCCCGGCATCCTCCAGCGGCTGCGGGTGACCGGCGATCCGGTGGTGCTGCTGCCCAACCGGGACACCCTGCTGGTGGTGGGGTCCGAGGATCCGGACAGCCTGAGCTGGGCCCTGGAGGGCGCGCTGGAATTCATGAACGACGACCCCCGCTCCCTGAACGGGTTCCCGCTGCGGCTCTGGCACTACCACTGGGAGCCGTTCCAGGCCCGGCGGGAGCATCCGGTCTGCCCGCTCCTGGCCCAGATGGAGACCCGGCGCCTGCTCAGCGAGTACGCCCACCAGAAAGCCCTGCTGGACAAGCGCCACGGCGCCTCCGGCCAGGCCATCACCGTGGCCCCGTTCCAGGTGGAGCCCGGCCCCGGCGGCGGGACCACCAGCTTCACGGTCTGGTCCCCGGCCATGGGCGAGGCCTGGCTGCCGGTGGCGGACCGGGTCCGGCTGGGCTGGGAGCTGGGTGGGGAACCCGGGAAGGCCTGGGTGCCCTGGGCCAAGGTGCAGGAGCGGTTCAGCCACCTCCTGGAACCGGTCGGCCTGTTTCCGGAACGCTACCGGTTCAAGCAGGTGCCGCCCGCGGGCCTGCTGGAGAGCCTGCTGAACTGAGCACCGCAGAATGGACGTAAAAATAATATAAAGAAAAATTGACACATACTTTATCCTGTCTTTGCGTCGGCACGAAGCCCAGGGAGGGAGCGGTATGGGAGGCAACTGGTTCAGCACCGGCCTGGATCGCCTCCGCGGCGCGCTCCTGCCGTCCGGCCAGCAGGGGCCCATCGCCCTGGCCGAGGCGCTGCCCTGGCTGATGCCCAAGGTCCAGCCCCGGTTCCAGCACGAGGCCCTGGCCCTGCGCACCGGCCGGCCCGGGCCCGAGTTCCGGCCCCTGGCCGGCAGTTTCGCGGTGAGCCTGGTGGTGGACCTGCCCGACGAGGAACTGGAGGTGGGCGCCGCCGATCTGCAGCGCTGGAACGCGGACTTCGACCGGCTCATGCAGAAGGCCCGCAGCAACCTGCTGGCCCGGGGCGGCGAGGAGGGCTTCCGGCGGATGGGCCCCGGGCGCTACCGGTCCAGCTGGCAGGACAGCCTGGACGGCAGCCGCATGCTGCTGCCCGGGGTGCTGCAGCGGTTGCACCTGGACGGCGATCCGGTGGTGCTGCTGCCCAACCGGGACACCCTGCTGGTGGTGGGTTCCGAAGACCCCGGCAGCCTGGGCTGGGCCCTGGAGGGGGCCATGGAGTTCCTCGACGAGGATCCCCGTTCCCTGAACGGCTGTCCGTTGCGCCTGCGGAACTACCAGTGGGAGCCCTTCGCGCCCGAGGCCGGGCATCCCATCCGCCCGCTGCTGGCCCGGATCCAGCGGCGCCGGCTCAAGGACGAGTACCACCGCCAGAAGCTCCTGCTGGACCGCCGGCACGGACGCCTGGGCAAGGCCATCACCGTGGCCCCGTTCCACCTGGAACGCACCGAAGGCGGGCAGACCTCCAGCTTCACGGTGTGGTCGGAAGCCCAGGGCGAGGCCTGGCTGCCGGAGGCGGACCGGGTCCGCCTGGACGGGGGCGCCGGTCCGGCCTGGCTGCCCTGGGAGGCGCTCCAGCGCCTCAGCCACCTGCTAGAGCCGGTGGGTCTGTTCCCGGAACGGTACCGGCTCAAGTCGGCCCCGCCCTCCGGGCTGCCGGCGTAAGGAACCTGTCCCTGAACTTCCGTGGTCAGGCGGGGAGCGCCGGGCCCACGGTATCAGGGGTCACCGCACCAAGCGGAAATATAGATGGTTGTGGACTGGATGTTCCAATGGCTCAGGAGGGTCTGGATCCATGTTATTGGGGCGACCAGAAAGGAACCTTCTACCCCGTTGATTCATCATCAGGTCATGGCCCATCGCCGGGCCGTCCCTAGAAGGAGGGCTTGTGGCCGGACCTGAGCCAGTTGTCCGTGCGGATGCTTTTTTCTGCCTCCGCACCCCACTCCTTCCCCATCGAGTGTGGTTGGATTGGGGCGAAGGGCTGGAAGCGCCGCGCTCCGCTATGGATCGGATCACAGAGGCGCTAGACCACGATCGCCATTTGCTCCGGGCACGGCTGCGGGAATGGATGACCCGCCCCGAAATCATGGAAGCCCTATACGTGGCCTCTCCGGACTTGGTGGAGAGCCTGGGACGATGGCACACAGACCCAGACAGCACCAAGGGGCGTCGGGTAGAGGCAGCCCTTGTACGCTATTTCGCACGGATGTGCCACCGCACTACGCCTTTCGGCCTGTTCGCGGGTGTGACCACAGGTACCTCGGGCACTACCACCTGCCTGACTCTTCCATCTAAGAATGAGTGGATCATTCGTTCGCGTTTGGACACAGGCGTACTCTGTGCCCTGGCGGAACGCCTCCAGGAGGATTCCGTAGTCCGGGAACGCCTGCTCTATCAACCCAACAATAGCCTCTATGCCTGCGGGGGTCGGCTACGCTATGGCTTCGCCCGGAACCAGAAAGGTGAGCGCATATACCAACTGGCAGCCATCGGCACGAACGAGGCGATGGAAAAGGTCCTGGGCCGCGCCAATGGCGGTGCAACCTTGGCAGACCTGACTGCGGTCCTGGTCGCCGAAGGCTACCCTGAATCGGAGGCGCGGGTATACGTCCACCAGCTGGCCCAGGAGCAGATCCTGGTTGCGGACCTCGAGCCGGAGATCACTGGGAACGATACTCTGGCATCATGCACCAGCGGTTTTACCAGGGCAGCAGTTGGGCATGCCGTGGATGGACCCTTGGCCGAAGCGCAAACCATTCTCATGGAACTTCAAGGACCGAAGCTTGGCAAGGCCTTCGGACACTTTACACAAGTCCGCAAGGTTCTTGCGCCCCTGGCCGATAGCACGGAGCGTTTCGTCCCCTGGCGGGTGGATCTCTTCAAACCTTGTTCTGGGGTCACCTTCGGGCCGGAATTCCGGAAGCATCTCCAGGAGGGCTTGCATCTGTTGTGGCGCTTGGCGACGCTCCCGGCATCCGATCCTTTGAAATCTTTCCGCGAAGCATTCCGGAATTACTTTGACCAACGCTGGGTCCCCCTGGCCGAGGCGCTGGATCCTGAGTTCGGTCCCAGTGCCAGGGTGGGTCGGATCGAGGACCCTTCGACCGGTCCGCTGTTCGGTGGCCGCTTCGGCCGGATCCCCCTGGCCGCGGAAGAACCAGAGGGGGACCCCACTGCCACTCGGCGTGACCTCTACCTCAGCCAGCGGATCAGCCAGCTCCGAGAGCGGAATGAAACCATCCTGGAACTGACGGGGGAAGATCTGGAGGCCCTAAAGCCGGTGAGGTCGCCCCAGCTTCCTCGTTCCTTCGTCCTGGCCGCGGAGATCGCCGCACCCTCCGTCCAGGCATTCCAAAAGGGTGACTACCAAATTTTTTTGCAAGGCACCTTGGGCCCTTCGGCAGCGCGAATGCTTGGGCGATTCTGCCATGGCGACCCCCAACTCCTCGCCCACCTCCGAGAGCATCTCCGAGCCGAGGAGGACAGCCGTCCAGAAGCGGTCTTCGCCGAGATCGTTCACCTGCCCAGCGGCCCCATGGGCAATATCCTGGCCCGGCCGGTGCTCCGGGAGCATGAGATCCCCTACCTCGGGCGGGCCGGTGTTACCGAAGCCCAGCGGATTCCGGTCCAGGACCTGCTCCTGGGCTTGGTTGGCGAGCGGCTGGTACTCTGGTCCCGGAGTCTGGACCGGGAGGTGGTACCCAGGCTTTCCAGTGCGGCCAACTATTTCGAAGGCGGCAGCCGCTTGTTCCGGTTCCTCTGCGGCCTCCAGGACCAAGGCGTATGGGGTTGCCTTGAGTTCCGCTGGGGTGCCCTTCTGGGCGAGCCCTTTCTGCCCCGGGTGACTATGGGCCGTTTCGTATTGGCCCGTGCCCAATGGCTGCTCGACAAGAAGGAACTGGTCGCATTGGCGGGTGCCTCGATGCCGGATGCACGCTACCGAGCGTTCCAGGATCTGCGCCGAACTCGGCGCTGGCCACGCTGCCTGGTATACCAGGACGAGGATCACCAGCTGCCAGTGGACCTAGACAACGTCCTCAGCCTCGAAGCCCTTTGGGGCGTCCTGCGCAACAGGGATGTGGCTATCCTCCGGGAGGACTTTCCCGGTGCTGCAGCGGTCGCCGTCCAAGGCCCAGAAGGCGCGTACAACGGCGAATTGCTGGTGCCTTTCCTGGCAGAACAGAGAATGGCCAGCGAGCCGTTCTGGAGCCCCATGCTGGAGGAGCGGACGCTCTTTGGCCCTGGCTCCGAATGGCTCTACTGGCGCATCTATACCGGAGGGGCCACGGCGGATCGGCTGCTGGAGGGTCCCCTTGCCCAGCTGATTGAAGAGCTCATGGCATCTGGGGAGGTGGATCGCTGGTTCTTCCTCCGCTACGCCGATCCCGAGCCCCATCTTCGTTTCCGCTTCCATGGAGAGCCTACTGTACTATGCGCCACGGTCCTCCCGAGGGTCCACCGTACCCTTGACCCCCTGGTCAGGACTGGGTGGATCCGCAGGTTCAACGTGGATACCTATGAGCCGGAAACCGCGCGCTATGGCGGTGGCCAAAACCTTCCCGACGTGGAACGCCTGTTCCAGGCTGACAGCGAGGCGGTCCTGCGGATCATTGCTGCCATCCCCGGCGACGAAGCGCCGGACCGGATCCGTTGGCCTCTGGGTCTGGTGAGCGCCGACCAGTGGCTTGAGTCCGCTGGGTTCCCCATGCCGCAGCGCCTCGATCTGTTGGAATCCTTTCGCTCCCAGGCCATCCAGGGCTCCGGTGGGTCGACCGGGGACCTGCGGCGCTGGCTCGGGGACCGGTTCCGAGCCGAACGCCCCAGCCTGGAACGCCTTTTCCACCCAAGCACAGGACACACTGGGCCTCTGGACATCGCCCGGTCCATTCTGGGCGAGCGGACCGGGCGCTGCCGGCCTATCCTCATGCGAGTCCGGCAGCGCCTGGAGACGGACGCCTACCCGCTGCCCTTGGCGGACCTGCTCGCCAGCCTCATGCACATGGGCCTTAATCGACTACTGCGGACCACAGCCCACGGCGAGGAGATCGTGGTCATTGACTTCCTCGCCAGAATCTACAAGTCCATGCTGCGCCGCCCGGGCCTCAGCGAGAAAGCCAGGCCAGTGCCCGTTCCAGAGGTTCGTCCCGCTGCAACCTGAATCCCCGGAGGGTGGCGGGAGCCGGCAGGTCCGGTGCTACCCCGACGCCATGGAACCGCCCGCCGTCGTAGTTGCTTACCTGCATGCCGGTAAAGGTCTGGGTCAGCCCACAGGGAAGAGACATGGCCACCAGCTGCCCATTGACCCCGGCGGTCCGCTCTCCCACGACCCTAGCGAGCCCGTAGGCCCGGAAGAGCGCCAGGCAACTCTCCGAATAGCTGGCCGAGCCACCGTCGGCCAGGCACGCCACCTTGCCCGAGAAGCGCGGCTTGCCCGGCTCCAGCCGAGTCCGGCCGCTGCCATCCCAGGTCCAGCCGAGGCGGTCGGGAAGGTTCACAACCGGAACCTCGGTAGGAATGCCAGGCGTCTCCCTCTCCAGGAAATGCCCCAGGAAGGCAGCGCTGGTTCCGGGGCGACCCCGCAGATCGAGCACCACTCCCTTGCATGAGGCATGCTGCTCGACCCAAGCCGCGAACCCAGCATCGTCCATACGCTCCAGGTCCAGGTACCAGATGCCGGGCCGCATTTCTTCCACGGGCGCTGGCAGCCCAAGGCTTCGGACCTCCACCGGACGGTAGGTGCGCGCCATGGCCGCCTCACGCACGCGGCCATCAGGCCTGAGGAAGCGGATGTGCACTCGGCTCTCCGGTGGCCCTGCCAACAAATCCCAGCCAAGGCGTGCCCGCATCCAGACGGGATCCGGGGCCGATATTTGCCCCCGGAGCCTCGCCAAAAGATTGTCAACCGGCTCGCCGTCCACCTGCAAGATTTCGCTCCCAGGCACCAGTTCCAGCGGTTTACCGGCCGTGGCCCGGACGATAGGGCGGCCCTGGATCAAAGTCACCGAAATGGCAGGCACCTTGTCGGCCAACCAGCCGGGCTGGACCCGGCCGTGACCGTCCTTCAGCGCAGCGTTCAGCCGCCTCAAGGTTGCAAGGAATGCCTGCCCATCCACATCGGTCGCAGCCCGGCACAGCGCGACACCTAAGTCGGTGTTCCAGTCCGTGCCGCTCTCGGAGAAATACGGGTAGAAATGCTGCGGTCCGCACCAGGCAAGGCAGACAGTGGCGAGCCGCGTGGCCCGGTCCTCGGGATGCCCGGTGAAGACAGTGGGCACGGTCAAGCCATCGGCTATTCTGGCTTTAGCGTTGGGCAGGGTCCGGCCATCGGGACCTGCACAGGTGGCCAAAGGAAGGCACAAGGCTACTCCGCGGCCCAGATCCAGGTGCAAAGGATTCAGCCTAGCTGACCAGTCTGCCGGCAGGGCCGCCAGAGGCTTGCGGATCCGCTGGCTCCAATACTCGCCCTGTGGTTCCAGGCCCAAACCATGGTGAAGCCAGCCCAACACCCCAACCGTTCCCGGCAACGGACGGGTCGCTGCGCAGGTCTCACCGGAAGCCAGGAAGCGCGCGGTGGGGGCCACGGAACCGAACAAGGCCTGGAGTTCCGCGGCGAGGCCGGCTGGGGAGATGGCCCCCTCGATCTTCCGCACCCCCTCTACGGCGAGACGATTCCAGTCCGCCGCCATTGCTTCATCGCTGGGGTGGAAATAGCGGATATAGCCCAGGGTGCGAGCGAACACTTTGAGGTTGGCCAGACCATCGGCGCTAACCGGACGAGGGGGCTCCTTGGATTCAGAGGCCGCCGCGCCAAGATCCTCGAGCCGGAAACGCCGGATCACGAGGCGCCCCGGACCATTCATGGCTGCCCCCAAAGCCACGCCGTCAGCATCGTCTGCCACGTCGCCGATGATCACCACCCTGCGCCAGTTCCCGTCCCGAATTTCGCGCCCCTGCAGGTTGTCGAAGAAGCCTTCCAACCCTCCGGAACGGTCCACCCGCAGGAAGCAGCGGCCTGTCCCAAAATTCTTCTTCGGTCCAGGGTCCAGTCGGGCTTCGGCGCTCAAGCGGATCCGGCGCCCACGAAGCCGGATGGCATCCAGATCCTGGGAGACCACGGCCAAGTCCTCCCCGGGCGCTCCCGGAGCGGAGCTGATGACTAGTCCATCTTGGCGAAATGGAAGACGGGCGCCCCTGCGTTCCGTCAGGGTTCCCGGCATGACGGTCCATCCCTGCGGCTGATCGCCTTTGCCAAGGAAATTCCCGTTCACCACCAAATTGCGGTCAGGCTGAGGCGGACCGCAGACGACCGAACCCAGAAGCAGCACGCAGGCAAGGATAGGATAGGGCATCCTCACGCATTTCATGACGGTTCCTCCGGGTCGGCATCGCTTGCCGAAAGCACGCCGCCGTGGCTGGCGTAGATGATGGTCTTGCTGCGTAGCAGCGGGTTGGCGGCCAATGACTCCTGGCGCAGAAGGTCTAGGTTGGACATAGCTTCATCCAACAAGAGCAGGTTCCGGTCGGCTGCGAGAACACCGGTGAAGGCGATCAGCTGGCGTTCGCCGCCGGAAAAGTTGGCACCGCCCTGGGCGATCCAGGTATCCCACCGCATCGGTAGACGATCGATGAACGACCGAAGGCCGGTCCCCTCGCTTACCTCCAGGATCCGATCCCAGGCTGCGCCGCCACTATAGAGACGAAGGTTGTCGAGCACGGTGCCCTGGAACAGCCGCACCCGCTGGGGCAGGTAGCAGAGATGGTCTCGGGCGGCCTGGGGCGGCAAACCGAACAGACGGACCCGCCCAGAATTGGGCTCCAAGAGGCCGGCCAGGACTCGCAGCAAAGTGGTCTTGCCGGAGCCTGAATCTCCCGGAATGCGGTGGACTCCACCAGGTTCCACCCGCAGGTTGCATTCGCGCAAAACCCATGGGGCATCGGACCGGTAGCGGAAGTACAGGCCCTCCACCTCCACTCCGGCTTCCCATTTGGCCCTTAGGGTCGCCGGTGGCAGCGGCTCCGGCACGGCTTCAAGGATCTCCCTGGTGACCTTCAGTTGGGGCCGGAGGATCAGGAGCTGAATGCAAAGTTCCCCCAGCCTGGCCACCGAGTCTTGTACCGCTCCAGCCATCATTGTGAAGGCCAGCATGGTACCCAGGCTGATGCTACCGTCCAGGACTGCAAGGGCGCCCCATACGTTCATGGCCTGGGTCTGGAGCGTTGCGATCAGGGCGGCAGCGGACCGGCTGCCAAGGCCGATCCGCAAGGCGCTGAGCGCCAGCCTCCGCTCACGGCAAAACCAGCAGCTCCATTTCGTCAAGGTTGAACGTTCGGCCCCTGCCGCCCTGAACGTGGTCAGACCATTGAGCAGCTCCGCCAGTAGCCCCCACTGCCGGATGGCGGCATCTACAGCCTGGGTTTCCAGACGGGCAATGCGGGGGGCAGCAGCTACTATGATCAGCGCTGGCAGCGAGGCCATGCCGGCGGCAAAGGCAGCCATGGCCGGCACCTGGTGGAAAAGCAAGGCCAGAAAAACCAGCGCCGTGCCAAGATCCACTAAGGCCGGGAGGGTGTGGCCAATCAAAAGCTGCCGGGCCGCCGCCAGGCCATGCACTCCCTGCAAGAGTTCGCCAAGGTTCCGCCCATTAAAGAACCGGAAGGGCATACTGAATAGCTTTGCGAGGAACCCCCGCTCCATCGCATAATCCAGGTGGTTCTCCAACAGCATGACATGGCGGCCCTGCAGCCAGTCCAGCCAGCAGCGAAAGAGCGCCTGGACAGCGGTCACAGCAACCACGAGGACGAACAGGGACTTGGCCCCAGCGGGAAACGCACGGTCCACCAGTACGCGCGTCCAGATGGGCGCCAATGCCGCCAGCCCCTGGCCTGCCAGGATCAATAGCAGGATGCAAAAGGCAGGTATTTTTCTGGCCATGACCAACTGCATGACGACCCGCCAGACACCGCCTCTCGGGAGGTGCTCCTGAACATCAAGCATGGTACCGCGGAAAGCATCCGGGTCCCGCTCCGGGTCCAACCACTGCGAACTTCCAGGGCCTTCCACCAGGATGCGCCTGCCTTTTCTGGCGCGAAGCAGAATATAAGCCCCATCGGCCCGGACGACCAGGGAGGGTAAATCTAGGTGGCCGAGTTCCTCCGCAGGGACTGCCACCCAGCGGCCATGAAGACCGAAGCGTTGGAGCGCCGCCAGGATGCCGGCAGGAGAGCCGTCCCCAGCCGCGGTTGCCGGTGCGTCGGGCGCCGCTCCGCGGGCTGTCAACAGGCACTGGATCGCCTCTGCAGCGTGGTAGCCGCAAGAAAAGTCAACCATGCCCCCCCCCTTCGGCCATCAACAGCCTGCGCAGGCATTCCTTCTCCTCGGCCCACTCCGTTGCGGTGGTGTCTCGGGTCAACCGCCCGCCTTCCAGTGCTAGGATCCGATCCGCGTAATGGAGCGTCTCGGCCCTGTGTGAAATGAACAGGCAGGTGCAGTTCCGGCGGGTCAGGTTGGCGAGGATCCGGGCCTCCATCCGCGAATCCAGGGAACGGGTCGCTTCATCCAGAATGAGCATCCAAGGTTGATGAATCAGCGCACGTGCAAGGACCAGACGCTGTCGCTGCCCTCCCGAAAGCTGGGTCCCATTTTCGCCGATGCGCGTTTCATAGCCGTCGGGCAGGGAAGCGACGAAGTCGTGGATGCAGGCGGCCTCCGTCGCCTCCTGGAGGCGATCTGTGGGCAAATCAGAGTCCTGAAGAGCGAGGTTGGCTCGGATTGTGTCATCAAGCAAGAATGCGTCTTGAAGTACGATGCCCAGACTGCGCCGGTAGGCGGAAAGGTCGTACTCGGCCAGTTCCCTGCCGGCGCAGATGATGCGCCCTTCACTGGGATGCAGGAGCCCTGCAAGGAGCAGGGCGAAGGTCGTCTTCCCGGAACCGTTAGGCCCCACCAGGGCTATCTTTTCCCCTGGGCGAATGGTCAGAGTCAGACCCGAAAGCACCGGGGGTTCTCCGGGTCGGTGGCGGAAGCCCACTTCATGGAAGATCATGGTCGCCCCACCCACGGGTGGCGGCAGGCTTCCCGTAACCGCCACAGGCTCCCGGTAGACATCCTCCAGTCTGGCAAGGTGGGAGCCCATCACTTGGAACTGCCCCAGGCTCTCAGCCAGATCCGCCACCTGGGCCACGAACAGCCCTTCCAGAACCAGGAAGGCCGAGAATGTGCCAAGGCTCATGGCACCGTACAGCACCTCCCGTCCAGCCAAGGCGAAGATAGCCGCGGTTCCGAGGGTGGAAACCAGGCCCCTTCCGGCAGTTGCAGTCAGTAACAGTCTCTGCCGACGCAGCCTCGCGTTGAGGGCCTGCACAGCCAGGTCGCTCCAGCGGACGCAAGTGGCCGTTTCTGCCCCCATGGCCTTGATGCTCTCTACCCCATCTAGGGCCTCCAGCAACTTTGCCGAGGATCGGCCGTTGGCGCCCAATTCCTCAGCCAGCGCCTGGCGACTGCTTCGGCGATAGGCCAGCTGAACCCCCAACTGGACCAGGGCCAAGCCGACGATGAGCATGCCCAGTCGGATGTGGTAGGCCGCCATGAGGGCCATGTAACCGCTCAGCAGGAGCAGATCCAGCATGATGGTGAACGCCCGGCCACCCATGAGGTTGCCCAGGGCTGCCGCGCTTTCTGTGCGTTGCACAAGGTCGCCCGGCTGGCGCAGGAGGAAGAATCCCAGGGGCAGCTCCACCAAGTGACAGAGAAAGTCGCGGATCAGCTGAACATTCACCACCGTCTCAAGGTTCTGGGCCACCCAATCTCGAGTGAAGGACAAGGCTGTACGAACCAGCAGAGCCAGGGTCATCGCGACAGTGAGCCCCCAGAGCCATGGCCTCTGCCCAGGCAGGATCACCCGATCCACCAGGAGCTGTTGCCCGATCGGGATGAGCAGTTCCAGAAAATGGAGGCTCAGGGAGGCGAGAATAAGATGGATGAGGCCCGCCTCATGGCCGCGCAGAGCGGCCAGGGGGCTACGAAGGCTTGGTCGGCTGCGTGGTCTGGGGCGGAAGCTGGAACCGGGCTCGAAAGCCAGGGCAACCCCCGTGTAACATCTCCGCAGTCGGTCCAGGCCTATGGCCATCCGGCCCAGAGCCGGATCGAGGATGACCACGCACCGTGACTCGACCCGCTCCAATACCACGAAGTGGCTGAATTCCCAATGCAGGATACCGGGCAGAGGTAGATCCCGCAGATCCGCCACCTCCAAATTGAGGCCTACGCTGTCCAACCCCCGCGCCCGGGCGACCTGGACCAACGTCTCGCCACTGGTGCCTTCCCGGCCCGCACCGCAGGCGTCGCGCAGTTCTGGAATGGGGGCCCAATGCCCGTGATATGCGAGGATCATGGCCAAACAGGCGATGCCACATTCGCTTGTCTCCATCTGCGGTACGAACGGCACACGTCCGAACCGCAGGAAGGGGATGCGGATCATCGTAGCCACCGTTCCGCAGGTCCGAAAACGAACGCGATGGGGCGTTGCCGACGCAAGGTAAAGCGTACGTCAGCGCGCATCCCGGGCCGGAGCCGAAGCTCGGCCAAGGGGCCTTTCTGCGAGGAAAGGACTTGAACCTCCACTTGAAAGACCGGACCTTTCAAGGAGGTTCCTTCCCCCAGGGCAGTCTTGATTTCCTCGGGTGACGCGAAGTCCATCCCCAGGGACAACACCCGGCCGCTGAGGGACCCAAATTCGTGGTAGGGGAACTGGCTGACCTCCAACTGCACAGGGTCTCCTTCCTTGACCCAGGACCGGTGGGATTCCCCCAGGAAGGCGATGACCCTGAGTTCCGAATCCCTGGGAACAATCCGAGCCACTACCTGCCCGCGATGCACCCCATCCCCGCGCCGTACCAGAACCGCATCCAGGAAGCCGCCCACCGGCGCCTGGATGACCTGCTGCCGGGCATTCAGCACAAGGGCTTTGCGCCGGCTAATTGCGCGGGCGCGTTCGGAATGGTGGTTCCATGCCTCCCGCCGGAAGGTGCCATCGGCGTCCTCCTGCTCCTGGCGCACCTGGCGGAGGGCCTGAAGGCAGTCGCGGTGCTGGTGTTCCACCTCCTCGGCGTCCTCCATGGCCTTGTCCAGATCTGCATCCGGGACAATGCCATTGCCGTGCAGGATCCGGGCGGCAGCCAGACGTTTCTGACTCCGCTCCACACTCCTCTGGCGGGCAGAAAGATCAATCTCCAGCTTGGCCGCCCGGGCTTTCAGGTTGGCTTTCCGAAGCGCGAACGTCTCCGCCTGCCGCTGCTCCAGTTCGGCATAGGCCGCGCCGAATAAACGGAGGTTCTCCTCGGCCTCCATGGCCGGTGCGTTCAGGTCGGCCGCATCGATCTCGACACAGATATCCCCGACTTCCACCGCCGTCCCAGCCCGCCCCGGAACGTCGAGCACGACGCCCGAGGCCTGGGCCTGGAGGTGCCGTATGCCCGTCACTGGGCGCAAGACGCCCGGCCCCTTCTCATTCACCTCTACCTTGCCCAGGAACGCGAAGGCCAAGGCGGAAACCACCATAGCACCAAGCAAGGCCAGAATCTCCCAACTCCACGGCGGGGAGACCTTGGGGATGCCGAGCCCATCGGATCCATGCACATGATGTTCCCACGCTTGGGCCCGAAAGGCGGGGACCGTCCGCTTGTTGTTAATTCCCATGGTTATGTCCTGGGAGCGAGTCGGTCTCCCCGGCTCGCTTCTAGGTGAGGTGCTTCCACTCACGCTTCCGTTCCGGATACTTATGGGTAAATAACATTGGAAAAACCAATATTGCGAACCTGTTGAGAAATGGGCGCACCCACCTTCCAGGAACATGACGGAGGTTCACCCATGAAGATGGCCCATGGTTCTTGGGAACCGATCTTGCAAGATCCGGAGGGTAACTGGTCGGCCGTTCTTGAATCGATCGAGGCCGGGTTGCCGAACTTGGATGCGGGGTGGAATGGCTATTCGCTCGCCCAGGGGGCTTCTGGGTTTGCCATCTATTACGCCTACCGGAAGGCAGCAGGCCTGGGTGAATCGTCAAGAAACGAAGAACGGATGCTGTATCACATGGAAGCGGCGGGTCACTGCCTTGACGGTGCCGATCCCGGTTTATTCTCCGGCTACCCTGGGGTCGCCTGGACCATAGACCACCTACAGTCTCTGGGAGTGGTGGATGCGTCAGACGACCTCAATGGACAGGTTGACGCACGCCTGCAGGCCCTACTTACAGATGGATTCCCGCTCGGCCAGACGGAACTCATCGGGGGATTGGCGGGAATTGGAATCTATGCGCTCGGGCGTGGCGGCCGGGGAGCTGGCGAAGCCATTCTGGACCTTGTGGTCCGGTCGATGGAGCGCCTTGCCCTGGAAGAACGTGACGGAATAACTTGGCAGACCCAACCGGAGGCGCTCCCGGATTGGCAGCGCGTCTTGGCCCCCAAGGGGTGTCGCAACATCGGTTTGGCCCACGGCATCGGAGGCGTGATCGCCTTGCTCGGTCGAGCCGCCGGGCGCGGCCATGCTCGCGCCTTGCGGCTCTTGGAAGGGGCCGTGGACTGGCTGATGGCGAGGGAGATCCGCATAGGTAACGGCTGCTGGTTCCAGCCGTGGGAACCCGTGGGTCGGTTGCGGACGGACCCGCCTTTGCATCGGGTCAGCTGGTGCTATGGCACCTTCGGCCTCAGCGTGGCCTTATATGGCGCTGGCCGATGGATCGGACGAAAACCCTGGTGCGAGCGGGCTCTGCAATGGGCCACGCAATGCGCCACTGTCCCAGTGGATTCGGAACTCACCTGGGATAGTTGTCTCTGCCATGGGGCCCTGGGAAACGCCCACCTGTTTAATCGCTTCCACCAAGCCACCGGGGACCCGCTCTTCGCTTCCACCGCCCAGGCTTGGATAGGTCGTGCCCTGGCTCTGCGCCGGCCGACACCCGTTTGCGGAGGATTCCTCACTCTCCTGGAGGAAGAGGGTGCCGGTCCGGATTACGACCCCTGGCTGCCCCTCCCCGGGTTGCTGGAAGGCGCTTCCGGTTGCGCCTTGGCCCTCATGGCTGCACTTTATCCGGTGGTGCCGTCCTGGGATGCATTCCTGCTTGCAGACCTTCCCAGTGACGGGGCCTGAGGTGAAATTCCAGGTTGCCTGCCGAGGACCGCCGCCTGGACAAGACCCTCACCTGATCGCTCTTTTCCCCGCAAACCCTTAACTTAAGGAATCCTTATCATGGTCAAGAAATTGAAAGAGTTGTCCCTCGACAAGGAAGTGATTAGCGACCTGAGCGATGTGAACGGCGGCAACACCTATGCCTTCGGCTGCGACGGAGCTGGCTCCCTGACCTACCGAAGGCCCACTGCTTGCATCAGTATCTGCACCCGATGCGCGGCCAGAGGACCTGGGTCCACTGCTGTCTCCCAGCAGTCTTTCCGTTCCCCCAAGCCTTGCATGTGTCAGGCATGCTAGACAACCAGTGACAACCTCGCCGGGCCAAGGGGCACTCAATGCGCCAGGCCCGGCAGGTCTTCGATTGCAGCCAAGAACCGTGGCGATGACTTTTTGGACCCTCAGCAAACAAGTTTTCCGTTTGGTGCGCTGACCCCTATTACAGGGACAGGCTCCTGATCACCAGATCCGCCCCTGGGCCGCCACGATCGGCCGCAGCCCTTCGATCATCCGCGTCAGGTCGTCGGCATTGAGCGCCTGTTCCTTGTCGCACAGGGCTTCCTGGGGCCTGGGGTGGGCCTCCACGATCAGCCCGTCGGCGCCGGCCGCGGCGGCCGCCAGGGCCAGGGGGATCACCAGCTCCCGGTCGCCGGCGGCGT
>JARLGP010000156.1 GCA_031292735.1 Holophaga sp.
TCAATAGGGTTGGACGGTAACTGCGTCTCGCGCCCGACGCAGAATCACTTTGCCGATCTCCTCCACCAGGGTGGTGACCTTCAACCCGACCACCTTGCGGGCCAGATCCCAGGTGGATAGGGGATTCAAAAGCCTCAAACAATCGAAGGTGCTCGCCACCCCCAAAGTCCTCCTCAACGACGTGGCCATCATCGAATTCTCAGGGGCAGGCGTCGTTGAACGCCTTGAAGCGCATGGCCGGACGGCAGCAACCTTATATGAAGGCACGGGCTACCTCGGCAAACCCCATCTGGAAGCCCAGATCGCCGGCTACGGCATGTTCGGTACCCAGGCCAGCACCGTCCTGGCCAATCCCCATGGCGAGGTGAATGGCCAGTCGTTTGCCCCGGAAAGGAAGGCTCTGCTGGGCATTGGGAATGGCTTGCATTCGGTTGAAAGGTTGACTTGGGGGAAACCTCGGGTCGATAAAGAACACATTTATATTGCGGAGTCCGGGCTTGTATGGCCTCCGCAATCGTTCCTTCAACCCCATTCGCCATGTGCCGCAATGGAAGGCTCCGTATGCCCTTGTTTCCCGTCCTTTCCCGCACCACCCTCACCCTTCTGGCGCTGTTCGTCATCAGCCCAGGCACCGCTCATGGGTCAGGCAAGGCGAAGCAGAAGAAGAAGGGTGCGGCCAAACCAGGCGTGGCCCGTAACATTCCCCCTCCGCCAGCCCCGGCTCCTCGCCCCCCTGATGCCCCGACATCCAAGCCGCCTGCCAAGGGCCTTTCCCCCGAGGATGCCCGGAGACTCAAGATGCTCTTGGCTCAGCGGGAGGCGCAACGCAAGAAGGACCTGGAAATGGCCATGGGGCTTGGCTCCCAGCGATCCAGAGCGGCCGCGCATTCTGGCAGGGCCGAGGCGAAGGTGGTGCTCGAGCCGGGGTACCTGCCCAGGGGCGTGCATCCCTTCTTCGATCTGAGTGTTTCCACCCCAGTTGGAAGAATCAAGATTTTCAACAATGTGGAGGGGAAGCGGGCCGCGGCGATCCGTGACCTGGTGACCAGTGCCGAAGGGTTCCTGCTCTGGCTGGACGCCGAGTCCGGGAACATTCAGGCCATGTCCCCGAACGGTTTGCAATTCGAGTTCAGCGTCGGCGGCAATTCCGTCATCCGGCATCTCCTGCGCGATTCCGTGGGCAGCATCTGGTTCTTTGGCGACGCGTCCTACGGCAGGGTCGCCATGGAGCCTTCTGCCTCTGGCGGCGATCCGCGGTCCCTCGGGATCCATTCGCGCACATCCCACAACCGGGAGTGCATGGCCCCGGGCGTTGGGCCGGGCTGCGTCGCCTTGGGGACGGCCGGCGAAGTCGGCGGCTTTACCGAGGCCCACCGGTTCAGCCTCAAGGATGGCGAACAAACCCGCTTCACTGAAATTGAAGCAGGTGAACTGCCTTCGGCGGCCATCTGGGATGAGCGGATGCGATCCTTCGTGGCCATCCGCCCGGACAAGGACGAATACGTGCTCTTCGGCCAGCGGGAGGTCATGGATGGCGGGCTTCCGGCCGGCAGCCGGCCCCAGGGACTAGCCCTCGATCCCGCCGGCCATGTCTGGATCACCCTGGCCAACCGGAACCAAGTGGCCGTCCTTGACGCCATGACGCAAACCATCCGTTACCTGCCACCCGTTCCGGGGGCAGGGGGGTTCCTGGCCCCCCATGGCATCGCCCTGGGCCCGGATGGCAATATGTGGGCCACGACGGCTTCGGGCATTGTCCGGATCAAGCCGAACGGGGAGATGACGCCGCCGTACCGGCTTCCGCGCGATATGACCGCTGTCGATATCTGGCCTTCCAAGGACGGCCGGATGTTCTTCTCCCTGGCCAATCAGGCGGGCATTGGCGCCATCACGGCGGTCCCCCAGAGCCGGGTGCCGGCGCCAGGGTCCAGTGCGCCCCGAACCGGCGAAGAGTCCAAGGCTCCCATGACCTCCGTCCCCGCCCCCCGGAAGGCGCTCCCCAAGCTCAGCCGCGCCGATCGGTACAAACGGCAAGACGAGTGGAATCGCAAGGCCGATGAAATTTATGAAGCGCGAATAGCCCAGGAACGCCTGGATGGCCTCACCGGGCAGAACCTGCTGGGCGAACACCTCCAAGGCGAGGGCACAGCGCCGGCCGAGGACAAGGACGATTCCGTGAGCGGCCCTTCGAACCCCAGAGGCGAGATGAAAGCGCCCCTTGCGCCAACAACGCCTGAGGCCGAGGCTGGCCCGACCCCAGCGGACCGGTTGAACGATTTGCGGGTCTTCCTTCGGCCCAGAGCCCTGGAACATATCTACGCAGCCCATGGACCCTGGAAGAACATGGCAAAGAGCCAATTTGCCGAATGCCACGACAGCCCTGAGGCCATCGAACGCCTCATCGCCACGGGCATGGAGAACGCCGGGGTCATCGGCAGTGTGATTGATGCCTACGGGCGCCAGTACACGCTCTGCAGAAGCGAGGAAACCTTGTGGTACCATGAGCGGGGTTTCAGCCGGGGAGGCCGAAGCTTTCCGGACCGGTTCCACCCCACCCATCTTTTCGTGGTGGTGACAATGGAATACGGCAACGGCGTCGAGGACGAACCCGATCATGTGGTGCTGACGGCCTACCCCGTCTCACGGAACTGGTGAAACACCGGGCGGGGGACTGGGCTTATTCCAGAAAGCTGGCCTTGGCCTCTTTCATCGGCTATGCCTTCAGCAACAACGTCGGGGTGTCCCTGCTGGCCGGAAGTGCCGTGCGCTTCCGGCTCTACTCCGTCTGGGGCCTCTCCACTCTGGTGGATAGATCGGCACCATCATCGCCGGGGACGTTGACGGCGTGCCCTGGCCTATCGCAGCGATGTCACCTGCAAGGGCAGCCGCTTCCTGATCCGCTTCCAGGGCCTGCAGAAGGAGGAGATCCATTTCCCGCGCAGCGGCAACCGGCTGGTGGGCGTATGGGCCAGCAACGAGGAGCGCCAGAGCGTCCTGGGCCATAGCCTGGACACCCGGCGCTCCTACCGGATCGTGTTGAACGGACAGGCAGTCAGTCCTTGGACTCCTCGCGCGACTGTTTGGGCCTCCGCTCGGATTCATCGCGATCTTCCATGCCTCGTTTGCGGGTCGGGGGCCACCCTGCGCGCGCCTCTTCTTTGCTTTCCGTGACTCCCGGTTGATGCCCCAGCGAGCTCAGGGACGAACTGTTGGAGGAACTGCTGGAGGAACGGCTCGAGCCCTGGCCTGAAATTTCACCCGGATAGGCCTGCGCGATCTGCCGCTCCAGGCTGGCACCGGCTTGCCGGATCCGGGCCCCTTCCAGGGGCGGCAACACCAGATATTCCTCCACCAGATTCAGCAGCACGGTGGGCATGCCGTCCAATCCAGGCCCCGTTGCCCGCGGGTGGAGGAGACGGGTAAATGCTTCCCGGACGGCCTCAACCCCAGGATCATCCTGCCTGGCCGCCGCAGCCATCCCGCGGTCGACCAGGTTTTCCAGAAGCTGTTGCAGGTGATCCGGGGGACTGATGGCGAGGATGCGCTGGTTGGCCGTATCGTGGATCAGCACCCGGTGATCGGGCAGCACCACGATCGTGCTGGGCCGGTTCAGCTCGGTGGCGCAGGGATCCCCGGCGACGATGCGGCTGCCGATGTTTTTTCGGGGACCGGAAGCAGGCACGCCGCAACCTGCGAACACCGTGATGTGCCCGTCCGGGTGGACGCGAAAGACTTGATGGTTCATGGCATCGGCGAACAGGAAGGAACCCTGGACGGAACCGTCGGCCAGCAGAGCCAGGTTCGCCGGGCTGAACGCGCCTTTCCGATAGGGGGAATGGTCCTTGCCATTCACCAGCGTGCTTTCGTCCAGGGCCACGGTGATGGACCCGTCCAATCCCATCCTCAGCACCCGGCCATTCCCGGTGTCGGCGATCAGCATCTCCCCGTTCGGGAGGCGCAGGAGCCCTGTCGGCGAGTAAAAGCCGATGGTGCTGGCATCAACCCATCTCCCTTCGGAACCGGGGAACAGCGTGACGGTGCCATCGGGATGGGCGCGCAAGATCCGGTGGTTGTGCTTGTCCACGATCAACACGGACCGGTCAGGGAGCTCAAGCAACCCATCGGGCTGGCACAACTCGGTGCCCAGGACGGAACCACCGAGGTGAGCCCCCGTCACGCCGCTGCCCGCGAAAACACTGAGCAAGCCCGTCTCCCGGTCAAACCTCCAGACCCTCGCCCCCATCATTTCACTCACCAGGAATGAACCATCGGACAAGCAGCAAAGGGCACCGAGGGAATGGTACCGGAAGGTTTCTCCGGGCGACAGGTGCACCTCATGATGACTGAATGGAGCCAGGAAATGGTTGCCCAGGTCGAGATGCTGCGGGGAAGGATGTCTCTGGCCAGGTTGCATGACCAGCAGGGACCCATCAGGAAGCACCTGGAACGGACCGGTGCATCGAAAGCGGCTCCAATCCGCATCGCTTGCGCCCGCTCCCGTCAGCACGTTCACGCAACCGTAGGTCGAAGGCGTAGGTGGGCTTGAAGAGGAAGAACTGGTGGAACTGCTTGAAGAAGTGCTCGAGGCAGCCCAGGGAGAATCGGGAGGGGGGGTTCCGAGCACCAGGGTCGCCCCGAGGCAGGAAGCGAGCAGGCAAGGCAGCACCCGGAAGGAGGGCTTTGACCAGGCTCGAAGGAAAGTTCGTTTCATCTTGACTCCAAAGAGTTGGTGCCGAACGTGAAGTTCGTCGACACGGGGTGCGCGGTGATAACGATCTGGTCGTAGCAGGCGTTCCAGGGCTGGGCCATGGGTTCAGGTTCTCCGGGAGGCAGGGGTATCGTCATCGCACTCCTGGCCTCCACCCTGCTACTAATATTTGCTGTTTATATACGAAAAGTTCCCATAAAACCCATTCACCCGGCACGCCTGCCGGATCACCTTGAACGGAGCGGGCCACGCCCCGTTCCACCGCGGCGGTTGATGGGTCGCGCACCCGTAGCGTTCGATCCGCTTGCGGGAGACCTTTGCTGAAAAGCTGGAAGGTTGTCGGCAAGAGCGTCCAGCGCCTGGACGCCATCGCGAAGGTCAGGGGCCGTTGCGGAATAACATTGAGTGGTCCTCCGGCGGCCGTAGGCCGCCGATCGTCAGCAATGCCAGTCCCGCCGGAGGTTCACGGGGTTGGGCGAAGGTTGATGCCGTGATCTATGGGTTATCCGCGATCCCCTGAGGGTGGCGGAGGAGGGGATCACCCGTTTTCCGCAGCTTCGGTTGGGGCAAGGTCGGAGTTTTCAGTGTGAGCGAGGGTGGAACCGGGCACCCTTTTGGGTGGCCGTGCCTGTCCTTGCGAGA
>JARLGP010000157.1 GCA_031292735.1 Holophaga sp.
TCGTTTTTGCACCCTTCGTCGTGGCTATACCCTGGAGGTCACACCCGTTCCCATTCCGAACACGGCAGTTAAGCTCCAGAGGGCCGATGATACTTCCTGGCACACAGGTGGAAAAGTAGGTCGCCGCGACGTTAAAAATCCCAAGCCCCCCGCTCACGCGGGGGGCTTTTTGCGTACCCAAAAAAAGACAAAAAAAGGGGGAACCGTTGGCCATGCCAGGCCTGAATGGTTCCCCGAAAAGGTGGCCGAGCCTCAATCCTTGGCCAGGCCTTTGCGAATGGAGTCGTCCTCCAGCCGCATGGCGTCGGCCAGGTCGGAGAAGGCTCCGTTGATGTGCTCGGAGATCAGCCGGCTGGCGCGCGGGCCGTCATGCTGGGCGATGGCTTCGATGATGGCGCTGTGGTCCCGCGGGATGCGCTTGGCCTGCTCCTGGCTGCGGCCGAAACGCATGCGCAGCGGCAAGGTCAGGTCGTAGGTGCGGTGCAGGAGGGCTCCGGCCGCCTCGTTGCGGGTTGCGCCGACGATCAGGCTGTGGAACTCGCGGTCCGACTCCTGCAGATGCGCTTCGCAGTCCGCGGTAATGGCCTCCTCCTGGCGGGCCAGGACCTCGCGCATGTGCGCAACCTCCACGGGGGTCGCCCGGTTGGCCAGTTCGGTCACGAAGAACATTTCCAATGCCTTGCGGATCTCGTACATCTGCCAGAGGAAATGCTCGTCGATGCGGCGCACGCTGGCCCCGCGGTTGGCCGACATCACCACCAGCCCCTCGCCCTGGAGCTGCTGGAGCGCCTCGCGGATGGGCATGGCGCTGATGCCGTAGCGCTGCACCAGATCGGTGATCTTCAGCCGGTCACCATCCCGGAACTGGCCGGTGATGATGTCGTTGCGGATGATGTCGCGCACCCGCTGGTAGTTGGTCTTGCCGAGGTTGAAGCTATCGGTCATGCCGGCCTCCCGGCCGCCCCAGGCTGGAAAAGCCGCAGGAACGCCGCGAAGGCGCCCCCGCGGCCAACAGGAAGGGACCGGTGGGGCCCGTCAACCATCATCCTCATACGTAAGCTGGTCCCTCGGTTCCGGGGAAGTGGAGAATCATGTCCTCGTTCACGTCGACCCCGATGCCCGGCTTTTCGCTGGGCGAAATGGTTCCGTCGGCGCTGATGCGGATGGGAGGATCAATCAGCTCGTCGCGCAACGGATTGTTAAGCGAACAATCGGCTTCGAAATAGCCGCTATTTTCAATTGTACTCAGAAACTGCACTGAAGCCATCTGATTGATGCCCTGGCTGCTGTGCAGGTTGATCGGCAGCTTGTGGGCGGACGCCATGGCGGCAATCTTCAGCGCTTCGGTGATGCCGCCGCACTTGGACAGATCGGGCTGCAGGATGTCCACCGCCTCCTCGTCGATCAGCCGGGAGAATTCGAACCGGGTGAAGTGGTTTTCGCCGGCGGCCAGGGCCACGGTGCCGAAGCTTTTGGCCTGGCGGTAAAGACGGTAGTCATGGGCCGGGAACGGCTCTTCCAGCCAACCCACCGCGCAGTCGTCGAAGGCCGGGATGGCCCGCCGGGTGTCGGCCAGGGTGTAGCCGGTGTTGGCGTCCACCAGGATATCGATATCCGGGCCCAGGGCGGAGCGCACCGCCTCCACCCGGGCGATGTCGGCCGCCACCGTGTCGCCGCCGATGCGCAGCTTCAGCGCCTTGAAGCCGGCCGCGATGAAGCCCTTGGCCTCCTCCACCAGCGTTTCCGGCGGCTGGATGCCCAGCGAGATGCCGCCCGCGTAGGCGGGAACCTTGCGGCTGCGCCCGCCCAGCAGCTTGTACAGCGGCCAGCCCACGGCCTTGCCGCGAATGTCCCACAGCGCCATGTCGATCCCGCTCATGGCCATGGCGCAGGCGCTGCCCATGCCGTGGCTGCCCAACTGGAACTTGTAGATCTTGGACCAGACCCCGTTCACGTCGGTGGCGTCCATCCCCATGACCAGCTGGCGGAGCGTGGTGTTCACCAGGGTGGCGATGGCCAGGTGGGCCCGTCCGTGGTGGGATTCTCCCCAGCCGACCAGCCCGCTTTCCGTCGTCACTTTCACGAACACGATGTCGCGCTTCACCATCGTGCCGATGCCAAGGCGCACCCGGATCTCGGGCGGCACCGGCACGGTGACGGGGAATGCCTTGATTTCTACGATTTTCATGGACACCTCTGGGAAAAGAAATGTCGGCCCGAGCACGACATTTGATTGCTTGATAAAAAATATTATATCAAATATCATTTCTTATTGAAAGGGAGGACCCACCATGAAGCTCAAAGGACTTTCCATCTGCATGCCCGTGGCGCATGAGTTCGAGGATCTCGAACTACTGTACCCTCTGCTCCGCCTGTCGGAGGAAGGGGCGAAGATCACCATCGGCTGCTACCACGCCAGTTTCAGCGCCCGTCCGTACGTGGGCGACACCAAGCCCATCACCGGGCGGCTGGGCTATCCGGTGCCGCCGGTGCCGCTGGTCACCGGACGCCGGTTCGAGGTGGCCGACATGCTGACTCTGAAGCCGGAGAATTTCGACGCGGTGGTGATTGCCGGTGGATTCGCCCCCGACATCCTGCGGCGCGAACCCTACATCGTCGACTTCGTGCGCCAGGCCGACGCCCAGGGCAAGGTGATCGCGGCCATCTGCCACGCTCCCTGGCTGGCCATCTCCGCCGGGATCGTCCGGGGCCGCCGGGTCACCAGCTGGATCAGCCTGAAGGACGATCTGGTGAACGCCGGCGGACTGTGGGAGGACAACGCTTCCGTGGTGGACCGCAACCTCATCACCGCGCGCTGCCCGGATGATCTGCCGGAATTCTGCCTGGCAGTCATCGCGGCGCTGGCACCCAAAGGAGAGAAGTGATGCCGGAGGTTTCCAGCACCGCGATCGGCAAGACCCGCTGGCTGCACATCATTCCTGCCATCTTCCTGCTCTACACCATCTCGTTCTTCGACCGGGTCAATATCGGCATGGCCCTGCCCAGCATGGCCCTGGACCTGCACCTTTCGCCCTCCATGCAGGGCTTCGTGGGCGGCATTTTCTTCTGGGGCTACCTGCCCGGGTTCCTGGCGGGGGGTTGGCTGGCATTGCGGTTCGGGGCCAAGCGCGTGGTCATGGGCTCGCTGATCACCTGGGGCCTGTTCTCCATGGGCACCGGGCTGGCGGCCAATTTCTATCAAGTGGTCACCCTGCGCTTCCTTCTGGGGCTGGCCGAAGGCCCGCTTTGGACCTCGCTGCTGCTGCTGCTTTCCCAGTGGTTCCTGCGCTCCGAACGGGGCCGGGCGATCGGTCTGTGGAACCTGAGCATGCCGTTCGGCGCGCTGCTTTCCGGCCCGCTGTCCGGGCTGGTGCTGCAGTATTCCAACTGGCATTGGATGTTCCTGCTGGGTG
Source organism: Holophaga sp. (assembly GCA_031292735.1). The sequence goes on from JARLGP010000157.1 coordinate 3,414, forward strand.
GATTGCCCGCCTGGGTCTGGGCCATCGTCTGGTGGTTCAGCATTCCTGACGACCTGGACCATGCCGGCTGGCTGCCCGCGGAAGAGAAGCGTCAGTTGGAGATCGGACTGGCCTCCGAGAAGAAGGAATTCGCGGTGACCCACAACGCGCCCCAGTCCCCGGACTGGCACGCCATGCTGCGGCAGCCCACCGTGTGGCTGCTGCTGGGGGCCACCTGCTTCAACAACATGATCTTCTACGGCTTCAGCCTCTGGCTGCCCAGCGTGATCAAGGCGGCCACCAGCCTGAACATCGTCAGCATCGGGATGGTGAACGCCGTGCCTTACGTGGCGGCGGGCATCGGCCTGCTGTGGTGCACCCGCAGTTCCGATCGGCACAAGGAACGCCGGCTCCACGCCGGGATTCCGATGATCGTCGGCGGCATCCTGCTGTTCCTGGGCTCCCAGGTGGACGCGGGGATGCTGAAGCTGATCCTGTTCGTCCTGGTGGGCGGCACCATGTATATGACGCTGCCGCTCATCTCCACCCTGGTCACCGACGTGTTCCCGGCCCAGATGGCGATTCCGGCCAGCGCCATGATCGGCAGCTTCGGCAACCTGTTCGGCGGCTTCGTCGGGCCGCAGATGATCGGCTCGCTCAAGCAGATCACCGGCAACTTCATCTGGGCGTTCAGCGCCATCGGTGTGCTGGGGGTCGTCGGAGGATTGCTCATCCTCTGCATCCGGCCCGTGCGACCCATAGCCGAATAATCGTTCCTTGCACAAGAGGGGGGGCCAGAAGAATCTGGCCCCCCCTCTACGTTTGCCCGGAAGGCTCCACGAAGATGGGGCCCCGGTTTCGGGCCAGCGCCGCGGCGAGCAAGGCCCTAAAAAAATCCCTATTGTCTTACGTACAAACCGACTTGAATTGCGAACAAAATTTAACATCGATCCATGACAATTCAGCGACGAATCCTTTTTGGAGGTGCGATGTCTCCCGGGGTTTTTTTTAGCCATAGCACGAGAATGAACGAACCCGATCTGCAGCCGGGTCCCAATCCGTGGAGCGCAGGCTCGCGGTCCGGCACCCTGGACTGAGCAGGAACACCAAGGCAGTGTCCCACTGAAGGCCATCTCCGGGTTGGTAGCGGAAGCTTTACCTGTCAACACGTGATTTCTGCGCGATGCAAGGTAGCCATCCCTTGGAAAGGCTTTGCCCTACCCGAATTCGGGCCGGATCGCCGTTATGCGGTTCTCCAATCAGCACCTTAACCCCTAACCCCTTTATGAGGAGAGTCAACTTGAACGGACAACCAAGTAAATTCTTGAAGGTCACCGGCGCGGTGATCGGCAATGCCCTGGAATGGTACGATTTCACGGTCTATGCCTTCATGACGCCGATCATCAGCAGGCTGTTCTTCCCGATGGATCCCAGCAATCCCAATGCCCACATCAATGCCCTGCTGGCCACCACGGCAGTGTTCGGCGTCGGGTTCGTGATGCGTCCCGTGGGCGGCCTCGTGCTGGGCATCATCGGCGACAAGTACGGCCGGCGCACCGGCATGCTGCTGGGCATGACCATCATGGCCGTGGCCACGGTGCTGATGACCTTCGCGCCCACCTACAAGCAGATTGGCGTGATCGCCCCGCTGTTCATCCTGGTCTCGCGGATGATGGAAGGCTTTTCGGTGGGCGGTGAGTTCGGCACCTCCACGGCCTACCTCATCGAAATGGCCCCCAAGGGCAAGAGCGGCATCTACGGCTCCTGGCAGCTCACAGGGCAGATCGCCGCGCTGGCGGTGGGCGCCGGGTTCGGCGTCTACCTCACCCAGTGCTTCACCCAGGCCCAGCTGGAGTCCGGCATCTGGCGCGTCCCCTTCGGCTTCGGATTGATCATCATCCCGGGCGCCTGGTACATCCGCCGGTTCCTGCAGGAGAGCGAGACCTTCATCAACATGAAGAAGCAGCAGAAGCTCAATCCTGGCAAGAGCCTGGGCAAGGACCTGGTGGGTCATACCCGGCACCTGCTGGTGAGCATCGGCATGATCACTGCCAGCGCGGTGTCGTTCTACGGCATCTTCACCTACACCGTTACCTATTCCAAGGAAGTGCTGCACTTGCCCATGGCCGACGGGTTCCTGGCCCAGCTGGTGGGTTGTGTGATCACCGTGGCGCTGATCCCGGTGGGCGGCCTTCTGTGCGACCGGTTCAGGGACCACCGCAAGGGAATGCTGGTGACCTTCCTGGGCATCTACTTCCTCATGATGTACCCGCTCTACGCCTGGCAGATGGTGAGTCCCTCCCTCACCAAGCTGATCATGGTGCAGACGGCCATCTGCCCGGTGGCGGCCCTGTTCCTGGGCGTCTACACCACCACCATGTCTGAGCTCTTCCCGGCCCGGCTCCGCGCCACCGGATTGTCGGTGGCGAACAACGTGGCCGTGCTGGTCTTTGGCGGGTTCGCCCAGTTCTTCCTGACCTGGATTTTCAAGCTCACCGGCTCGTCGCTCGCCCCGGTCTATTACGTCATGGGCGGCCTCGCCCTTGGCTTCATCGGCGCCATGCTCATGCCTGAGAGCAAGGACGAGGATCTGACCGTTCCCGTCACCGTGTCATAGCCCTATCCAAAAGAAGGGCCCCGGAACGGCATCTACCGTTCCGGGGCCCTTTCTGCAGTTTGGACATCTAGTCCGGTCCAATCATTCCCTGCCGGTGGCTCCGGAATCGTTCGTTCCAGCCCCCCGGGTTCGCGCCGACCCATTTCGAGTCCCCCGGCCAGGCGCCGACCCACACTTACGCTTCGGACTTTCCGTCCTCGCAAGCTGCGGGCGGAAAATCCGAAGCGTTTGCCGTCCTCCAATCGGCTGAACACCGCGGTCTGTCCGCGACCCGGGACAGCCTGGTCTCCGCTCTGGCCATGTTCGGCCTGACCGGACGCTGGATCGCTGATTTCCGCCCCTTCTCCCGCAGCAACTGGGATGCCCGGACCTGCTTCCGTGGCGTGCTCCACCATGCTCCTGGTTACGCGATCCGCTGGGGCCTCGGTTCCAGACCAATGACCTGCCCACCCTCCCTTCGAGCGGATTTGGCGGCCCAAGTCCAGCCGTTTGGAGGACGGAAAGTCCGAAGCGTAAGCGTGGGTCGGCGCCTGTCCGGGGGACCCGAGTTGAGGCGGCGCGTAGCTGAGGGACCCGGACGAACGTTTCCGGAGCCACCGGCAGGTCAAGATGGGACGGGACAAAATGTCCAAACTGCAGGAAGGGCCCCGGAACGGCATCTGCCGTTCCGGAGCCCTTCTCCATGACTGGATCTAAAACGCCATTTCAGCCACAGCTTCCATGACGGCCCGGTAGTTGGCATCGGGGGTCGGAACCTGGCCCACGCAACCGGGAGCGATCATGAGCCGCCGGCCCTTGGTCTGGGTGATGGCGTCACGTACCTGCTCCTTGATGGCTTCGACGGAACCCTTCATCAAAGTCCCTTCGTGGTCGAGGCCGCCGGCCAGAAGGCCATTGAAGCGGCCCATGCCACCCGCGAGGGTCATTTCGGAGTGGCGGTCGTGCCAGTTGATCATGTTGACCGGATAGTCCAGCATCTGGTTGAAGATCATGTCGTCGCCGTGGAGGTGAAGCATGATGAACTTGCATTCCCGCGCCAGCGGGTCGAGGACCATCCGGTCGTAGCGGACCCCGAACTGCCGGTGCTCCGCTTCGTTCATCTTGCGGTAGCTGCCCACCTGGCTGGCGAAGAAGATGCCGTGGACGCCGGCCCGCAGGGCGGCGCGGGCAAACGCCAGCGTGGTTTCGGCGATGGTGGCGAGGCCGGCCTCGAACAGCTCCGGATGACTCCGGAGGTCGCCGAAGACACGCTCACCCGCCAGCTTGACCGCAGTGGTCATGGGGCTGAACAAGGTGGCGAAAAGGGGCACTTCGCCCTTGAACGCTTCGGCCACCATGGAAATCGACTTGATCTCCCGGCCCAGGCGGCCCTGCGTCGGGGAGAGCTTGGCCAGCTTGGGCCATGCATCAGCGGAGGTCAGCCCGGGCTTGGTGACCACCCGGAAGCCTCCGGGCGCATCCAGGTAGGAACTCACGGCGCCCCAATCGTCGACTCCGTAGGTGCCGTCCGGCGTGTATTTCAGGATGTCGAAGTCATAGGTGCGCTGCCAGGCGATGGTCGCCTCGGCCACCTTGACGGAATCCTGGTCGATGACCGGGAAGTGGCGCCACAGGCCGACCGGCACTCGATCGACTGGTTCGCCGGCAATGGCGGCGGTTATGCGCTCCCAATGCGTCATCTTGGATTCTTTCATGATGCGATCCTTTCCATGGATAGACCCCGTCCCGATCTCCGGATGAAACCATTGCGGGGTCAAAGGTTGGGTTTTAAGAAAGCGGCACGCCGAAGCTGCCTCTACAAGAATCTTGTATGTAGGGAGAATATCGGGCCATGGAAACCGTATTGTCGTACCTACAAGGTGTTTTTTTATCAGGCGTGCCTGGCCAGGCTGGCGAGCCTGGATAAGCCTTCGGCCAGGGTTTTGCGGTCCGGCGGGGCGCCCAGGGAGATGCGCACCCCGTCCGCCGCGAACAACCGTCCTGCCGCCAGGACGCTGGAAGGAACCACCACCACGCCCGCGGCCAGGGCGCGTTTGGCGAAGGCTTCGGATCCGCCGGGCGGCGCCACCAGCCACACGTGCGGGCAGTGGGGTTCGCCGCGCCACGTGAAGTCCTTGAGCTGTTCCTGGCACATGCGGTAGCGGGCGGCCAATTCGGCCCGCTGCTTGACCAGGCGGCGCCAGGCGGTGCCGTCGTTCAGCCAGCGGGTGGCGATGGCCATGGTGAGGCTCGACACATACCAGGTGGTGTGGTGCTCGTCATCATGCATGCGGCCGCGCAATCCGGGCGGCAGCACCAGGTAGCCGATCCGGAGCCCGGGGGCGACCGTCTTGGACAGGCCGGTGAGATAGAGCACCCGTTCCGGGGCCAAGGTGTACAGGGGGGGCGGCGCGTTCTCCTGGAGCATGCCGTAGACATCCTCTTCCACCAGCATGACGTTCCACTTCCGGGCGATCTCCACGATCCGCCGGCGGCGCTGCAGGCTCATGGTTGCGGTGGTGGGATTGTGCAGGGTCGGCGACACCACGGCGAACCGCAAATCGCCCCGGCAGGCCGTTTCGAACGCATCGGGCAGGATCCCTTCGGCATCCATGGGCACCGGATGGAGCCGGCGCTGCCAGTGCCGGGCGGATGCCCTCAGCCCCGGGTAGACCAGGGATTCGCAGACCACCTCCTCCTCCTCCTGGAAGAAATGCAGGGCCGTGACCATGGCGTGCTGGGCCCCGGCGCATACCACCAGGCCTTCGGGATCGGCTTCCACTCCGCGCCGCTTCAGCCAGCCCACTGCGGCCTGGCGATGGACCAGCACCTCGTCCGGGCTGGGGTAGTGCAGGAAGCCGGCCGCCTGGGTGGGATCCATCCGCTTCAGGGCAGCGGCCAGATCCTGGTCCCGGGCAGCACGGGGCGGCACGTTGAGCGACAGGTCGATGACGCCGCCATCGGGCCGGTGCTCCAGGGCGAACAGCGCGGTTTCCGAAGCCACGCCCAGCACGAAGGTGCCGCGTCCCACCTCCCCACCCACCAGGCGCCGACGCGCGGCCTCATGGTAGGCGCGGGTGATGGTGCTGACGTTCACCCCCACCAGGTCGGCCAGCAGCCGGTGGGTGGGGAGCGCGTCCCCGGGGCGCAGCTGCCCCTGGTGGACCGCGTCGCCAATGGCGTCGGCGATGGCCAAGTAGGTTGGCTGGCAGGATTTTGAGAGATCAGGTACCCACATTGTCATACGCACAATCTCCGAAATCATACGAACAAAATAGTACATCGGTTGATAGCAATTTCGTGGCTAATCCCTTTTTGGGATTTTTGGAGGTGCCGTGTCCCCCCGAATGTTCAATGGTCAGAACGAGGAAGCCTTCCTGGCCGATCCCGGCCAGCGGAGCGAAGCCCGGCGCGGGGTTCCGCGCCGGGCGCTGACCACCTTCATCGAGCTGACCCGCAACTCAATGTCCAGCTGAAGACCGCCGTCGAGCTGGTGGCGGAGGTCCTGATTTCCAACCCTTAACCCTACCGAGGTGCTCCATGCCCATCACTGAAACCTGTTCGCCCTACCTGAAGCTGGACGAGACTCCCGTAACCCCCATCATCTACCTGGACAACAGCGCGACGTCCTTCCCCAAGCCGGAACAGGTCTATACCTTCA
>JARLGP010000158.1 GCA_031292735.1 Holophaga sp.
CGGGGGCAGGAGCGGACGCAGCATGGGCCGGCCCGTCCGGCGCCTCGTTCAGCACCACGCTCACCGATTCCGGCGGCCTGGCCTCGGTTCCGCCGCTCCGGCCCAGGGCGACCACGAGGCCCCCCAGCGCCGCGGCCACCGCCAGGGTCACCGGCACCGTCAGCCAGGGGCTGGCCCCGCGCAGGGCCCGGTCATCCTCGTTCAGGGCCGCCCGGTAGACCTGCTCCTCCAGGGTTTCAGGGCCGGCGGGTTGCGGATGCGCCTTGGGGCCCTCTGCCATGCCACTCCCAAATGAAGGTTGAATGCTTCGTCCCCGTCCACCGGTTAAGATGACAAGTCACCCTTGGACCGTCAAGTCACTGGACAGGAGCTCCGCCATCATTCCGCCACCACCCCTATTCCGCTTTGTCCAGGACACCGATCCCGATCCCGCCGAGCCGGCCCGCGCCGGCCACTTCGCCACCCTGCACGGCCAGGTGCTCACCCCCGCGTTCATGCCGGTGGGCACCCAGGGCACCGTCAAGGGGCTGACTCCGCTGCAGCTGGCCGAGATCGGCCCGCAGGTGATCCTGGGCAACACCTACCATCTGGGCCTGCGCCCCGGGGACGAGCTGATGCGCGAACTGGGCGGGCTGCACGCCTTCATGGCCTGGCCCGGCCCCATCCTCACCGATTCCGGCGGCTTCCAGGTCTTCTCCCTGGCCACCCTGCGCAAGATCAAGGAGGAAGGGGTGACCTTCCAGAGCCACATCGACGGCTCCACCCACTTCCTGTCGCCGGAGCGGAGCATGGAGATCCAGCGCAGCCTGGGTTCGGACATCGTCATGGCCCTGGACGAGTGCCCCCACGGCCAGCTGGAGCGGCCCAAGCTGGAGATCTCCATGGCCAGGACCACCCGCTGGCTGGAGCGCTGCCGGGCCTTCCCGCTGGACGGACACCAGGGCCTGTTCGCCATCAACCAGGGCGGCGTGCACCTGGACCTGCGCCGCCGGCACCTGGACGAGATCCTGGAGCTGGACCGCAAGACCCCGTTCCAGGGCATGGCCGTGGGCGGGCTCAGCGTGGGCGAGCCCAAGGAGGAGATGAACCAGCTGCTGGCCGCCTTCGTCCGCCTGATGCCCGCCGACCGCCCGCGCTACCTCATGGGCGTCGGCACCCCCGAGGACCTGCTGTTCGGCATGGAACAGGGCGTCGACCTGTTCGACTGCGTGCTGCCCACCCGGGAAGCGCGGCACGGCACGCTGCTCACCTCCCGCGGCCGGATCAAGATCAAGAACGCCCGCCACCGGGCCTCCTCCGAGCCCCTGGACCCGGAATGCAACTGCTATACTTGCAGGACGTTCACCCGAGCCTACCTGCACCACCTGTTCCGCTGTGGGGAGATGTTGGGATCTACACTAAACAGTATCCACAACCTGAGCTACACTGTTGGGCTCACCCGCGCCGCGCGGCAGGCCATGCTGGCAAAAAATTTCCCAGACTTCGCTCGCCGCACGAGAGAAAATTGGAATTCAGAGGAGTCCTAAATGAACCTTGCCCTGCTCATGCAAGCTGGTCAAAGCCCCCTACCCACCCTGCTCCTGTTCGGCGGCATGGCGGCGCTCTTTTATTTCCTCCTCATCCGGCCCCAGAACAAGGCGCGCAAGCAGATGGAAGAACGGCTCAGCAAGCTCAAGGCCGGCGACGAGGTGCTGCTTTCCGGCGGCCTGTATGCCACCATCGACCGGGTGGAGGACAAGAACCTCTATCTGAAGCTGGGGAGCAACGTGGTCAAGGCCCGCCGCAACGCGGTGGTGGCCATGGCCAACGAACCCGCTCCCGAGCAGCACTGATTCAAGCTTCAATTCTCATGGTGAGGGCGGGGGCGTGCTTCCCCGCTCTCCTTGCGTAGGAGTCCTTTTGTGACCAAACGGAGCCTATGGCGCCTCACGGTGACCCTCCTGATCTGCGGTGCGTGCGCATATTTCTTCATTCCCCTTTCCCAGGTGCGCCTCGGCCTCGATCTCAAGGGCGGCGTCCATTTCGAACTGGAAGTCCAGGGCAACGAGGCCCTGGAGGCTGATCTGCGCGACACCCGCGACCGGCTTCAGGACCGGCTCCGGGAAAAGGGCTTCGCCGACTCGGTGATCAAGCTGGACCAGAACGTCCTGCGCGCCGAGGGGGTTCCCGCGGACCAGCGCCCGGCGGTGGAGAAGATCCTCCAGCCCTTCTACGGCTACGATGCGAGCTACAGCCCCACCGGGTTCACCCTGACCCAGAAGGCCGCCTACCAGAAGTCGCTCAAGGACGACGCCAACAAGCGCGCCCTGCAGATCATCGAGAACCGCATCAACCAGTTCGGCGTGGCCGAGCCGGAGATCACCGCCTCCGGGGCCGAAGGCAACCGGATCGTGGTCGAGCTGCCCGGCGTGGGCGACGCCGAGCGGGAACGCATCAAGGGCCTGCTCACCACCCCGGGCCGGCTGGAGCAGCGCCTGGTGGCCAAGCTCGACCCCACCCAGGGCCGCGGCTTCCCCACCCGGGAAGCGGCCCTGAGCTTCTTCAAGGGCCAGCTGCCCAACAACACCGAGCTGCTGGCTGAGCCCATGAGCGACCGCGACCTGCGCGAGATGGGCAAGGATCCCGCAGCGCACAAGCCGGGCGAGGAGGATCCGGTCAAGTCCTGGGTCCTGGTGGAAGAAAAGGTCTACGTGGACGGCGCCGACATCAACAAGGCCGACCCCAGCGTCGACCCCACCACCGACGCGCCCCAGATCAACTACACCCTCAACAAGAAGGGGGCCGACGACTTCGCCGTCCTGTCCGGCATCGCCGCCGACGAGAACCGCCTGATCGCCATCGTCCTGGACCGCAAGATCGTCAGCACCCTGTCCTGCCGGGAGAAGATCGTCGGCGGTTCGGTGCGGATCACCGGGCACTTCACCAAGGCCGACACCGAGGACTTCGCCCTCAAGCTCAAGAGCGGCGCCATGCGCGCCAGCATGAAGTTCCTCGAGGAACGCGCCATGGGCCCCAGCCTCGGGGCCGACTCCATCCATTCCGGGGTGCGCGCCGCGCTCATCGGCTTCCTCACCATCATCACCTTCATGGTCTTCTACTACAAATGGTCGGGGGTGAACGCCATCGTCGCCCTCACCGTGAACATCATCGTGATGCTCGGCCTCATGGGCTCCTTCCACGCGGTGATCACCCTGCCCGGCATCGCCGGGTTCGCCCTCACCATCGGCATGGCGGTGGACGCCAACATCCTCATCTTCGAGCGCATCCGCGAGGAGCTCGCCAACGGCAAATCGATCCCCGGAGCCATCCAGACCGGCTTCGACAAGGTGTTCTGGACCATCGTCGACAGCCACGTCACCCAGCTGTTCGCCGCCATGCTGCTGTTCATCTTCGGCACCGGCCCGGTGAAGGGCTTCGCCGTGACCCTCACGGTGGGTGTCTGCGCCTCGCTGTTCACCAGCATCTACATCAGCCGCTTCATCTACGACTGGATCCTGGAACGCCACCCCGGCATCAAGAGCCTCTCCATCTAAGGATTGCCGATGAAAGTCTTTGAGCACCTGCCCCACATTGATTTCATGAAATACAAGGGCATCGCCCTGGCCATGTCCTGGGGCCTCATCCTCCTATGCTTCCTGTGGATCCATCCCTGGAAGGGCGCCGACGCCCACGTGAAGCTGGGCATGCAGTTCACCGGCGGCATCGACATGATGGTGGCCTTCAAGGGTGACGTGCACCAGGACACCCTGCGCCAGGCCCTGCGCGACGGCGGGGTGCAGGACGCCGGCGTGGTGGCCTACACCGAGAAGCCGGGCACCAGCGTGTTCTCCATCAAGGTCAAGGCCAAGAAAGGCCAGGACGAGAAGGACTCCAGCGCCCAGATCAATCAGATCATCAACGCCCTCAAGCACATGGACGCCACCGCCGCCAGCGACAAGCGGGCCGACCTGAACACCGAGAGCGTGGGCGTCATGGTGGACACCTGGGTGAAGACCAATCCCCTGGCCGTGGCCGGCGACGAGGCCGCCCTGCGCCAGGCCTACGAGCCCTGGGTGAACAAGATCACCAAGGCCCGGGAAAAGTACAGCCCCATGTCCAGCTACAGCCAGCTTCCCGCGGACCTGCCGGCCCAGCTGCGCGCCAGCGTCGAAAAGGACTACCGGCTGGGCACCCTGTCCATCCTGAAGAACGAAAGCTTCTCCCCCTCCATCTCCGGGGAATGGACCTGGAAGACCCTCCAGGCGGTGTTCTGGGCCATGGGCGCCATCCTGGTCTACGTGATCTTCCGCTTCACCATCAGCTTCTCGGTGGGCGGCATCGTCGCCCTCATCCACGATCTCCTGATGGCCCTGGGCCTGTTCGTGTTCTTCGGCTTCGAGTTCTCGGTGCCGGTGGTGGCCAGCTTCCTGATCCTCATGGGCTACTCCATGGCCGACACCATCGTGGTGTTCGACCGGATCCGCGAGAACAGCCACAAGCCCGAGTACCGGCGGGTGGA
>JARLGP010000159.1 GCA_031292735.1 Holophaga sp.
CCGCAAGCGGCGCTACGCTGTGTGCATGCCGAAGATCCGTGTACTGTCCGATCAGGTCGCCAATCAGATTGCCGCCGGCGAGGTGGTGGAGCGCCCCGCCTCGGTGCTCAAGGAACTGGTGGAGAACGCCCTGGACGCCGGCGCCGGGCGGCTGGAGGTGCGCTGGGAGGAGGGCGGCAAGCGCCTGCTGGAGGTGGCCGACGACGGCTGCGGCATGGGCCGGGACGATCTCTACCTGGCCCTGGAGCGGCACGCCACCAGCAAGGTGCGCACGGCCGACGACCTGGCCCACCTGGCGTCCTTCGGCTTCCGCGGCGAGGCGCTGCCCTCCATCGCCTCGGTGACCCGCACCGAGCTGCTGAGCGCCGAGCAGGACGGCGACGGCTACCGGCTGCGCTGCGAGTTCGGCATCATCAAGGACGTGCTGCCCGCCCCCCGGGCCCGGGGCACCACCCTCACCGTGCGCGACCTGTTCGCCCAGGTGCCGGCGCGCAAGCGCTTCCTCAAGTCCACCGAGACCGAGCACGCCCACCTGTGGGGGGTGCTCACCCGCATGGCCCTGGCCACCCCGGCGGTGCACTGGGTGCTGCGCTCGGACCGCAGCGGGGAGCTGGTGCTGCCCCCGGTCGCGGAAGCCGGAGCCCGGCTGGGGCCCCTGCTGGGCGAGCGCATGGCCGGGCTGGTGCCGTTCCGGGCCGGAGAGCCGCCCTGGCTGCTGCACGGCTACGTGTCGCCGCCCGAATTGAGCTTCCGCGACCGCAACCACCTCTACCTGTTCGTCAACGGCCGCGCGGTGCGCGACCGGCTGCTGCTGGCGGCCCTGGCCGAAGGCTGGGAGGGCTTCTTCCCCAAGGGCGCCTATCCCGCCGCGGTGCTGTTCCTGGACATCCCGCCCGAGGCGGTGGATGTTAACGTCCACCCCACCAAGGCGGAAGTGCGGTTCCGGGAGCCCCAGCGGATCTTCCCCTGGGTGAGCCGGGCCCTGCGCGAGGCCTGGAGCCAGATGCGCGGCGACCTGCCCTCGGTGCTCGACCTGCCGCCCCGGCCCCTGGAGCTGGAACTGGACCAGCCCCTGCGCTCCCTGGCCGCCGCCGGGCACCCCCACCTGTGGGCCCACGAACCGGACCAGGCACCCGCTTCCGGCGCCTTCCCGGCCATGGCCGCCGCCTTCGGCACCGACCGCCCGTTCACCCCCGCCGCCGAATCCGGCGCGGCGGAACCGGCCTTCCAGCCGCGCCCGGTGCGCTACCTGGGGGCCTTCGACGCCACCTACCTGCTGGCGGAGGTGCCGGGGGAGCGGGAGCCGGAACTGTGGATCATCGACCAGCACGTGGCCCACGAGCGGATCCTGTACGAGCAGCTGTTCCTGCGCCATCACCGGCCGGCGGTGCAGCCGCTGCTGCCGCCCCAGGTGGTGCGGCTGGGGCCCGAGGCCATGGCCCGGCTGAGTCCGTTCCTGGGCGAGTTCACCCAGGCCGGCCTGGAGGTGGAGCCCTTCGGCGAAGATGCCCTGGTGGTGCGCGGACTGCCGGACTTCCTCATGGAGCGGGATCCCCGGGCCCTGCTGGAAGCCTTCCTGGCCCGCCTGGATACCCAGGGCAAGCTGTACCTGGACTGCTTCCGCCGGGAACTGAACGCGGAACTGTCCTGCAAGGCCGCCATCAAGAAGCACCACGTCCTCCCGGCAGAACTTGCCCAAAGGCTCATCGAGGACCTCATGGCCTGCGAGGTGCCGCACACCTGCCCCCATGGCAGGCCGGTCATCAAGAAACTGACCCGAGGTGAGCTGGAACGAAGTTTTGGTCGGCGGGCATGAGGCCGATGAAACTCATGGAAGGCATGGATATTGCAAAATGCAAACGGCAGCGGGTCCGGGCCGTTCTGGGGGAGCCATGACGCAAGACATCAAGACCGTGATCCTCGCCGGGGGGCTGGGAACCAGGCTCACGGAGGAAACCACCGTCAAGCCCAAGCCCATGGTCGAGATCGGCGGCCAGCCGATCCTTTGGCACATCATGAACCTGTATGCCGCCCACGGCTTCCGGGAGTTCCTCATCGCGCTCGGCTACAAGGGCGACATGATCAAGCGCTACTTCCTCGAATTCCACGCCATGAGCTCGAACCTCTCCCTGGACCTGGCCAAGGCGGAAACCCGCTACCATGCCCCCACCACGCCGCCCTGGAAGGTCCATCTCATCGAGACCGGCAGCCAGACCATGACCGGCGGCCGGATTCGCCGGATGCGCCAGTACCTCGGCGACGATCCCCTGTTCATGGTGACCTACGGCGACGGCGTGGCCGATCTGGACCTCAAGGCGCTGGTGGCCTTCCACCGGAGCCACGGCAAGCTGGCCACGGTGACGGCGGTGCGGCCCCCGGCCCGGTTCGGCGAGATCCGGGTGGAGGACGGCCTGGTGAAGGGCTTCGCGGAAAAACCCCAGGTGGGCGCCGGCTGGATCAACGGCGGCTTCTTCGTGCTGGACCGCAAGGTGCTGGACTACATCCAGGGGGACGACACCATCTGGGAACGGGAGCCCATGGAGCGCCTGGTGGCCGAAGGCCAGCTCATGGCGTACTGCCACGAAGGGTTCTGGCACCCCATGGACACCCTGAGAGAGCGCAACGTCCTGGAGTCCCTGTGGAATTCCGGGAAGGCCCCCTGGAAGAACTGGGACTGAAGGAGCACACATGGCGAGGTTCACCTCCATCATCCGGGAAGACGCCCAGTGGCTGGCGGAGCACGCCGGCCTGCCCCTGGACCGCCTGCGGGGCCGGACCCTCCTGCTCACCGGGGCCTGCGGCTTCCTGGGAGCCTACGTCCTGGACGTGCTGGCCCACTGGAACCAGGGCCAGGAACGGCCCTGCCGGATCCTGGCCATGGACAACTTCCTGGTGGGCCTGCCCGAGCGGATCGAGCACCTGAAGGGAAGGAAGGACATCCGCTTCCTGCCCCAGGACCTGACCCGGCCCTTCCAGCCGGATGAGCCCATCCATGCGATCTTCCACGCGGCCGGGGTGGCCAGCCCCACCTTCTACCGCCGGTTCCCCATGGAGACCATCGACGTGAACGTGGGCGGCACCCGGCAGCTGCTGGAACTCTGCCGCACCCAGCCGGTGGAGTGGATGCTGCACCTGAGCACCAGCGAAATCTACGGGGATCCCTCGCCCGACGCCATCCCCACCCGGGAGGACTACCGCGGCTTCGTCTCCTGCACCGGCCCCCGGGCCTGCTACGACGAGTCCAAGCGGCTCAGCGAGACCCTCTGCGTGCTGTACCACCAGCAGTACGGCGTGCCCATCAAGGTGGGCCGTCCGTTCAACGTGTACGGCCCCGGCCAGCGCATCGACGACCGCCGCATCGTGCCCGACCTCATGCAGGCCGCCATGCAGGGCGAGCCCCTGGTCCTACTCAGCGACGGCCGGGCCACCCGGGCCTTCTGCTACCTGCGGGACGCCACCTGGGCCATGCTGCTCATCGCCATGGAAGGCCGCGGCGGCGAGGCCTACAACATGGGCAACGACCGGGAGGAGGTGTCCATGCTCACCGTGGCCGAAACCCTGCGCGAGGTGGCGGGCCTCCAGGCCCCGGTGCAGTACCAGGTGAGCGAGGACCGCCACTACCTCACCGACAATCCCCAGCGCCGCTGCCCGGACCTGGCCCGGATCCGCACCCTGGGGCCCTACGAACCCAAGGTCTCACTGCGGGAGGGCCTGGACCGGACCTTCCGCTCCTATCGGGAAGATCAGCCATGAAAGTCACCGTTTTCGGCTGCGGCTACGTGGGCCTGGTCACCGGCGTCTGCCTCGCCACCTTGGGCCACCAGGTGGTCTGCGTGGACGTGGACGCCCTCCGGGTGGACACCATCAACCGGGGCGAAACCCCCATCTTCGAGCCGGGGCTGGCCGCCCTGCTCAAGGAGAACCTGGCCCTGGGGCGGTTCCGGGCCACCCTGGACGCCGGTGAAGCGCTCGCCGGCAGCCGGATTTCCATGATCGCCGTGGGCACCCCGGACCGGGACGGCCGCATCGACCTCTCCTTCGTGGAGGCAGTGGCCCGCACCGTGGGCCAGCACCTGAAGGGCGAACCCGGCTACCACACCGTGGTGGTGAAGAGCACCGTGGTGCCCGGCACCACCCTGGGCCTGGTGCGCCGCACCCTGGAAGAGGCCTCGGGCAAGGCGGCCGGAGCGGAATTCGGGGTGGCCATGAACCCGGAATTCCTTCGGGAAGGTTTCGCCGTCCAGGACTTCATGGACCCGGACCGGATCGTGCTGGGCCACCTGGGCGTCCAGGCCGGGGAGGCCCTGGAGGCCCTCTACGCCGGCTTCCACTGTCCCAAGCTGCACGTGTCGCCCACCGAGGCCGAGTTCGTCAAGTACACTTCCAACGCCCTCCTGGCCACCTGCATCTCTTTTGCCAACGAGATCTACAACCTCTGCGAAGCCACCCCGGGAGTGGACGGAAGGCGGATCCTGGAGATCCTGCACATGGACCGTCGGCTCACCCCCGTGCACGACGGCGAGCCGGTCCGCCCGGGCCTCCTCAGCTACCTGTTCGGCGGCGTGGGCTACGGCGGCAGCTGCCTGCCCAAGGACCTGAACGCCATCACCGCCATGGCCCGGGACCGGGGCCTGCCGGCCCCCCTGCTGGAGCAGGTGGTGCAGGTGAACCAGGACCGGCCCGGAGCCATCGTCCGGCGGTTGGGCGCGGAACTGGGCGGACTGGACGGCCGCACCGTCGCCGTGCTGGGCTTGGCCTTCAAGCCCGGCACCGACGACTGGCGCAATTCGCCCTCCCAGCCCCTGGTGGAGGCGCTGCTGGCCCAGGGGGCCACCGTGCGCGCCTGGGATCCGCTGGCCGGCGAGGCGAGCGTGGCGGCCTGGGGCGGCCGGGTGGTGCTGTACCGGGAACCCGGGCCGCTGCTCCAGGGCGCCGACGCCGCCGTGCTGGCCACCGCCTGGCCCGAACTGGGCGACTGGCCCTGGGAAACCCTCACGGCCGCCATGGCCACCCCGGTCATCCTGGACGGGAGGAACGCCCTCCAGGCTATCGAATGGGCCCCTTCGGTCCGATACCTACCGGTGGGCCGAGGTCCGGCCCCGCGCCCCCAGGAGTCCCATGTCCAGCGCTGAAGCCATCCGGGCCCAGATCCTCGAGCTCACCCGCCAGTACGTCGAGCTGGCGCACCAGCCCAAGCCGTTCGTGCCCGGCGAAAGCCGGGTGAACTATTCCGGCCGGGTCTACGACGAAGCCGAGCTGCTGAACCTGGTGGGCGCGTCGCTGGATTTCTGGCTCACCGCCGGCCCCTACGCCACCCGCTTCGAGGAGGCCATGCGCGGCTTCTTCGCCAGCCGAAGCTTCGTCCTGGTCAATTCCGGATCCAGCGCCAACCTGCTCATGGTGGCCGCCCTGTGCGCCGAGGCCACCGACCGGGCCCGGGAGTCCGGCCCCGGCCGCCTGCTGCCCGGCGACGAGATCATCACTCCGGCCGTCACCTTCCCCACCACCCTCACCCCCATCATCCAGAACCGCCTGGTGCCGGTGTTCGTGGACTGCGAAGTGGGCACCTACAACATCAACCCCGCGCTGGTGGAGGAGGCCATCGGCCCCCGCACCCGGGCCATCCTGGCCCCGCACACGGTGGGCAACCCCTGCGACATGGCCGCCCTCACCGAGATCGCCGCGCGCCGGAAGCTCTGGCTCCTGGAGGACGGCTGCGACGCCCTGGGCGCCACCTTCGAAGGGCGCCTGGTGGGCACCTTCGGCGCCATGAGCAGCCTGAGCTTCTACCCCGCGCACCACATCACCATGGGCGAGGGCGGGGGCGTGTGCGTGAACGCCCCGGAGCTCAAGCGGACCGTCCTGTCCCTGCGCGACTGGGGGCGGGACTGCTGGTGCGAGCCCGGCGCCAACAACACCTGCGGGCGCCGGTTCGACTGGCACCTGGGCGACCTGCCGTACGGCTACGACCACAAGTACATCTACTCCAACCTGGGCTTCAACCTGAAGGCCACCGACCTGCAGGCCGCCATCGGCCTGGCCCAGTTCGACAAGATCCCCCGGTTCGTGGCGGCGCGCCGGCGCAACTTCCGGCTGCTCTTCGAGGGGCTCAAGCCCCTGGAGGATTACCTCATCCTGCCCCGCATCGACCCCCGGGCCGAGCCGAGCCCGTTCGGCTTTCCCATCACCGTGCGGGAGGGGGTGGACCGGCGGGCCCTGGTCAACCACCTGGAAGCCGCCAGGATCGAGACCCGCTTGGTGTTCGGCGGCAACATCCTGCGCCAGCCGGGCTTCATGAACATCGAGAAGCGGGTGTCCGGGAGCCTGGACGGATCCGACCGGATCATGCGCGACACCTTCTTCATCGGGGTGTATCCGGGGCTGGGGCAGGCCCAGATCGACTACATGCTGGAGCGGATCCATGGGTTCTTCGGCCGTGACCGGTAGCGCCGCCCTTCCGGAAGCGGACTTCAGCCCCCTGGATTCGGGGACCCGGGGGACCCTGGCCGGGCGCACCGTGCTGCTCACCGGGGGTACCGGCTTCGTGGGCTCCTGGCTCACCGAGCAACTGTTCCGCCTGGGGCCCGAGGTGCGCCTGATCCTGCTCAGCCGGGATCCGGACGCCTTCCTGCAGGCCAATCCCCATTACCGCTCATGGACCTCCCTGCGCCTGGTCCAGGGTGATGTGCGCACCTGGGACGGCCCCCTGGAACCGGTGGACCTGGTGCTGCATGGGGCCACCACCGCCAGCAAGGTCATGAACGACGAGCGGCCCCTGGACATGGTGGAGACCATCGTCCACGGCACCGAGCGGATGCTCCGGTTGGCGGCCCGGGCGGGGGCCCGGCGGTTCCTGTTCCTCAGCTCCGGCCTGGCCCAGGGAATCCAGCCCCCCAAAGTGGAGGCCATGGAGGAACCCATGACCGGCCGCCTGGACTCCCTGGACCCCCGTTCCGCCTACGGCAACGCCAAGCACTTCGCCGAACACCTCTGCCTCCAGCACGGGCAGGCCGCCGGGTTCGAGGTGGTGGTGGCCCGGATGTACGCGTTCCTCGGTCCGCTGCTCCCGCTGGATGCCCATTTCGCCGCCGGCAATTTCATGCGGGACGGCCTCCGGGGCGAACCCATCCGCATCCAGGGGGACGGCACCCCGCTGCGCACCTACCTGCACGCCGCGGACATGGCCCGCTACCTGTGGACCCTGCTGGCCCGCGGCGCCCCGGGCAGGGCCTACAACGTGGGTGGGGCCGATCCGGTGAGCATCCGCCAGCTGGCGGACCTGGTGGGCGGGCTGTGCGGGGTGCCGGTACAGGTGGCCGGGACACCGGGGCCTGGGCTCCCGTCCCGCTACGTGCCCTGCATGAAACGCACCCGCGAGGAGCTGGGGCTCCAGCCCGCCCTGGGCCTCCTGGAATCGATCGAGCGGACCCTGGCCTGGCACCGCTCCCGCATGGAAAGGAAGTCCTCCTGATGGTCCGAGTCGCCGACTACATCGCCCACAAACTCGCCGAGGCGGGCCTCAGGGATCTCTTCATGGTCACCGGCGGCGGGGCCATGCACCTGAACGACGCTTTCGGCAAGGAACCGGGGCTCCGGGTGATCTGCTGCCACCATGAACAGGCCTGCGCCATGGCCGCGGAAAGCTACTTCCGGCTCACCGGGCGGCTGGCGGCGGTGAGCGTCACCACCGGGCCCGGCTCCACCAACGCCATCACCGGGGTGCACGGGGCCTGGACCGATTCCATGGGACTGGTGGTGATCTCCGGGCAGGTGAAGCGGGAGACCCAGGTCCGCTCCACCGGCCTGCCCCTGCGCCAGCTGGGGGACCAGGAGGTGGACATCGTTCCCATCGTCGCCTCCATCACAAAATACGCCGTTCTGGTGGAGGACCCCGCCAGCATCCGCTTCCACCTGGAGAAGGCCATCCATCTGGCCCGGTCCGGCCGCCCCGGCCCGGTGTGGCTGGACGTGCCCATGAACGTGCAGGGGGCCCAGGTGGACCCGCTCGCCCTGGAGGGCTTCACCCCCGAGCCCGACCCGGGCCTCTCCGAGGAGGAGCTCACCGGGCTGGCCCGGGAGGTCCTGGCCCGGCTGGCCAAGTCCCGGCGGCCGGCCATCCTGGCCGGGTCCGGGGTGCGCATCGGCGGCGCCCAGGCGGCCTTCCTGACTCTGGCCGAGCGCCTGGGCGTGCCCGTCACCACCGCCTTCAACGCCCACGACCTGCTGCCCCATGACCACCCGCTCCTGTGCGGCCGGCCTGGCACCATTGGCGACCGGGCGGGCAACTTCACCGTCCAGAACGCCGATTTCCTCCTGATCCTGGCCTGCCGGCTGAACATCCGCCAGATCAGCTACAATTGGGCCGATTTTGCCCGCAAGGCCACCAAGGTGATGGTGGACATCGACCCCGCCGAGCTGGCCAAGCCCACCCTTTCCATCGATCTGCCGGTGTGCGCCGACATCGGGCGGTTCCTGGGCAAGCTGCTGGAACTGGCCGGCGACACCCCGGCCGAGGCCCATGGCCAGTACCTGGCCTGGTGTCGGGAACGGGTGGCCCGCTACCCGGTGGTGCTTCCCGAATACCGGACCTCGTCCGGACCCATCAACCCTTATTGTTTCGTGGAGGCGCTGTTTCAGCACCTGGAGGAAGGCGATCTCACCGTCACCGCCAACGCCAGCGCCTGCATCGTGCCGTTCCAGGCGGCGCGCCTCAAGCGGGGCCAGCGCCTTTATTCCAATTCCGGGAGCGCCTCCATGGGCTATGACCTGCCCGCAGCGGTGGGCGCCGCGGTGGGGGCGCCGGGGCACCGGGTCATCTGCCTGGCCGGGGACGGCAGCCTGCAGATGAACGTCCAGGAGCTGGCCACCATCGCCTTCCACCGGTTCCCCATCAAGATCTTCGTGCTCAACAATGGCGGCTACCATTCCATCCGCCAGACCCAGAACGCCTATTTCCCCCAGAGTCCCATCGGGTTCCAGCCGGACAACGGCGTGGGCTTCCCCCGGTTCGAGGGGCTGGCCCAGGCCTACGGTCTGCCCTTCGTCCGCCTGGCCAGCCATGCGGACCTGGAGCAGGGCCTGACCCGGGCCCTGGGCCTGGATGGGCCGGTGCTTTGCGAGGTCGTGCTGGACCCGGCCCAGCCGTTCGCACCGAAGCTGGCCTCCCGGCGCATGGAGGACGGCCGGATGGTGTCCGCCGCCCTGGAGGACATGGCCCCGTTCCTGTCCCGGGAAGAGCTGCGGTCCAATATCCTGGAGTGAGATCCGCACCGGTTCGACTTCTGATTAACCCCGTAGGGTAGACACCGACACATTCCATCGAGGCTTCCATGCGTCCCAACCCCATCAATCGAAACATCTTCGAAGAACTCTTCGTCCTGGAGATGGCCAACAACCATTGGGGCCGGCTGGATCGGGGCATGAAGATCGTCAAGAACTTCGGCCGGGTGGTCCGCTACAACAACATGCGTGCGGCCATCAAGCTGCAGTTCCGGGACGTGGACCACTTCATCCACCCGGATTTCCGGGACCGGGAGGACATCCGCTACATCAAGAAGACCGTCCAGACCCAGTTGACCCGGGAGGATTTCGTCAAGCTGCTGGAGGCCATCCGCCGGCATGGTTGCATGCGCATGGCCACCCCCTTCGACGAACGGTCGGTGGACCTGTGCGTGGACCTGAACATCGAGATCATCAAGATCGCCAGTTCCGACATCAACGACTGGGTCCTCATCGACCGCATCGCCCACACCAAGAAGCCGGTGGTGGCCTCCACCGGCGGCACCTCCCTCAAGGACATGGACGACCTGGTGACCTATTTCAATAACCGCGACATCCCCCTGGCCCTCAACCACTGCGTGGCCCTCTATCCCAGCGAGGACAGCGAGCTGGAGCTGAACCAGATCGACTTCCTGCGGGACCGCTACCCGGGCGTTACCATCGGTCTGTCCAGCCATGAGCACACCGACTGGCGCTCCTCCATCCTCATCGCCTACGCCAAGGGCGCCAACACCTTCGAACGGCACATCGACATCGATTGCGACGGCATCCCGATGTCCCCGTACTGCTCCACCCCCGAGCAGATCGACACCTGGTTCAAGGCCTTCAAGAAGGCCAAGGAGATGTGCGGCGCCCCCGGCACCGCCAAGCGGGTCCCGCCGGAGCGGGAGATCCGCTACCTGGACGCCCTGGTGCGGGGCCTCTACGCCGCCCGAGACCTGCCGGTGGGGCACGTGCTGTCGGGCGAGGATTTTGTCATGAGCATTCCACTCCAGAAGGGGCAGCTCTCCTGCCGGGAGCTGATTGTCGACGATCGGCTCATCCTGCCGGTGAAGGCCGGAGAGCCGATCACCATCAACCACCTGGACAACCTCTACTCCAGCAACCCGAGCCTGAGGCAGATGATCGAAGCCCGGGGACTGTAAAAGGCATCATGAGACCATCGGGATGATCCCGGCCTGCTCCAACTGCAGCAGCAGTCCGGCCGTGAGCCGCTCCAGCGGCTCCTGATCGGTGTGCGCCACGGCCTCGGGGGCGGCGGGGGGTTCATAGCCCGCGGAGATGCCCGTGAAATCCACGATTTTGCCCTGCAGGGCGGCGCGGTACAGCCCGTTCGGATCCCGGCCGATGCAGACCTCCACGGGGCAGTCCACCAGGACCTCGAAAAAGCGTCCCTGGGGGATCAGCGCCCGCACGGAGGCGCGGTCCTTGGCGATGGGAGAGATGAACGTGCAGATGACGATATGTCCCGAATCGAAGAAGAGGCGGGCCACTTCCCCGACCCGGCGGATGTTCTCCGTGCGGTCCTCCCGGGAGAATCCGAGGTCGCGGCAGAGGCCTTGGCGGACCTGGTCCCCGTCCAGCAGCATGGTCTGGCAGTTCCGGTCATGGAGGGCCTGCTCCAGCGCCCGGCCCAGGGTGGTCTTCCCGGCTCCGGACAGCCCGGTGAGCCAGAGCACCGCCGCCCCGTGGCCGTTCCGGGCCTCGCGGGCGGCGCGGGGGATGTTGGGCAGGCGGGCGAACGTGTTGGGAGAGTGGGTCTGCTGGAGCCCGGCCCCGGGCGCTGGTTTGCCCCGGATCATCCCCGCGGCGACGGTCCGGTTGCTGACCGGGTCGATGAGGATGAAGGCTCCGGTGACCCGGTTGAGCTTGTAGGGGTCGAAAAAGAGGGGCAGGGTCGTCTCCAGTTCCACCCGGCCCAGATCGTTAAGGCCCAGCTGGGCGGCGTCCTGCCGGTGGAGGGTGTCCACGTCGAACCGGTAGATCACCTTGGAGATGGAGGCCTTCACCGTCTGCGAGGTGTGTTTCAAGAGATACGGGGCGCCCGGTTCCAGGGGAGCCTCATCCATCCAGCACAGCACGGCGTCCAGGTGGCTGCCCACCAGGGGCAGGTTGTGCGGGCGGGCCAGCATGGATCCCCGGCTCACATCGATCTCGTCGGCCAGGGTGAGCACCACGGACTGGGGGGCGAAGGCCTCCGCCAGGGGACCGTCGAAGGTCTCGATGGACTTGACCGTGGAGCGGAGCCCGGAGGGCAGCACGGTGATCTCCTCCCCGGGCCGGACGGCGCCGGAGGCGATCCGCCCGGCGAAGCCCCGGAAGGCCTGGTTGGGGCGGATGACGCTCTGAACCGGGAAGCGGAAGTCGACGAGGTTCTGTTCCGGGTTCACGTGGAGGTTTTCCAGGAACTGAAGCAGGGTGGGCCCTTCGTACCAGGGCATGCGGGCGCTGCGGGCGGCGACGTTGTCCCCCTGGAGGGCGCAGATCGGCATGAAGGTGAGGTTCCGGAACTCCAGCCGGTGGGCGTAGGCTTCGTAGTCATCCAGGATCCCCTGGTAGACGGCGGGATCGAACCCCACCTGGTCCATCTTGTTGACCACCACCAGCACATGGGGAACCTGGAGCAGGGAAAGGATGAACCCGTGCCGGCGGGATTGCCGGAGCACGCCGCTCCTGGCGTCGATCAGCACGATGGCGCAGTCGGCGGTGGACGCCCCGGTGACCATGTTGCGGGTGTACTGCTCGTGGCCCGGGCAGTCGGCGATGATGAACTTCCGCACCGGGGTCTCGAAATAGCGGTACGCCACGTCGATGGTGATCGCCTGTTCCCGCTCGGCGGCGAGCCCGTCGAGGAGGAGGGAGAGGTCCACCTCCTTCTGGCCGCGCTTGGCGGAGGTGTTCCGGATGGCCTCGAACTGATCCTCGAAAATGGACTTGGTCTCGAAGAGAAGACGGCCCATGAGCGTGGACTTGCCGTCGTCCACACTGCCGGTGGTGACAATGCGCAGCAGGGATTTCTGCTTAGTCATCAGAAATACCCTTCCTTCTTCTTCTGTTCCATGGAGGAATCGCTGGTGAGGTCGATGATGCGGTTCTCCCGTTCGGATTTCCGGGCCCCCGCCACCTCGGCGATGATCTGGTCGAGGCTGGTGGCGCTGGATTCCACCGCCCCGGTGCAGGGCATGCAGCCCAGGCTCCGGAACCGGCAAAGGCAGGTCTCCACCTCCTCTCCGGGCGCAGGAAGGGCGCCGGCCTGAGGGATGAGGATCCCGTTCCTGCGGACGACTGGCCTTTCCCGGGCGAAGTAGAGGGGCACGATGGGAATCTGTTCGGCCTGGATGTACTGCCAGATGTCCAGCTCCGTCCAGTTGCTCAGGGGGAAGGCCCGCACGGTCTCGCCTTCCCGGATCCTCGCGTTGTACAGGTCCCACAGTTCCGGACGCTGGTTCTTCGGATCCCACTGGCCGTGGGCGTCGCGCACCGAGAACACCCGTTCCTTGGCGCGGGACTTCTCTTCCTCCCGGCGGGCGCCGCCGATGGCGGCGTCGAACCCGTGCTTCCGGATGGCATCCAGGAGGGCGCCGGTCTTCAAGTGGCTGCAGCAGGCCTCGACCCCGGTGGTCAGGGGGTGGCAACCTTTGGCGATCCACGCTTCGTTCCGTTCCACGATGAGCCGGGCGCCGATCTCCCGGCAAAAGCGGTCCCGGAAGGCATACATCTCCGGGAACTTGTAGCCCGTGTCCACGTGCATCAGCGGGAAGGGCATGGCCCCGGGATGGAAGGCCTTCATGGCGAGGCGCACCAGGACGCTGGAATCCTTTCCCACCGAATAGAGCATCACCGGATTCCGGAATTCGGCGGCCACCTCCCGCAGGATGTGGATGGATTCCGACTCAAGGGTGGCGAGGTGGGAAAGGCTGTAACGATCGGTCAAAGAGATTCTCCAGGGACGCTAGGCGGACGGCAATTCGCTGAGGCGGACGATCTGCGCCTGGGAATAGCCTTGGTTCAGGAGTTCGAGGACGATCTCGTCCTCCCGCAGGGGCGAGGCCACCAGAACCACATCGGGGCGGACCCGCTGGAGTTCGGCGTAGGGGCGGACCGGGAAACCGTCATGGGCAGCCCCGGGGGCCCGATCGAACAAGCCGACCAAACGGGTGCCCTGGAACCGGCACAAGTCCAGGAGGCTGCGGGCAAACCGCCCGGCCGGGGCGAGGGCGATGGTCTTCCCCTCGGCCTTCCAACGCTCGATCCGCAGCTGGGTCCGGGCCACCCAGCCATGGGGGCTGCTGGGAGGGGGGGTCAGGTCGTAACCGGTGGCGTCCATGAGCTCTTGCCGGTTGGGAATGGCATCGTAGAATTCGCCGGCGGCGGTCTGGAACAGGTGGATCTCGTAGCCGGGCAGCGGATCCAGGCCCAGAAAGGCCAGGATCCGGTCGATTTCCTGGTGGGTTCTGTCCGGACCGCCCAGGCATAGATCTTCGTAGTGGACCGTGAGCCACGGTTTCCCCGCCTTCTCCAGGGCCGCCTGGACCAGGCCCATGAACCGGCGCGTTTCCTGGATGAATGCCTGGGTCTCGGCCAGATCGATGGGGTCGATCCAGCGGATCAGGGCGGTGGGCGTGGAAGGCAGGCCCGGATACTGGCGGAGGGTGCCGGAGCCGTCCAGGTGCCAGGCGCCGGTGGCGCAGGCCCGTTTGAGGGACACCCAGGCTTTCAGCAGGTTCCTGCGGACCAGGAGAATCGGGAGGACATCCTCGCGCAGCGCGGCTCGGGTGACCTCTGCGTCGCTCAGCCCGTGGCCCATGGCCTGGCTGAACAAGGTGAACCCGACCGCCTCCCTCTGGGTGCCCCGGGCGCATCGGGTGAAGAACCCGTCAAGGTCGTCCAGGGTGAACTGCCGGGCGGCATCCTCCGCGGTGAAACAGGGAGCGCCTGAAGGCCGGAAAGCATTGATCTGGTTGAAAACGTAAGGCCGGAGGGCCGGGTCGGCGTGGAACGCCTCGCTGGCCATGAACGCCTTGGGGTGCTGGATCAGGATCTCCCGCAGGAAGTTGGTGCCGGAGCGGGGATGGGAGAGCACGATGAAGCGCTGCGAACCGATGTCACCCCGCTCCGGCCTTTGGTGAACGTTCATCTTGCAGATGTCTCCGTTGAGGACAAGCCGGAACAGCGGACCAGCTTGATGCCGTGCTGCTCGACCCAGCCCAGGGTTTCGGCAATTTCGTTCTCGTAATGGGGGGAGGCGATGAGCACGATGTCCGGGGCCAGTTCCGGAATGGCGGAGGGGGCGATGACCGGCAGGCCCAGCCGCTTTTCCGAACGGAGGCCGGCGTCGTTGTCGCTCAGCGCCAGCACCCGGGATTCCCCGAGCGCCGTGTAGGTGAGCAGTTCCATCGTGAAGGAGCCCGCGGGATGGATGACCATGCGGATCCCGTCCCTGGCCCAGATCTGGGCCTGGCGATGGATTCCGAGCAGGTCGCGCCTCAGGACGGGCGGGTCCATGGCCTCCGGCTGTTCCAGCACGGGTCCGGATCGGGGCATGGGCCCCCCGTCCTGCGAACGTTTGGCCAGGAGGGCGGTGGCCTTGTAGAACGGGTTCCGGAAATTCCGGATCCTGACCGGGGTCAGCCCGCAGACGGCCATCAGGCGTTCCAGGGAACGGGGCGAGAAGATGGATACGTGCTCGCTCCTCCGGTTCAGCGGATGACCGTCCACCTGCGTCGCTTCCAGGTCGGAAACCTCGAACGGGACTTCCAGGTAGAGGAGCCCTCCCGGCTCAAGGAAGCCAGCCACCTCCCGGATGAACGGAACCGGGTAGGACACATGTTCCAGGACGTGGGCGCAGAGCACCAGGTCGAAACCGCGGCGTTCGGGCCTGGAGGACGCGCTGGAAATGTCGAAGTCCTCGACCAGGGCCCCGGGGAAGGCTCCCCTGGCCAGCCAGGCGTCGGCTTCGCCACCATAGTCGAGCACCCTGGAGGGGGCTATCTGCCAGTCGGCCGCCAGGTTCACCATGGAACGTACCTTCTCGGAATGGTAGGAGTTGGACCGATCGGGGGAAAACTCGGGCATGACCTTCCAGCCGGGTTCGTACTGTTCCCGCAGGGTGCTGTAGGCTTCCCCCCGGTAGTCCCGGTACAGTCTGGAAACCTCTTCCGGAGCGAGCCGGTGGTCGAAGAAGGAGAACTGGCAGGACGGGCAATACAGCCGGTGCAAGGCCAGTGCGCCGGCCTCGATGCCGCAGCGGTCCCGGAGGAAGGGGGTGATCGTGGCGCGAGTCCGCAACAGTTGCCCGGAACCGCAGATCAGGCAGGTGGTCGCTGGTATCATGGGCGACCCTGCGAGCTGGAGCGCGGGGATGCCACGGCTCAAAGCTCGCTGAAGCGGACCACTTCGACCCCGGACTGTTCCAGGGGGGCGAGGGTACGGCAGATGTCGGCCTCGAAGGCGGGGGAGGCGACCAGGATGACCGATGGCGCGAAGGCCTGCGCTTCCGCGTAGGTTCGAAGCGGGTAGCCTCGGAAAGTCGCGCCGTAGCGGAACGGATTCCGGTCGAGGATGACCACCGGATCGACTTCCGCCAGGCGGGACCCGTTCAACAGTCTGGAAAGGAAATTGCCCGCCGGAGCCAGGGCCACTTTCGCCCCGGCGCGAAGCCAGAGGTCCACCTTGCGGTTGAGCGCCTCCAGGGGCAGCCCCGGGTCGGGAACCGGACGGAAGGCCCGCGTGGAGCTCCTGGCGGGTTCCGCCGAGTTCCGGGCGGTTTCCAGCAGATCCAGGTGGACGCTCCTGCGCAGGGTCGCCTCAGGCATCTCGTCCAGCCACCGGAAGGCCCCAAGGGCCTCGAGATCCGGTTCCTGATCCATGCAACGCTCCTCCGGCGGGATGTCGACGCCGTATTTCGAGGAATCGAAAAGGAAGGGGGTGAGCCGCTCCAGGTAGCGGCAGCCCTTGCAGCGGCCGGTGGGCCTGCCCTGGAACAGGGCTTCGCGCAGGCGCAGGTGCTCGGCCCCGCCCCAGATCTCAGCCAGGCTCGCGCCCGTGTCCAGGTGGCCGATGGGGGGGAGGTTGCCGCAGCAAGGCCAGACCTCGCCGGCCGGGGAGATCTGGAGCATCTGTTCGATGAGGTCGCAGGAAGCCTGTCCCGGCCTGGCCTGCTCCATCTCTTCCGGGGTCGTGGCGAAGGGTTGGGCGATGTCCGGGACGATCCCCAGGGACTCGGCCAGGGCCCGGCAGTGTTCCAGCACCCGGTTGGTGTAGACCGGGATCCGGAAGAGGGACTCCTCCCGGAGGGAAGGGTCGGTGGAGCTCATGTGCCAGAGCCGCACCCCGGACGCGCCGACCTCGGCGGCCAGCTTCACCAGGTTCGGGGCATCGGCGATATTGCGCACCATGAGGGTGGCGCTCAGATCGAACGCGGCGATCTGGAAGCCCAGTTCGGAAGCATGGCGTTTCAGGAGCCGGAGGTTGCGCAGGAGCGTGGCGAAATGGCCCGGAGCGCGGATGCTGGCGTACAGGGCCGGGTTCACGGCATCCACGGAAATGGCGAAGCGGACCGGGTTCGGCTGGTCGCGCAGCATGGACAGATGTTTCCGGTCGAGCAGGGTGCCGTTGGTCTGGAACTGCAGTTCGACCTGGGGGAAGTCCCTGATCACCGCCAGCCGTTCCGCGAGCAGGGGGTCCAGAAAGGGCTCGCCCCAGTTGGTCAGGCTGATGGCCTTCACCTGCGGACCCGCCTCCCGCACGATGCGCTCGAAGGTTGCCTGCGGCATCACCCCGCTGGGTGGCTTTTCCACAAAAGGCCCGTGCGCGTAGCACATGGCACATTTCAGGTTGCAGGCCGAAGCCTGGATGATGTTGATCGTATGCGGCCACGGCCGCAGCGCCTGGGCCGGGCTGTCCGGCACGCCGTCCTCAGGCTTCATCGATGGGCCGGGTGAGGAAATCCTGGTAACCCTGTTCCGCCCCCTTCAGCGCCATGGCGCTGGTGGACTCGCAGTGTCCGCAGATGTGGTAGAACGGGGCATCCAGGAAGGCCCGGATCCTTTGGCGCAATGCGCTCCGGCCGGTGGACTGGGCGATGTCCACGTAGTCCGAGGGGTAATCGGCGAGGCCGATGGAGTAAACGGAGTTGGCGAGATCGCAGGGATGGAGCTTGCCGTTCTTGACGTGGAGCATGCGCGGAGGGCTGGGGCAGTGCCCCTTCTTCGTGGCCATCTCCTCCACCGTGCGGCCCCGGTCGTACAGGGTGGAGGGCACGATCCATTGGGGCTGATCCACCCCCACCGTGTGGGGGATCCCCCGCTCCTCCACCAGCCGGACGTTGTCGTGCCAGATTTTCCGGGCTGGTTCCTGCACGGCGGAGAGGTAGTTGCCGAAGCTGACATTCAGGCGGGGGTTGTCCAGGCCGGCGAGGTGCTTGTCCTTGATGCGCGCCGTTCCGGAGGAGGCGATGGAAATGAGCCCCGTGCAGTTCTTCTTTGCGAGCACCGCCAAGGCGATCGCCGCGATGTCCGGATGCAGGAAGGGCTCGCCGCCCATGATGCTGACGGAACCGATGCCGTCCACCGCATCGAACACCTGATCGATGTCCATGAGGATGCGCTCCAGCGGATAGTTCTTCCGGCGGTCGGCAGGGTAGGAGGGGATGTAGGACGTGCAAAGCTTGCAGCTGAGGCTGCAAACGGAATTGACGACAATGGTGATGTTGTCCAGGAAAAGGAGACCGTCGTCGGGGGCGGGGCCGCCCGCCAGGACGCTGGTTCGGGAAATGCTGCCCAGGCGCGGGCAGTAGATGTACCGGCAAGCCATGGACCGGATGCAGACTTCCGGATCGACCCCGCTTTGGTTGTTGAAGGGGCAGAGCGCGCCCATGAATAAATAGTCTCCCTTAAGGCTCGCAAATCCTTCGTCTTGCAGCATCTTCATGAGAGGCGGGGTAATGACTATATTCCCGATGCATAGGATCACCAAGGTTCTGGAAGGAGGGAAGCCCCCTTCGAACGGGGGGATGACCTCGATGTCATGCACGGAGCCGAGTTCTTTCGCCCGGAGGTCCCAGTATCGCGAAACCTGGATCCCCTGGCCCAGAAGGTATTCGCCCATGGCGCGGCCCAGGTAGCTGGCGCCCCACAAAACCACGTGTTCAAACCGTTTGGCATACTGGATAAACGTGGCCGGGTCGACGCTCTCGCCGGAGGCGGCTGCCGCGTAGAAAGCTTTCGGATCAAACGAGCTGGGGTCGAGACGGGATGTCATTGGCTGAACTCCGTTATTAATGAATCAAGCCATCAACGGATGGAACCTTTGGGTGTTCCGGTGGCTGGCAAGGCTCTTCTATAAAGAAAATATCTTTATGGGCTCGATGGATTAATCCTTCCAGAAAATATCGAATGAGCACGGTGCAGGCTTGGCTTTCACCATGGGAACCGGGGGTCCCACAGCACAATGACCATTCCACAGCTGCTATGGGAATGGTGTCCGTCCAGACATTATAGGGTAATGCCCGGGCTCTGTCGGGAAATCCCTCGCCGCCCGGCCCCGCCGCCAGGGCATCGCGACGGGACGCCCCATCTGGGCCGCATTAGGGGATACCATCGGACTCATCTTCCGGAGAGGGAAACATGACACAGGGATGGGGTCCGGGCGTATTTCCCGAGGTCGCGACGAAACTGGAAGAACGGATGCCCGACTGGCTGGAACAGCAGACCCGGATCGTGATTTATGCCGCGGGTGGCCACACCCGGGACCTGCTTCAGCATCCGGGATTCCGCCGCCTGGCCATCCTCGGCATCGTGGACCGGGATCCCGGCGTCTGCGGGAAAGCCATCGATGGCATCCGGGTTCATTCCGTGGACCATCTGCCAGAACTGGCGCCGGACCTGGTGATTGTTTCGTCGCCCCGGGCCCACGAAAGGATCGTCCTGGACCTGGCCCCCTCGCTCAAGGAATGGGGGATGCCCTTCCTTGATCTCTACGCCGGGGTCAAACCCTACCGTCTGGTCCAGCAGCGCGCCAAGGCCCAGGGGATGGTCCTGGAGGAGCAGGCATCCGGGACCCTGCGCCTCACCAGCCCCGGGAGTCCGAATAGGGTTTTCATCGTAAAAGAAGAGCAATGGATCTATACCCAGGACCTTCTCAGTGAGTTTGACTACTATTTCAATTCGGTTTTTCCGGACCAGGAGACGCCGCTGGAGTCCATCATCGACATCTCCAAACCCGGTTTCCATAAGCTGCGTGGCGATGGCATCCAGATGTGGTTCCCCTCCCTTCCCGAGCCGGAGGTGACCACGGTGGCCTACCTGGACTTCGCCCAGATCCATCCGGGCGATCATGTGGTCGACCTGGGGGCCTACGCGGGCGGTTCCTCCTACACGTTCGCCCAGGCGGTGGGAACCCGCGGCAAGGTGCTGGCGGTGGAACCGGACCCATTGAACTACGACGCCCTGGTTCGGAATGTGAGCCACCACGGGCTTTCCCAGGTGATCCCGGTCCGGGCGGCCGTATGGGAATCGAACGGTGAAAGCCTGTTCCAGGCGGAGGGCAGCATGGGATCCAGCCTGTCTGCCACGTTGAACCGGGACTACAACCTGGTATCCGTCCCGACCTTGACCTTGGAAAGCCTGCTGGATGAGCATGGTTTCAAGGAGCTCCAGTTCCTGAAAATGGATATCGAAGGCGCCGAACTCAAGGTCATTGCCCAGGCCATGCCTCTTCTGTGCCGGCTGCGTCCCCGGATCGTCATTGAACCTCACTTCCTCGACGGGGTTCTGGTCACGGCACAGGTGCGGGAGGTCCTGGAGGGAGGCGGATACCATACGACCCTGCTGGACCAGGGCACGGAAGGGTATCCCCTGGTCGGCGCCTGGATGGATTGATCGCCCTGGGCCTGCTGAATCCTGGGGCTGATGTTCGTTGCGGAAACCGGCCTGCTGTTCGAATCAGGCCCGCGGGGAATGGGACTTCGCGCCTTTCTTGGTGGCGGCGAAGACCTTGTTGACGAGGCGGAAATCTTCATATTCGCCCGGCATGATTATGGCTTCGTGCACTGCCCGGATGACCCCGGAACAGTCACAGTTGTCACTATAATCATGGAAGCAAATGGTGCCACCGGGGATCAGGTATGGGCTCCAGAGTGCGATATCCAACCGGCAGCTATTGTAGGAATGATCCCCATCAATCCATAACATGTTTATTTCCGGTTTTTGCCCGGAAAACAGGTGCCAACCGGCCGCCACATCCCGTGAAGCCATCTTGAACAGGTGGACGGAATCGGTGACTCCGTGCTTGGCCAGGTCCTGGTCGATGGTGGGGCGGGGGGCCGCGTCAATGGCGTAGATCTGTCCCCGGCCGCGGTCCTGCCGGGCATAGGCCATGATCAGGGTCGAGCCCCCGGCATACGAGCCAATTTCCACGATGGTTCCAGGGTCGGGAGCATGAAAGGCGAGATGGTAAAGGAATTCCCTTTCGTCAGGATCCATCAGGGAAATACCTTCAATCGCCACCTTGTGCGATCCAGCCATGAATGGCTTGAAAGAGTACAAGGTCCTGATGGAGTCATAAACAAAATGTTCGCTTATGGAGCCGACCTCATCGATCTTCAAATCGACGAAGAGCCGAATGATATTTTGATAGTCGATCCAATCTCTTTCACTGCGCTCCGCATAAAGGGCCAGACCAAAATCGATGCCTTGGAGCGCCTTCCGGGTGGTCTCGGGCAGCAGGGCCAAGGATAGATAGGGGACTGCTTCGGAGCAGGCATGGGTAACCAGGCCGGGGTGGCGCATGGCGAGCAGCCCAGGGTTGTGGGTGAGAACGTGAACCTTGTGGGATCCCGCGAGGTCCAGCAACCGGGCCACCATCAAGGTGGCGAGGGAGGGATCGATGGTCGCGACGAACAGAATCGGCTTTCCCTCCTCCACGGGGGGGAGAGTGAACTGGAAGGAAAGCAAGTTCATTGGGTTCTCCTTGCGATGATTGGCACTGGGTGTTTCCTTGAGATTAGCATCAGGGTGCAGGAGCTGGTCCTGTCCGGGCCCTTCCCCGACAGGCGCGAGGACCTTCCTTCGGCTGGAACGCCAACCGGTCAGAGCCGGATGGCCCCTGGGGGAGGGGCATAGGAGACCATGCGCTTTTGCGGGCAGGTTGCCTCGAATTCCATCAGGCCGGGCAGGCAGTCTTCGGGAGGCAGTTGGGAAAGCCTGGAAAGGGTCCGCCAGGAAGGTTCGTCGACAATGTCGGGCCGGAGCACCGGGGCAAGGTGCAGGTAGCGCCTGGCGGTGTAGGCATCACCCTCATGCAGGAGCTGGGTGCAGTAGCGCAGGCACATGGTGCCGAGCTTCTCCTTGGCCGGCCCGAGCCGGCGGGCCACGCTGGGACGGCCCAGGCTTTGGGCCATTTCGGCAAACGCGTGGATGAGGAGGACGTGCTCGATGCTGTTGGTCAGGTTCCGGATGGCATGATTGGTCTCGTTGCCGGAATGGGTCCGGTAGGTGCAAAGCGGGTCCATGATGTAGCCCAGGTCCGAGGCGCTGGCCAGGCAGAAGTTCGAGAACCAGTCCCCGGCCACGTCGAAGCAGTAGCCCCTGACGGGCTCGCCTTCGCGCTCCACGCTCTGCTTCCGGAGGCATTGGGTGCTGACGCCGATGCCCGCCATCATGAACACTTCCATCTGTTCCGTGCTGGGCACCACGCAGCTGCAGTTGTAGAAGGGTGGTTCGTAGGTAATGACATCATTTTCATCGATGGCCTTGCGGTGATTGATGACGAAACCCACGGAAGGATGATCCTGCATGATCTTGACCGAGCGCTCCACGAGGGTCGGCTCGAAATAATCATCTGAAGAAAGGTAAATATGACATTCGGAACGAGGACTCATCATGTAATTGGCTTTCAAGGAATTTCGGGATGCGCCATAGTTTTCGTCGCTCCTGAATATCCGGATTCGATCCTTGAACTTGGACTGAAATTCCATGGCGATATCGTAGGAATCATCCGATGAATGATTGTCAACGAAGATGACTTCCAGGTTGTCATAGGTCTGGCCCACCGCACTGCTGAGGCATGTGGACAAGTACCGGCCGTAGTTGTAGTTCGGAACCAGGATGGTGACGAGGGGGTGCGGGTTCATGGCGTTTTAAAAGGAGGAAGGGAAAAGCGCCGCGGTCGCCCGGAATTCCGGCGTTTCGGCCACTTCCGGCAGGAAGGATTGAGCCAGGGAGAGGTATCCCCTCGCGTCCTGGGCGGAGCCTCGATCGAGCAGCACCTTCGAGCAGCGCACGCAGTCGAGGCTCAGCCGGCGAAGCGCGGCGGGAAACTGCTTGCTGACAGATTCCCGTTTCAAGCGCGCGGCGATGGTGCAGAAGGATTGCAGGAACAGGTAGTGCTCGAAATATTCCTCGAGACTGGGAAGATAGGTGTTTCCCTGGACGGATTTGGCATCCCCGCGCCGGGCCAGGGGCTCGCGGATGTAGCCGAAATCGGAAATGGAGGATGCCATCACCAGCGGAAGCCATCGGGGGAAACGGTTGAAGATGAGGCCCTCGCTGTAGGCGAGGCTGTGGATGTCCCGGCGGTGGACGTGCTCGACCGGCATATCCAGGCCGGAAGCCATCAATGATTCCATCATCGTATCGCCTGGGAGGATGTCGTCATGGGGGAGATAGGGCGGGGTGGTGATGACTTCTCCAGTGGGCAGGAGGGTGTCGGCCTGGGTCAACACGCACCCCAGCTTCTCGTTGGATTCGAACAGTTCGATCGACCTGGAGATGAAGGAAGGGGCGATCGTGCTGGTCGGTTGCAGGTAGTGGATGTACCGGGTCCGTGGATTGGTGATGGTGTGGCAACGGCCCCAATGTTCCCATTGGCTCACATGGGTGAATATCCGCCCCGTATAGACGCGGTCCCGGTAGCGCCTTTCGAAGTCCAGGGCGATGTCATAGGTCTCGTCATCGGATTGGTTGTCCAAGGCCGAAATGCGAAGGTTCTCGTAGTCCTGATCAACGGCGCTCTGCAGGCAGCGATGCAACGTCTCCCGATTGTTGTATGTGGGAATCATGATGGTAACCAGTTGCTTTTCCATACGGATCTTGGTCCTTGTCGGGTGAATGGTAGAGAGAGCCCTTTTTCGATGCTGGCATTACAACACGGGAGGTCTTGACCCGGCAGGATTAGCAGGATCCATGCCTCGATCAGGGGCCGTCGCTCTTGTCTCATCGGCGGAAAGGACTGAAAAGAAAGGGTGCACTTTTTGCCTGCCGCCCCGGGTCGAAGAATTGACGCTCCCGACCGACGTTCGGGGCAGCACCCCGGGTTCCGGCATCGCGCAGGGAAGGATCCCGGCGTGGAAGCTCCTTTCCGGACCCATTCATCCGCTCTTGGCACTGGGCTTGCAATTCCCCTGCCGCCCTGGCTGCATTTAAGCGGTAGGCTGCTGCTCTGGAGTTGTCCCTTGGGGCCCTTACCTCGTATTTCCCTCTGCATCCCGACCAATGCCTCCAGGGCGCCTTTCCTCAAGGTGGCGCTGGCCAGCGCCATCCAGGAAGCGCTTGCCTACCCGCCTGGAATGGTGGAGGTGCTGGTGTCGGACAATGGCTCCAGCGAATCCACCCAGACCCTGCTGAGGGAGTTCCAGGCTCAGTACCCCTTGCTTCGGCTGACCGGCTTCCCGGAGAACCGGGGCTTCGACACGAACTACCTGAACTGTTTTCAGGAGGCCAAAGGCGAATTTGCATGGGTCATGGGCGATGACGACATGTTCCTGCCCGGTTGCCTGGCACCGGTGCTGGCGGCCATCGAGGCCGGTGCCGATGCCATCCTCTGCGCCGCCTACGAGTGTGATTTCCAGATGAAGCCGCTGCAGCCCAGGGCCTGGTTCAAGCAGTCCCCCCTGGTCGCCACGGCCTGGCATATCGACACCCGCCAGGACCTGATCGAATATTTCGGCAAACTGCAGTACCAGGCGGGCGCCTTCGCTTTCATCAGCGCGGCCATCATCCGCCGGGAGCGGTTCCTGGAAGGGCTTCCGGTCCTCCAGAAAGGGATGGGGACGTCGTATGTGCACGTCCTGGGGATGTTGGCATTCCTGGCAGCCCCCACCTGCCTCCACTGGATTCCCCAGACGCTCTTCCTGAACCGGCTCGGCAATGATGGGCTCGCCAAGGAAAATCCATGGGGAAGGTTCAACCTGGACCTGGACGCCTGGATCCGGTTCGCGGACATCTGCTTCCCGGAGCGGGACGCATTGAGGGCGGCCTTCATGGGGGTGTTGCGCAGCAACCACCAGAACGACATGGTCAGGAGCCTGCGCCTGCTTGCGGGCGCCGACCGGAATCGCTGGCTGGACGCGCGCCGGAAGCTCCTGGAAGTGGGCTATGACGCTGTCCTTGTGGAATCGGTGGACCTTGGCCATGGCTTCTGCCACCTGGAAGTGCCCGCGCCCCGGAACCTGGACGCCCAGGGGCTATGCCTGGCCGACTTGGTGCTGGTCGCCCGCGGAGCCCGGCGCATCCTCGTGCTGGCGGAGGCGGGCCTGGACGACTTCCTGGCCGGCACCGGCCTGCTTGAGACGCTGCGTGCTGGCGCCCGGGACGCCGCGCTCCGGGTGGTCTGCCCCCAGGACCTGGCCCCTCTGCTGGCTGGCTTCGACCTGCAGATCATCGACCGGGATCCGTTCCTGGGAGACGACCGTTACATGGAAGCCCAGGTGGCGGCCGTCCAGGGGTTCGCTCCCGACCTGGTGGTGAACCTGGACCGCCAGCGGCGCATCACCGGGGACCTGCTGACCGAGGCCGCCCGGGCGGCCGGGTCGCTTGGCTTCGATGACGAGACCCCGGAAAACCGCGGCGACGCCACCCGCCTTCGGCGCAGCCGGCTCTACCGCAGGCTGCTGGCCAAGGACGCCCCGGTCCAGGCGCTGGCGGAGGCGCTCGGCCTCCAGCCCGGTCCCCAGCGCCTGTGGCCGGACCTGGCCTGCCAGGCCAGGGCCCGGAACCTCCTGGAAGGGACCGGATGGGACGGCCGCCGCACCCTGTGCGTCCTTGCCGATGACCCGGACGCCCTGGCCGGTCCCGGGGCGACGGTGCTGCAACGGGCGCGGCAGGACGGGTGGACCGCCATCGGTCTGGGCGGGCCGGGCACCCGTCCGGTGCTTGGCCCGGCCCTGCATCCCTTTGGGACCCGGGCGCGCAATCTGGGCGGCACCCTGCCCCTGGCCGACATGGCCGCGGTTCTCCAGGTGTGCGGGGGGTTCGTGGCCGGAAGTCCGGTCTTCCAGTCCCTGGCCAGGGCGGCGGGCTGCCCGCCTTATGGGTCCGAACCCTCCTGATGACCGGCCCGGACCCTTCCGTGACCCCGGGGAAGATCCCGCTGCGCTGGGAGGGCTCCCAGTTCGTCCACCACAGCCTGGCCCACGTGAACCGCCAGCTCTGCCTGGGGCTGCTGGCCTCGGGCCAGGTGGACCTGGACCTCGTCCCCGACGGATCCAGTCCAGAAGATGCTGCCGTGATGAAGGCCTTCCCGTCCCTGGCCGCCCGCGTGGGCCGGCCCGCGGCCCCCCCCGCGGTCACCGTGCGGCACCAGTGGCCGCCCCGGTTCGACCCGCCCGCCGCGGGGGCCTGGGTGATGATCCAGCCCTGGGAATACGGCGGCATCCCTGAGGAATGGGTGGCCCCCATGCGCGACCTGGTGGACGAGGTCTGGGTGCCTTCCGCCTGGCTCAAGGACTGCTACGTGCGCAGCGGGATCCCCGGGGACCAGGTGGTGGTGGTGCCCAATGGGGTGGACGGCCAGGTGTTCCGGCCCGACGGCGAGCGGTTCCCGCTGGCGACGTCCAAGGGCTGCAGGTTCCTGTTCCTGGGCGGCACCATCCCGCGCAAGGGCATCGACCTGCTGCTGGACACCTACTGCAGGACCTTCCGGGCCAGCGACGACGTTTGCCTGGTGATCAAGGCCCAGGGGGGCGGGATCTACGACGGTCTCGACCTGCCTGCCTTCCTGGCCAGGCTCCGGGCCGAGGATCCGCTGGCTCCGGAGATCGAGTATCGCGCCGACGACCTCACCGAACCGCAGGTCGCGGCGCTCTACCGCAGTTGCGACCTGCTGGTGCATCCGTACCGGGGCGAGGGCTTCGGCCTGCCCATCGCCGAGGCCATGGCCAGCGGGCTGCCGGTGCTGGTCACGGCCCGGGGCGGGGCCCAGGACTTCAGCCGGGAGGCCTGGGCCTACCTGGTCCCCAGCCGGCCCTTCACCGTCGCCGCTCCGGCGGGCTTCACCCCCGGCAGGGCCGGGTTCTGGCTGGAGGAGCCGGACGCCGCGGTGCTTGGCCAGCTGATGCGGCGGGCCTTCGCCGACCCGGAAGAACGCCGGCGCATGGGGCAGCGCGGCCGGGAGCACGCCCTGGCCGAACTGGGCTGGGCGGGGCCGACGGCTTTGGTCCTGGAACGGATCCGGCTGCTGGCCGGGCGCACCCTGCGTCGCTGCACCCCGGCCAGGCCGGAGGCGTTCCTGTTCCACCCGGACTGGTCCACCGCCGAATGGGCGGAGGTGCTGCTGAGCTTCATCCTGGCGTTCCGGCCCGGGGAGCCGGTGGCCCTGGTGCTGCCCCGGTCGGGCGCTCCGGGGGAGCCCACCCTGGCCCAGATCCAGGCGCGGGAGCTGGAGCTGGTCAAGGGTTCCGGCCTCCAGGCGTTCCCGGACGTGGTGCTGGTGGACAACCCGGAGGAGCTGCCCGAGGTGCTGGCCGGCTACGGCCCGGTGACCCCGGTGCCGGCGGGCCGGGGCGTGGTGGAAGGGCTGCAGGGCCCCAACGGCCTGCGCCTGGCCGCCGCTCGGACTCGGCTCAATGCCAGGTGAAACTTGCTGAAATCCCAAATGGGATTAGACTGGGACAGAAGAGGAAGCCATGACGGTGCTCCACGAATCTCGGTCCGAAAGGATGGAACGCAAGCCCCTGGGCGGACCCAAGCCGGTCTTCCTGGAGGAGCTGGGCACGGCCCACCTGCTGGGGGCCTGCCGGCAGCTCCAGGAACAGTGGGGGCTGGAGGCTGAGGTGAGCGCCAACCTGCTGGGAACCTCCCGGTCCACCTGGTTCCGCTGGCTGGACGCCCTGAAGGGCGGCAAGGAGGTCCAGTGGACCGGCGACCAGCGCACCCGGGCCCTGGCCCTGCTGCGCATCTACGAGGCGGTGGCCGACCTGCATCACGAGGACGAGGACGCCCGCCAGTGGGTGCACCAGCCGCTGGAGGCTCCGGGCTTTGCCGGGCGCACGCCCCTGGCGGTCATGACCTCGGGATTCGAGGGGCTCCTGCTGGTGCGCGACTACCTGGACTTCCTGCACAGCGCCTGGACCTGACCATGGCCGCGGCCCGCCGGGTGCTGTTCTTCGCCGCCCTGTGCTTCCGGCTGGCCCTGCGGCGCGAGACCAGTCCGCTGGAGGCCCTGGGGCTGCCGGGGGTGCAGTCGCGGGAACGGGTGGAAGGGGCCAGTGCCGCCCGGAAGTTTCCCGGGCGGTTCGATTCGCCCGGATTCCCGGTGCTGTACGTGGCCACCACGGTCGAGACCTGCGCCGCCGAGATCGCCCATCACCTCAAGGCGCACTACCTCGACCTCGCCCACGCCATTCGGCCCCAGGACTTCGACTACACCCTGCTGGAAGTGCCCATGGCCGGCGCCTTCGACGATCTCCGTTCCCGGCGCGACGCTCCCAAGGGCCTCCAGAGCCCCGCCTCCGGCGTCTATTCCCTGGCCCGGCTCTATGCCTTCAGGGCCTTCCAGGAGGGCCTGGACGGCCTCATCCACGCCTCGGCCCGGCATCGCGGCGGCACCTGCGTGGCCCGGTTCCTGGCCGGAGGCCTCGTCCTGGCGACCCGCCCGGTGGGCCGGGTGCGCTTCCACTGGACCGGCAAGAAACTGCTCCAGGCCGCCGCCCGGGTTTGATGGCGAGGCGTTCCAGGGTCATGCTGGAAAGTCAGGGGATGGTATGAGTCTGGTCACGATCGAACAGAAATTGCAGCAGCTGGAAACCTTGGGCGGAGCGGCCGAGCTGGAGGCGGTGGAACTGCTGCTGGCCGAGCGGATCCGTCAGGTGGACGGAGAGGGCTGGACCCCGGCCCATGACGACGTCGAACGCCGGGAGGGCCAACTGGCCGCCGCCGGGGCCAGCTACGCCCTGGCGGTGGCCCAGAAGGCGGTGGTGCACGCCCGCACCGGCCGCCTGGACGTGCGGCCCAGCGCCCCCCACGCCCGCTGGCCGTTCAGCCCCCTGGCCTGGAAGCCCACCGGCATGCGCCGGATGACGGTCAAGGGCGGGGCCCTGGTGCTGGCGGAACTGGCGCGTCAGGTGCGGGCCGGGCTGGAGTGAACCCTACATCCCGGCCGCGCTGAACGCCGCCGTCACCATGGCCTGGGCCTCGCGCTTGATGGCGTCCAGGTGGGCCTGGTCCTTGAAGCTCTCCGCGTAGATCTTGTAGACATCCTCGGTGCCGGAAGGCCGGGCGGCGAACCAGCCGTGCTCGGTGATCACCTTCAGCCCGCCGATGGCGGCGCCGTTGCCGGGCGCCCGGGTGAGCTTGGCCAGGATCGGCTCGCCGGCCAGGGTGGCGGCGGTGACCTGCTCCGGGCTCAGCCGGGCCAGCACCTGGCGCTGGGCGGCGTCGGCCGGGGCGTCGGTGCGATCGTAGAGCGGCGCGCCGAACCGCTCGGTGAGCTCCCGGTAGTGCACGCCCGGGTCCTTGCCGGTGCGGGCGGTGATCTCCGCGGCCAGCAGGGCGAGAATGATGCCGTCCTTGTCGGTGGTCCACACGGTGCCGTCCTGGCGCAGGAAGGAGGCCCCGGCGCTCTCCTCGCCGCCGAACCCGAGCGAGCCGTCCAGCAGCCCCGGCACGAACCACTTGAAGCCCACCGGCACTTCCGCCACCCGCCGGCCCAGGGCCGCGCCCACCCGGTCGATCATGGAACTGCTCACCAGGGTCTTGCCGATGGCGGCGTCGGCCCGCCAGACGCGGGTCTGGAACAGATACTGGATGGCCACCGCCAGGTAGTGGTTGGGGTTCATCAGGCCGGTGCTGGGGCAGACGATGCCGTGCCGGTCGAAGTCGGGATCGTTGCCGAAGGCGATGTCGTAGCTGTCCTTGAGCGCCACCAGTCCGGCCATGGCCTGGGGCGAGGAGCAGTCCATGCGGATCTTGCCGTCCCGGTCCACGCACATGAAGCCGAAGGTCGGGTCGAAGCTGCCGTTGCGCAGCTCCAGGTTGAGCCCGTAGCGGTGCGCGATGGGCTCCCAGTAGCCCAGCCCGGAGCCGCCCAGGGCGTCGGCGCCCAGCCGCAGGCCGGCGCCGCGGATGGCTTCCAGGTCCACCACGTGGCTCAGGTCCTCCACGTAGGGGGTGAGGAAATCGTGCGGGTGCACGTTCTCGGCTTTCTGCGCGCGGGGGTAGGGGATCCGCGCCACCCCGCGGTTGCCCTCCCGGAGCAGGGCGTTGGCCTGGTCCGCCACCCAGCTGGTGATGTCCACGTCGGCCGGGCCGCCGTTGGGCGGGTTGTACTTGATGCCGCCGTTGTCGGGCGGGTTGTGCGACGGGGTGATGACGATGCCGTCGGCCAGGCCCTCGCTGCGCCCGCGGTTCCAGGCCAGGATGGCGTGGGACACGGCCGGGGTGGGGGTGAAGACGCCTTCCCGGGCCACCATGGTCTCCACCCCGTTGGCGGCGAGCACTTCCAGCGCGGTGATCTGGGCCGGCTCGGAGAGGGCGTGGGTGTCCTTGCCCAGGTACAGCGGTCCGCTGATTCCGGCCCGTTTCCGGTACCGGCAGATGGCCTGCACCACGGCCAGGATGTGGTCCTCGTTGAAGGTGCCGTCCAGCGACCGGCCCCGGTGGCCGGAGGTGCCGAAGCTCACCAGGCACCGGGGTTCGGCCGGATTGGGCTTGACCGTGTAGTAGGCGCTCACCACGGCCGGGATATCGGCCAGGATCGACTTCGGGGCGGGCTGTCCGGCAAGGGGGTGCATGGCGATCCTCCCAGGTGCGTTCGTTTCAGCGATCATACCCACTGTGGGCGCGTTCCAGGGCCAGATCCAGCCCCAGCCTGCGGGCGGCGGCATACAGGGCGGGCCGGGCCAGGCCCAGCACCCGGGCCGCCTCCGCCACCTGGAACCGGTGCCGGCGCAGGGTCTCCAGCAGCAGCCGGCGCTGGAACTCCCGGGTGGCCTCCACCCAGGTGCGCGGGGTTCCGGGCCGCGCCGCCAGTTCCGGGAAGTGCCCGGCTTCCAGGGGGCCCTGGGCGCAGCGGAGCAGGGCCCGTTCCAGGGCGTGGAGCAGCTCCCGCACGTTGCCGGGCCAGGCCAGGCGCGCCAGGGCCTCGGGCAGCCCGGCCTGGAGCTCCGGGGCCGGGCGCCCGGTTTCCCGGGCCACCTGGGCCACCAGGCGCGGGACCAGGTAGGGGAACTCGTGGCGCCGCTCGCTGAGGGCGGGCAGGGTGAGCACGGACCCCTGCAGCCGGTAGAGCAGGTCCTGGCGGAACGCCCCGCAGGCGGCCAGGGCGTCCAGGGACCGGTGGCTGGCCGCCAGGAAACGCACATCCACCCGCTGGCTGCGCTCGGCCCCCACCCGCCGCACTTCCCGCTCCTGCAGCACCCGGAGCAGCAGCGCCTGCAGCCGCGGGGACAGGTCGGCCACCTCGTCCAGGAACAGGGTGCCGCCCTCGGCGCATTCCACCGCCCCCTTCCGGTCCCGCAGCGCGCCGGTGTAGGCGCCCTTCACGTGGCCGAACAGTTCCGATTCCAGCAGGGACTCGGCGAACGCGGAGCAGTTCACCGGCACCAGCGGGCCCGCGCGCCCGGACAGGCGGTGCAGCTCCCGGGCCGCCAGCTCCTTGCCGCTGCCCGAGGGGCCGCACAGCAGGACGCAGAGCCGGGATCCGGCCACCCGGGCCAGTTCCCGGAGGGTCGAAGCCATGGGTTCGCTTCCGTCGGTGAGGAGGGGCTGGGGCGGAATCACCCACCCACGGTGCCCGCACTGCGCCCGGGCTTCAAGGACTGTTTTAGCGGGCGTCCATGTACGGCCGGCTCACCACTTTCTTGGTGGCGACGACCAGGGGGTAGGTTCCGTACAGGTCCACGGTCCGGGCGTAGTCGAGGGTGATGGTGCACAGGCCGTTGCTCCTGGAGCCGGTGGTGGAGATGGTGATGGCGCCGTCGGCCAGGG
This sequence comes from Holophaga sp., assembly GCA_031292735.1. The sequence goes on from JARLGP010000159.1 coordinate 31,482, forward strand.
CTTCGGGGATGCCCAGGTCGCTGGCCTTGGCGCGCATCTTGGCGGTGAGCTCCGGCAGCGGGTAGAGCCCGGCTTCGCCGGCCACGTCGTTGGCGTACTCCTGCAGGTTGCTGTTGGCGTAGTAGACCGGCACCACCTTCAGGCCCAGGGCCAGGGCGGCCAGGAACACCAACAGGGTGAGGATGCAGCCGATCTTGCCTTCGCCGCGCTGGCTGGAATGGGAGGACATGGGGGGACCCTTTCGCTAATTCAAGGCTTGAGATCTTCCAGCGCCTGGCGGGCCAGGGGCGCCAGGAGCGGGCCGTCCGGGCCGAACAGGGTGGCCTGAGGATACTTCAAAGCCTGGTTGAAGGACTGGAGTGTTTCCGAAAGGTAGACGTTGCCCATGTGCAGCAGGCAGACCCCGGTGTAGTAGTCCAGGGTGCCCTGGCTCACCCCCTGCACCCCGGTCATGCGGGCATCGCGCAGGATCTCCAGGGCCTTGTCGTATTCCTTGAAGTGGATCAGGGCCAGGCCCTGCTGGAGCCGGAGCAGGCCGGCCTGGTCGCCGGTGGCGCCCAGGTAGCGCAGGCGCAGGTCGGAAAGGACGAAGGGGTAACAGAGCTCGGCGGCGTTCACCGGCAGTTCCAGGGCCTGCTGGGTGACGTTCAGGGTGACCGGGGCCTCGCCCTGGGCCATCGTCACCTTGCCGCCCCTGGCCGCCAGCAGGGCCTTGCGCACGTCGGCCACGGCGGCCACCGGCTTGCCGTCCACCTGGAGGATGGCCTTGCCGGTCTTGATCCCGGACTTGAGGGCGTCGCTGTCGGCCTGCAGCACCCAGGGCCCCTCAGCGCCCGGGGCGCCCAGGTCCAACAGGGTGAGCCCGGCCCAGGGCTCGGCCAGGGCGAGCGGGGCCTCGATCCGCGCCACCAGCTGGCCCAGCGGATCGCTTTCCAGGGGCTTGACCACCACCTGCTCCTGTTCGCCGGTGAGGGTGGCGAGCAGCAGTTCCACCTGGTGGATGGGATGGCCGGCCACCGGCCTGGCCCGGAGCACCAGTTCGGTCTCGTGGGAGGCCTGGAGCCGGGCCAGGCAGGCCTGGGGCGTCTCGCCCTTGGCGGCGGTGAGGAAGGCCACCTGGCCCAGCCGGGAGCCCAGGCCGGCCAGGAGGGTGGTGATCCGCTCCCGGCCGGCGAAATCGTCCTCCCCCTCGAAGCCGAGGTAGGTGAGCCGGGGGGTGGGCCGTGCCGTCAGGGTCGTGGACTTGCCCTCGGGCAGTTCCACCCGCTGGGCGAAGGTGCCCTGGGGGTAGCGCACCTGCAGGTCGCAGGCCTGGGCGCAGACCTCCAGGTCCTTCACCGGGACCGGGCCGTAGCTCTTGCCGGACAGGAACAGTTCGCCGCCGGGGGCGGCGCTCTGCACGCTCAGCAGGCTGCGCGAGGGCAGCAGGCGCACCGGCTCCAGGTCGTGGTCGGCGAACGGGGTGGTGAACGCTTCGCCGATCTCCAGGATCTTGGACTGGTAGCAGGGCAGCCGCAGTTCCAGCCGGTGCTTGCCGGCCGCCATCCCGGCCAGGCGGAAGCCGGCCGAGAGCTGGTCCGGGCGCACCCCCAGCTTTTCGGCGTAGGGGGCCAGGTCCGGCGGCGCCTGGCCCTGGGTGGCGCCCTGGCTCTTGCCGTCCAGCAGCACCTCCGCTCCGGGCGGGGTGGTGAACAGGGTGATCACCGAGGAGGTGCGCACCAGCTTCAGCTCCAGCCCCTTGGTCTCCTTGAGGGCCAGGTCCAGGCGCTGCTCGGCGGGCGCGTAGCCGGGCTTGGCGTAGCTGACGGTGTGGGAGCCCGGCGGCAGGTAGCGGGCGCCGGGGCCGGCCGACCTGGGCCTGCCGTCCAGGCTGAGGGTGCCGCCTGCGGGCTCCAGGGTGAGCTGCAGCCGGCCGAACTTGCCGGCCCGCAGGGTGTCGAAGGCATTCTGCAGGCGGGTGTTGGTGATGTTGCGGTCGATCTCGAAATCGGAGTTGAGTGCCAGGGCCGCATCCAGGTAGCGGGGCGCCCGCTCGCGCCGGGAGGGGATCCGGTCGTCCAGGATGGCCATCCAGTTGTAGGTTTCGCAGAGCACCTGGGTCCAGGCGGGATCCAACCTGGCGGCGCCCGGCTCCAGGGCGGCGAGGATGGCGCCGAACTTGGCGGAGGCGGTCTCCCGGTCCCCCTGGGTGGCCCAGGCCGCCTTGGCCTGCAGGAAGGTGTCCTTGAGGGCCGAATCCTGGGCGCCCAGGGGGCCGAAGGCCGCGAGGACGGTGAACAGCAGGGGGAGGAGCAGGGGTCTGGGCATGGTTAATCGAGCCGGATCAGCAGGTCATTGGAACGGTCGGCCAGGATGAGGGACCCTTGCCGGTCCATGGCGATGGCCCGGAACTTCCCGGCCAGCCCCAGGGCCTTGTACGAGGCCGAGCGCAGCAGGGCGCCGTCCGGGCCCCACACCGCCACCCCCTCGAAATCGCCGTCCACCAGGGCGGCCACGTGTCCAACGGGATCGGAGGCGAGCGCCACCACGTACTTGAACGGCGCCGGCAGGCCCTTGCCGTAGGGCACGGTGATCCGGGTCCCCCCTTCGGGATCCAGGAACAGCAGCGACCGGCTGCTGTCCGACGCGGCCGCCACGCCGCCGGTGGGCAGCGCGGCCAGGGCCACGGCGCCCACCGGGATCGACCGGGGCGGCCCCTCGGGCGGGAACACCTGGATGGCGGGCAGCTTGCTGTCGCAGACCCAGAGGTTGCCCCAGCCGTCCCGGGCGGCGCCGCTGGGCGAGGGGAAGCCGGCGGCCCCCGGGGCGGGGGCGGCATCCTTCACCACGCCCATGCGGGTGACCAGCCACACCTGGCCGGGACCGGCGGCCACCATGGCCCTGGCGTTCTTGGCGGGCGGTCCGGCCGGGGTGAGCTGGCCGTTCTGCAGCAGGAAGGCCTGGTCCTGGTCATCCTGGTAGATGAACAGTTCGCCGCCCGGGCCGGTGGCCAGCAGGGTCGGGGTCTTGAGCCACTTCACCCGGCCGTCGGGCCAGGGGCCCAGGGAACGCAGCGCCGGTTTCTGCAGCCGCTGCTTGACCCGCACCTGGATCCGCCAGGCGGCCTCCCGGCTCTGGGGCGATTCCGGGAACCGGTTGCGCAGGGCCTGCAGCATCCGCAGGCAGCCGGGGGTGTCGCCCATGAGGTCCAGGGTCTCGGCCGCCGCCAGCTGGGCTTCCCGGGCAACGGGGGTGGCGGGATCCAGCCGGACGGCCTCCAGGTGGCTCTGCAGGGCGCGGCCCCACTGCCCCAGCAGGTGGTAGCTGCGGCCCAGCTCGAACCGCGCCTGCTGCACGCAGGGATGGTCGGGAAACAGGTCCACCACCCGGTTGAATTCGGCCTGGGCCTCCTTGATGTCCGTGGGGCCGTGGCTGCGGGCCGCCAGCAGCTGGCCGCGCAGCAGCATGGCCTCGGCGGCCCACGGGGTCTTGAGGTGCTCGTTCTTGATCCGCTCCAGCAGGGGCAGGGCCTCCTGCGGCTGCTGGTCCACGTCCACCTTGTGCCGGGCCAGGTCCAGCAGCGCCTGGGCGGCGAACGGCGACCGGGGCGCCTGCTGGATGAGCTGGTTCCAGGTCTCCAGGGCCTCGGGGTAGGCGTGGGCGGCATAGGCCCGCTCGCCGGAACGGAACAGCCGTTCGGGCAGGTCCGCGTCCTGGGCGACCAGGGCTGGCACCAGGGCCAGGACCAGCGGGAAACAGCGCATCCCAGGAGCAAACGACGGCATGGGGGCCTCGGTGGGTGTGAAATATCAGTGTAGAGTAATCAGCCTTCCAACGCCTGGATGACCTGCTCCAGGGGGTAGGGTTTGAACAGGATGCTGATCACCCACGGGGTCTGGGCCAGGTCGCCGATGTCCCGCGAGGAGGTGGAGACGATGGCGTGCCGGCACCGGTTCTGGCTCCACTGCTGCTCCAGCCAGGCGCACAGGTCGCCTTCGGCGTCCTTGCTCTCGGTGAGCACCAGGTCCACCGGATGGTCCGCCAGCACGGTTTCCGCCTCCTGGCGGCTGCCGGCCTGGGCCAGCTCCCAGCTGCCCGCCGCGGCCAGGGCGGTGGCCAGGCGCTTGCGGAAGAACCCGCTGGGCTCCAGCAGCAGGATGGAACGGATGGGCGCGCGCCGGTTCAGGTCCTGCTCCTCCAGCCCCAGGGCCAGCAGGGCGGTGCGGGCGGCGCTCTTGAGGCCGAGCCCGGTGGCCTTCTGGTAGACCTCGCGGATGGGGTCCACCAGGAGTTCCATCTGCCGGGTGAGGCCGCCGATCTCGCACAGGTGGGCGGTCTCGCGCCATTCCGCGGCGGGCTTCTGCAGCTGGTCGGCCACCAGGGTGGCCAGGGCCTGGGCGAGCCGGGGACGGACGATCAGGTTGGGGTCCTGCAGGGTTTCGCGCAGGGCCAGCAGCGCCTCCACCCGCTTGGGGCCGTTGGGCGGCAGCCACTGCATCTGCCCCTGGATGGCGGTCTCCTTCTGGGCCAGCAGGCCCAGGCCTTCGCCCCGGCGGCCCAGCTCCTTGACCACGGCGGCCACCCGGTCGTTGCTGTCCCGGTCCCAGGCCTCCTTGGTGCGCATGTCGAACAGGTAGTCGGAAAACCGTTCCTTCAGCTTTTCGTAGGTCTGCCGGTCGAACACATAGAGGTCCTGGGTGGCCAGCACGGCCCGCAGCCGCTGGCCCTCGCCTTCGCGGTCGTCGCAGCAGCGGTCCAGCAGTTGCAGGAAGGCGGGCAGCTGGTCCAGCGGCAGCGGGTGGTCGTAGCCCGGGAAGGCGGACAGGGCCCCCTCCAGGGCCAGGATCAGCACCGACGGCTGCTTCAGCGCGGCGGCCCGGGCCAGCAGGCCCAGCGCGGCCTCCTCGGTGCCCAGCTGCTTGAGGGCCAGGGCCAGGGCCACCTGGAGGTTGAGCGGCTTGCCGTCGTGCAGGAGTTCCAGCAGGGTGGCCGCGCTTTCCGGGATGCCGATGGCGGCCACTGCCTCCACCGCCTCCTCCAGCAGGGAGTCGTGGCCTTCGGCCTTGATGAATTCCAGCAGGGGCTGGGCGGCCTTGAGGGTGTGGTTCTCCTTGAAGGCCCAGATGGCGAGCCTGACCTGGTCGGCATTGCCGTCCTGGAACATGCCCATCATGATCGGGAAGCTGGAGGGCAGCTTGCCCAGATGGTGGATGGCCAGCTGCCCCACGTCCACGATGGAGTCCCGCAGGGCCTTCACGAAGAACGGGGTCAGGGCGTCGTCCTCCCGGGTGCCCAGGGCGTTCAGGTACTGCGCCCGCCGGGCCGGGTCCGGGTCGGCCAGGAGCTCGTCCAGGACTCCGGTCTCGCTGGCGGGGAGCAGGCGCAGGAAGGCGTGGATGAAGCCCTCGCCCCCGGCCCGGGCCCGCAGGATGCCGGCGAACGGCGGCAGCACCTGGTCCAGGGTCAGCGCCCCGGAGTCCACCGCGAAGGCCAGGGTCTCGGCCACCTGGTCGCACTGGAGCCCCAGCTCGGCGAGCCGGGCTTCGGTGGCGGGGGAGGCCTCGGCGATCATGGCCGAGTAGCGCGCGGTCTTGCCTTCGGTCACCAGGGTGAGGGCATCCAGCAGGAACTGCTCGTACACGCCCTGGGCCCCCGGCCGGAGGGCCTCCAGGGCAGGGGCGGCGTTGCCGCCCTCCTGGGCCGTGGCCTGATGCAGTTCGGCCACCGCCTCGGGCGCCCTGGACTCGAACCGGGCCGCCGCCTGGCGCACCAGCTCCGGAAGGGTGGAGGCCCTGGGCAGGGTGTGCAGGCGGTTGAGCTGGCTCAGCAGCGCCTGGTGGTCCAGCAGGTCCTGGCGGGTGGTTTCAATGAGCTCCAGGAGGAAGTCCAGGGCGGCCGGGCTGGCCATGGAGCCCAGCACCCGGATCACCAGGCGCCGGGTCAGCGGATCGCCGTCCAGGTGGGCCGCGGTGAGGTCCGGCAGGTCCTCCTCCTGGGCGATGGCGCAAAGCAGCTTGCTGGCCTGGGCGGCCAGGCGGGGATTGCCCTGGCCCTCCCGGAGCCGCCCCAGGTAGTAGGAAAGCCCTTGCTGGGCCTGGAATTGCCCCAGCTCCCGGGTGAGGATCACCTGGTGGTTCGGGTCGAGCCGATGGCCCTGGAGGGTCCGCAGCCCTTCCAGGCAGTTGCGGGTGCCGATGGCGCCCAGGGCCGCGCAGCCGTCGTCGAACACCCCGAGGTCGGGTTCCAGCAGGAGGCCCTTCAGGATCCAGGGCACCCATTCCGGCCAGTCGAACTTGGCGATGCAGCCCAGGATCGCCTTGCGCAGCCCGCGCGGGGAAACCCCGGGGGAGAGCCGCCCGCCCAGCTCCGGCAGCGCCTGCTTCTTCAGCTTCTGCACCATCTGCGTGAGCTTGGCCGGGAACGTGGGATCGCCGTCGGCATACTCGCCCAGCAGAACCCGGAGGGCGTCCAAAGGGGTGAGGGGGGCTTTGCGAATGAAGCTGGCCATTTGTTTATTGTTATCGGCCTGGGGACGATTGAACGAAAGTTCGGCAATTTTCTTTTGGAACCGGCTAGGGTGGGTCCATGCGCAGCCCTCTGGGGATCACCTGATGGAAAGCCTCCGGACCCTGTGGGACCGGGCCTGGGCCCCGGCGGAGGGGTTCCGCGTCCGGGCCGCTGCCCGCCCCGGGCTCCGGGCGGCGGCCCGGGAGATGCTCCTGGTCCGCACCGGGCCGGCCCTGGCCGGGCTGGTGCTGGGCTATGCGGCGTTCGCCCAGGGCTACGCGCGGATCACCCGCATGGAGGGGCCGGTCTGGGACCTGCTGGGGGCGCGGCTGCCGGACCAGGTCAACCTGGCCGACCTGAAGGCCGCCCTGCAGAGCCTGCCTCCGCTGCCGGGCTGGGGCCACGTGCTGCCCTGGCTGGTGCTGCTGGCGCCCCTGGGGGTGCTGAGCATCTGGCTGCACGACGCGGTCTGGGACCACCTCGCCCTCTGGCTGCTGCGCGGCCTGGGCGCGCCCCGGAGCTTCCGGGCCACCCTGGAAGCCGATGCCGAAAGCCTGAAGGTGGGCGTCGTCGGCGCCCTGGCCGGGCTGCTGAAATACCTGCCCGGCGTGGGGTTCGGCCTGGGCCTGGTGCTGCTGCCGCTGGCGGTCTACTTCTGGATCCTGAGGGGCTACGGGCTGGCGGCCTGGCACCGGTGCCCGGTCTGGAAGGGGGTGCTGGCCACCCTGCTCCACGCCCTGCTCATGGGCGTCCTGGTGTTCGGCTCCCTGGCCATGGTGGCCCTGATGGTGTGGCAGGAGCTCCGGCTGGGCTGAGCTTTCCGTTCTGGCGCCCGGGGCCCGGAGGCGTCATGATGTCAGCACCTACCCCACGGAGCTCCCGATGTCCTTCCAGGAAATTCTGGACAACCTGATCGAACGGGTGCCCGAGGCCATCGCGGTCACCTTCAATGACAAGGACGGAGACACCCTCTGCGCCCGCACCCTCGAGGTGCCCAACGAGGCCCTGCAGCTCCTGGGCGCCTACCGCAACGTGGTGGACCGGCACCTGCAGCAGGCCATCGAGGAGTTCGACCGGGGCACGCTGGAGCAGGTGGCGTTCTGCACCAACCAGCACTGGATCCTCATGACCTCCGCGCTGGAGCGCTGCGTGCTGGTGCTGGTGCTGCGGCGGGACGGGATCCTGGGCCGGGCCCGGTTCGAAATGCAGAAGGCGGTGGAACGCCTGAACTCGGAACTCTGACCGCCCTAGCCCGGATTGCCGGCGCGCCTGGCCAGCAGCCCCAGGGAGCCCACCGCCGCCCCGGCCACGATGAGGCCCATGGCCGCGGCCGTGAGCGCGGTGAGGTGCCGGCCGCCGAACAGCACCAGCACCAGGGTCGACAGCAGCGGAGTGAGGTAGGCCAGGGCGCCGATCACCCGGGGGTCACCGCGCTTCATGGCGGCGTCCCAGGTGTAGAAGGCGAGGCCCATGGGGCCCAGGCCCAGGAGCACCAGGAACAGCCAGTCCCTGGGCGAGACCGAAAGCGGGGCCGAGCGCTCCGTGGCGTGCAGCGCCATGGCCAGGAGGCCGGAGCCCAGGCAGAACCCGCCCACGGCGCCGGTGGCGAACGGGCGCACCCGCTTGGTGAGCAGGGAGTAGCTGGACCAGACCAGGGCCGCGCCCAGCGCCAGCAGGTAGCCGGGCAGGTGGCCCAGGTCGAGCCTGAGATGGCCTCCCGAAAGCACCAGGGCCGCCCCGGCCAGGCCCAGGAAGGCGCCCAGCAGGTGGTGGCCGCGCAGCCGGTTGTCCGGGAGGTAGAGCGGCGCCAGGAGGACGATCAGCAGCGGCCAGAGGTACTGCAGCAGGTTCGCCTCCAGGGCCGGCGCGTGGCGCAGGGCCAGGAAGAACAGGGCGTGGTAGCCGAAGATGCCGAACAGTCCCAGGGCGAAGGTGGAAAGCGGAACCCGCCATTCCCGCACCTTGACCAGCCCCGCCAGCCCGCCGATGCACAGCGCCACGCCGGCGGAGAAGAAGGCCGGCAGATGGCTCACCCCGGCGCTGAGCAGGGTGAGGCTGCTCCAGAGGAGGATGGTGACCAGCGCCAGGCCGACGGCGGGCATGCTAGACGAGGGCCAGCATCCCGGCGATCTCCATGCGCAAGTCCGGGATGCCGGTGCCCTTCTCGGCGCTCACCCAGGCGATGTCCCCGGTCTGCAGACCCAGCACCGCCGCCACGTCCCGGCGCTGGGCCAACTGGCGGGAGGGCTTCACCTGGTCGCACTTGGTGGCCACGATCCGGTAGGGCAGGTCCACCGAGCGCAGCCAGTCCAGCATCTGGTGGTCCAGCTTGGTGGGGCCCACCTCGGCGTCCACCAGCACATAGACCATGCGAAGCGATTTCCGCCCGGTGAGGTAGCCCTCCACCATGGCCTGCCAGGTCTCCCGTTCCTTGGCCGGGCCCAGGGCGAAGCCGTAGCCGGGCAGGTCCACGATCCAGCGGTCGACGCCGGTGAGGAAGACGTTGATGAGCCGCGTGCGTCCCGGGGTCTTGCTGGTCTTGGCCAGTCCCTTCTGGAAGCACAGGGCGTTGAGCAGGGAACTCTTGCCCACGTTGGAACGGCCCACGAAGGCCACTTCGGCGTGGGCCACCCCCAGCTGCTTCACGTTGGCGGCGGACAACAGGTAGTGGGTTTCTTTGAGGGGCTGGGCCATGGGTTCACTCGCAACGAAGGGATTCCAGCTTGGCAGCGAAGTCATGACTTGAAGCCACGAATTATGGCCTCGGGGGGGCGACCGCTCGTCACGGGGGCGGCAGGCGCCTGGCCCGGGCCGGCTCAGCCGAGGTAGATCCGCTCCACCCGCGGGCCGATCTGGCAGGTGACCTCGTAGCTGATGGTGCCCAGCGCCTGGCCCCACTCGTCCACGGTGATCTCCTCCGCGCCGCTGCGGCCGATGAGGACCACCTCGTCGCCCACCTTCACGGTGGTCTCCGGGCCCAGGTTGACCATGGTCTGGTCCATGCAGACGCGCCCCACCACCGGGTAGGAGCGGCCGGCCACCAGCACCCGGCCCCGGTTGGAGAACAGCCGGTTGAAGCCGTCGGCGTAGCCCACCGGCAGGGTGCCGATCCAGGTGGCTTCCGGGGTGGTCCAGGTGAGGCCGTAGCTCACCGACGTGCCCGCCGGCACCCGCTTCAGGAACGAGACCCGGGTGAGGAAGGAGAGGCCGGGCAGCAGGGGGACGGTCCGCGGAGTGCCCGGATCGGGGTAGAAGCCGTAGATCATGATGCCGGGCCGGACCAGGTCCAGGAGGCTCTCCGGATGGGCCAGGACCCCCCCGGAATTGGCGCAGTGGACCAGTTCGAGCCGGTGCCCCAGCGCGGCTTCCACCGCCGCCACGGCGCCCTTGAAACGCTGGACCTGCGCCTTGGTGTAGGTGGGGTCGGCGGCGTCGCTCACCGGCAGGTGGGTGAAGGCGCCCTGGATATGCAGATGGGGGCACTGTTCCGCCAGGAACCGGGCCAGCTTCGGCGCATCCTCGGGAGGGACTCCGATCCGGGCCATGCCGGTGTCCAAGGCCAGGTGCACCGTGGCGGTGGCCGCCTGGGCGGCGCACACTGACTCCAGCGCCAGGGCGTTGTCCCGGTCGCAGACCGCGAGGGTGAGCGTGGCCGCCAGCGCGGCCTCCATCTCTTCGGGGAAGGCGGGGGACAGCTTGAGGATGGGCAGGTGGATCCCCGCGTCCCGCAGCTTCATGGCCTCCGGCACGGCGGCCACGCCCAGCCAGTCCGCTCCCGCCGCTTCGGCCATCCGCGCCACCGGCACCGCGCCGTGACCGTAGGCATTGCCTTTGACCGCGACCAGCAGCTTGCGCTCGCCGATGACCTTCCGGATGGCCAGCAGGTTGGCCCGGATGTTGTCCAAATGGATGACGGCGCGGGTCTGGTAGAGCATGGCAACATGCTACACCGGCCGGGCGGAAAGGGTCAGATGAGCCCGCCCCGTCCGCCCCGAAGAAGCTCGGGTACCGTATGGCCGAAGCTGTGCCCGTAGCTGGGGCTCTCGATCCTCAGCTTGCCCACGTGCACCTTGCCGGTGATGGTGCGGATCCGCACCTGCTGGCCCAGCTCGCCGCCCTCCAGCAGGAAGCCGGAAACCCGCACCGTGCGGGCGGCCCCCCTGAACGGGTCGAAAGGGTTGGCCGGCAGGCGCCGGTTGGTGTCGGGGAGGGGCCGTTCCACTTCGACCCAGGTTCCTTCGGGAATGCTGCTCATGGGTACACCTGTATAAGGAGGCCGCAGTGGGCCTGATTCAAACCTTCTATGGGGCCGGACAACCCTCCCGTCCACTTGGCCGGGAGGCTGGCATCACAATGCTCTGTCGCTGGGGAAATGATGGCACAAATCATCAACGCCGTTCGAGCGTCTTTTTGGTTTTTTTTGAGAGTGTAAATTTTGTTTTCTTGTTGAAATTAAAGCATTTTCTTTTTGTAAGATGATCTTTTTGAGCGACCAGATCCGAACCTGCAAATGAACGGTAATTTCGAAAAACACTTTACGAAACGTAAAATGCAAATTTTCCATGAAGAAGACACCCGCGGACCCCGGGAGGGGGCCGGACTGCGTGGGCCTTGGCCTGGGGCCGGCAAAACCCGCTCCGGTCCGCCTCCAGCGCCTCCGCGGAGGCGCCGGGAGCGGCTCTCGGCCTGGGTCTCTAGGCGAGCGGGGGCAGCACCACCATGCTGGCGGGGGCGGGGTAGTCGAAGGCCAGGCGCCCATGGTCCAGGCCGATGACCCGCTTCTTCATGCGCTGGATCAGGTTGCGATCGTGGGTGGCCACCAGCACGGTGGTGCCCTGGCCGTTGATCCGTTCGAACAGGGCCATGATCTCCTGGGCCAGGTCCGGATCCAGGTTGCCGGTGGGCTCGTCGGCGATGAGCACCAGCGGGTCGTTCACCAGGGCCCGGGCGATGGCCACCCGCTGCTGCTCGCCGCCGGAGAGCTGCAGCGGGTAGCTGGCCAGCTTGTGCTGGAGGCCGACCATCTTCAGCGCCCGGAAGGCGCGCTGCTTCTGCTCCGCGTGGCTCACGCCGAGGATCTTCAGGACGAAGGCCACGTTCTCGAACACGGTCATGCTCCGGATCAGCTTGAAATCCTGGAACACGATGCCCATCTTGCGCCGGAGCACCGGGATCTCCTTGAGCGCCATGGAGGCCAGCCGGTGGCCGGCCACTCGAAGTTCGCCGGTGGTGGGCACCTGCTCGCGGAACAGCAGCTTGAGCAGGGTGGATTTGCCGGCGCCGCTGGGCCCGGTGAGAAAGATGAACTCGCCCGGGTCGATCTGGAAGCTGATATCCGCCAGGGCGGTGTGGATCCGCCCGTACTGCTTGCCCACATGGGTGAGGGTGATCATGGCTCTAGCATCCCACAACTTCGGTATACCAGCCGCGGGCGCGCTCGGGGGTGATGTCGCCGTGCAGCAGCGCCCGGCCGTCCCGGAAGATCATGATGGAAAGGTCGCCCTCCTGGCCGGACAGGGCCAGCGGATTGAGCTTCCAGGGCCGGCCGGTGCGGCGTTCCAGGCGGGTCAGCAGCCCCTCCAGGTCCAGGTGGCCGGGCGGATTGACCCGGATCTGCACGCCGTCCAGCCCGCACAGCCGGGAGGCCATCATGGTCCACCGGGCGTTGAGGAACTCGGTGACCTTGCCGGTGCAGAACCGGCATCGGCTGGCCGGCGGCTTGATGAACTGCCGCTCGTTGCGCCAGAAATCGAAGCGGGCCAGCTCCGCGTGGGGTTCGGCCCCGGTGAGCAGCTTGATCGCCTCCATGGCCGCCCAACTGCCCACCACCCCCACCGTGGGGCCCAGAACCCCCGTGCTGTCGCAGGTGTCCACGTCCCCCCCGGCCGGCGGCTCCTCCATGAGGCAGCGCAGGCAGGGGGTGCGGGGCGGGTTCAGCGGCCAGACCATGCCTTCGCCGCCGATGGCGCCCGCGTAGATCCAGGGGGTGCCAGTGAGGATGGCGTAGTCGTTGATGAGGAAGCGGGCCTCGAAATTGTCGCTGCCGTCCATGATCAGGTCGAACCCGTCCAGCAGCTGGCGGGCATTGCCGCTGGTGAGGTCGGCCACCACCGGGCGGATGTCGATCTGGGAGTTGGCCTCCCGCAGGTGCCGGGCCGCGGTTTCCGCCTTGGCCTGGAACAGGTCCGCTTCGGTGAACAGGATCTGCCGCTGGAGGTTGGAGTTCTCCACCAGGTCGCGGTCGACCAGGGTCAGGTGCCCCACCCCGGCGCGGGCCAGCCAGGCGGCGATCACCGATCCGGTGGCCCCCAGTCCCACGACGGCCACCCGCCGCGAGCGCAGCCGCCCGTCGGCCTCGGAGCCGAGAAAGATGCGTTGCTTGGCGTAGCGGTCCATCATCCACCAAGCATAAACGACAAGGAACGGACCGGAGCCCGTTCCCTGGATGGCGCCGGGAAAAACTTAGTTGACGGTGCCCTTCTGGCCTTCCGCCATGGCTTTTTCGTAATCGGCCTGGAGCCGGGTGCCGTCGGAGATGGCGAATTTATAGACATACTCAAACCGGTCGGCGCCCTTGGTGAGCCCGATGATGACTTCATAAACGCCCTCGGCGCCCACCTCGAAGGGGGAGGCGATGACGTTGAAGGTGCCTTCCTTGGCGCCGTCGGGGATCTCCACATCGCTGTCGCGGATGATGTCCTTGCGCTCGCCGTTGGGGGAGATGATGGAGAAGCTGAACTTGAAGGTTCCGTCCATGCGCGAGAAGCGGGTGTAGAAACAGACCTTGGGCAGGACGAAAGGCACCTGCGGCACGACGATGTGGTGGTCGTACAGACCCATGAGCGATGTCTTCCCTCCCATTTCCTGGCGGATGTCATCGCAGAGCAGGGTGAATTCGTGCTTGGGGGCCTTAATCTGAACTTCTTGCATGGGAACTCCTGGGTGAACCGCCAGTGTACCTGTTGCGGCCGGTGGAACCAAGCAAACTGCGAGCGGACGGGTTCATTTTGGCCGCGACCGGGTATGGTTATGGTCAGGCAGTTCAGAGGAGGAAATGGTGATCCGGTGGTTGGGTATTCTTTTGTGCGCCTTGGCCATGAATGCCCAGGAAGTGCATCTCCAGGTGCTTACCACCACGGACCTGCAGGGGCATGTGCTGCCCCAGGACAGCTTCACCCTCCAGCCGGCGAACCAGGGCTGGGCCAGGCTGGCCACCCTGGTCCGCGCGCTGCGCGCCGCCAACCCCAACACGGTGCTGGTGGATTGCGGCGGCGCCACCCGGGGGGAACCCATCAACTATGTATGGTCCCAGCTCAACCGCAAGCTGCCCGAGCCCTCCATGGCCATCATGAATTCCCTGGGTTACAACGCCATGGTGGTGGGCCGGCAGGAGTTCGACTCCGGCCTCCAGCAGGTGCGGGCCCTGGAGGACCAGGCCCAGTTCCCGTGGCTGGCGGCCAACGTGATGTTCACCGCCGGCGGCCGGCGGGTGTTCACCCCCTACGTCAAGCTGGACGTGGGCGGGGTGCAGGTGGCCGTGGTGGGGCTGGCTTCCGCGGTCAACCCGGTCGGGTCCGATGACCTGACCTTCCAGGATCCGGTGATCGACGCCAAGATCCTCATCCCCCTGCTCCGGGAGCAGGAGAAGGTGGACCTGGTGATCGTGGCGCTGAACGGGGGCCTGGGCAAGGAGCCCTGCGCCGATCCGGAGAACCAGGCGCTGTGCCTGGCCACCCAGGTGTCGGGGATCGATCTGATCCTGGCCGGTCGCAGCGGGCAGATGGTGAGCACCGAGGCCAACGGCGTGCCCATCCTGCAGGCCGGAACCCGGGGCCAGGCGGTGGGCGTGGCCGACCTGGTGTTCCGCCGGGCCCGGAGGGGCCGCTGGGAGCTGGTCTCCCACCGGATCCGCATCCAGCAGCCCGGCCCCGAGACCGCCAACGACCCCCAGGTGCTGGAGCTCACCGCCCCGCTGCGGGCGGCCACCGAGACCTACCTGAACACCTTCGCCACCAACCTGGGCACCGACCTGGACGGCCGCTGGTCGCGCATGGAGGACACCCCGCTCATGCACCTGCTGCACACGGTGGCGCGCCAGGCCAGCGGGGCCCAGATCACCGCCCTGGCCACCCCCGGCGCCCGGATCTTCATTCCCAAGGGGGTCACCTCGGTGCGCCAGTTCTACGCCCTCCACCCGGATGACGAACGCATCGACCGGATCCGGGTCACCGGGCGCCAGCTGAGGGCCTACCTGGAGCACGCCGCCCGGTTCTACAACTTCAGCCACAATCCCGAACTGTTCGCCAAGGGCACCGGTCCCGGCGATTTCGACACCCTGGACGGCTGCACCTACGCCCTGGACATCTCCCGCCCGGCGGGCACCCGGGTGGTGGACCTGAAATTCCAGGGCCAGCCGGTGAAGGACGACCAGACCTTCACTCTTGGCCTCCCCGCCGGCCGCCTCAGCGGTACGGGCGGCTACCTGGAGGCCATGGGCTGGTCCGGCCGGCCCGAATTCCAGAGCCGGGCGCCGTTCCGCAACCTCCTGCTGGAGTACGTCCTGTCCCGTCCCACCCTCGCTCCGGCCAGCGAAGACAACTGGCGCATCATTCCGGCCCTGGACCGGGAGCGGGTCCAGGCCCAGCAGCCGTAGGAGTCCCCCCCATGGAACTCAGCAGCATCGGCCTCGGCACCTACCTGGGCGACCCCGACCCCACCACCGACGACGGCTACCGCGAAGCGGCCCGCGCCTTCGCCCAGGGCGGGGGCACCGTGTTCGACACCGCCGCCAACTACCGCATGGGCCGTTCCGAGCGGGCGCTGGGCGAGGTGTTCCGGGAGCTGCCGCGGGAGTCCTTCTTCGTGAGCACCAAGGCCGGCTACCTGCCCATGGCCGACGGCGTGCACCCGGAACAGCCCCGGGCCTGGTTCCAGCGGGTGCTGGCCGGGCCCGGGGTGCTGGCGCCCGAGGACGTGGTGGACGGCTGCCACGCCCTGACCCCGGCCTACCTGGCGCACCAGCTGCGGGTGTCCCTGGAGGCGCTGCAGGTGGCCCGGGTGGACCTGTTCCACCTGCACAACCCCGAGCACCAGCGTCCCGCGCTGGGGCCGGAGAAGTTCCGCACGGTGCTGCGCAAGGCCTTCGAGGCCTGCGAGGAGCTGGCCGCCCAGGGGCTGATCGGCGCCTACGGCTGCGCCACCTGGAACGGGTTCCGGGTGCCGCCCGAGGCGCCCGACCACCTGGGCCTGGAGCAGCTGCTGGAGGACGCCCTGGCGGCGGGCGGCAAGCACCACCACTTCCGCTGGATCCAGCTGCCCCTGAACCTGGCCATGCCCGAGGCGTTCAACCGGGCCACCCAGCCCTTCGGCGGCGCGCTGCTCACCCCCCTGGAGGCGGCGCGGGCCGCCGGCCTGCAGGTCCAGGTCTCCGCCAGCCTGATGCAGGCCCGGATCCTGCACCGGCTCCCGGCCGGGGTCCTGCAAGGCTGCCGGACCCCGGCCCAGATCGCCCTGCAGTTCGCCCGCTCCTGCCCCGGCGTCACCACCGCCCTGTGCGGCATGGGCTGCTCCGGGCATGTTACGGAAAACCTGGAGCTGCTGGCCCAGCCCAAGGCCGGGGTGGAGGAACTCAAGACCTTGGTCGGCTGATCGGGAGCTTCCCGGGAATTGCGCTACCCTCGAAGGGCGCGGGACGTTTCGCGTGGCGGTCCAGTCTGGAGAAAATATAATTTAATTATGCATATCCTTGCGGTCACCCCCGGCGAAGGGCTGGATCAGGCTCATTGGGAGCGTGTGATCCACTCCGGCGTGGATGCCCTCATGATCCGCGAGGCCATGGACCCCCGGGGCCTGGTGGCCGCGGCGCGCTGGGTGCGCCAGTCGGCGCCCGGTCTGGAGGTGTGGCTGAACGGTCGGCTGGATGTGGCCCTGGCGGCCGGTTGCGGGCTGCACGCGCCCGAGGCCTATCCCCCGGTGCCCCCGCACCTGCTGCCCCTGTCCCGGCCCATCCACGACCCGGCCCAGGTGGCGGAACGGGCCGGCGCCCGCCAACTGATCCTGTCGCCGGTGTTCCCGGTTCCCGGCAAGGGGCCCGCCTGGGGCCCCGGCAAGCTGCACGCGGTGCTGGACGCCATGCCGCCGGTGGCCGGGCGGATCCTCGCCCTGGGCGGGATCACCGCGGCCAACGCCGGGTCCCTGCGTCATCCCCGGCTGGACGGGGTGGCGCTGATCCGCGGCCTGTGGTCCGAGCCCGACCCGGCCCGGGCCGTGGCCCGGATGCGTGCGGCCTGGGCCTCCCCCTGAGCCCGGCCCCCTTCATGCGGTTCCCCCCTTCCACAGCGGAGCGACGATGAAACCAATACTTACCTGGCTGGTGCTGGCGGCGACCACGCTCGCCCTGCGGGCGGATACCGACTGGAAGGCGCTGGCCGCCCGGTTTCCCCAGGCCATGGCCGTGGTGGAGGACAGCCGCGAGACCTTCGACGTGAAGGCCGACGGCAAATACCTGTCCACCACCCACTACCGCGCCACGATCCTGCAGGAGCCGGGCATCGGCCCGCTTTCCAAGTACGGCGACAGCTACTACGAGAAGTACGACCAGGTGGTGGTGAAGCGGGCGGTGGTGATCGGCCCCGACGGCCAGGTGACGGCGGTGGGCCAGGACAACATCAAGGACCTGCCCATGCCCGCCCACGGCCCGTTCTACCTGCAGAACGTGCGCCTGGTGCTGATCTCCTTCCCCCAGCTGCAGGTGGGCTCCACCGTGGAGGTGGACACCGAGGTGCGCCGCAACGCGCCGCCCATGGACCACACCTTTTCCCTGCTGGAGTCCCTGCAGGGCGAGCAGCCGGTGCTGCGGCAAAGCTACAGCGTGACCCTGCCGGCCTCCATGCCGCTGTCCTGGAAGGTCTACCGCGGCCAGGCGGACTTCACCCGCACCGAGCGGGACGGCGCCGTCACCTACCAGTGGCAGGTGGGTGAGCAGCCCCAGATCATTCCCGAACCGTCCATGCCGCCCCTGCCGGAGGTGACCCCGGTGCTGGCCCTCTCCACCATCCCCACCTGGCAGGACGTGTCCCGCTGGTTCTACAAGCTCTCCGCCGACGGCCAGAAGATGACCCCGCAGCTCACCCAGCTGGTGGCCCAGGTGACCGCCGGCAAGACCACCCAGGAAGCGAAGATCGAGGCCCTGTACTTCTGGGCCTCGCGCAACATCCGCTATGTGGAGACCGCCTTCACCGGCGAGAAGGCCGGGTTCAAGCCGGTCTCGGCCGACCAGACCTTCCAGCGCAAGTACGGCGTGTGCCGGGACAAGGCCCAGTTCCTGGTGACCCTGCTGCGCTCCATCGGGGTGGACGCCTACAACGTCCTCATCACCTCCGGGGTGCGGAGGGACGTGGACCTGCCGGGCATCCAGTTCAACCACGCCATCGTCGCCATCCGCCGGGCCGACCGCAGCTTCACCTTCCTGGACCCCACCGCCGAGGATTCCCGCCAGTACCTGCCCTACTCGGACCAGTACAAGTTCGCCCTGGTCTGCACCCCCGAGGGCGAGGACATCCAGTCCACGCCGCTGGCCCCGCCCAGCGACAACCGCATGGAGATCACCCTGGAGACCCGCCTGGGCGCCGACGGCGCGCTCAGCTCGAAGGTGGTGATGGAGCCCACCGGCATCTACGACCTGGTGTTCCGGCAGTTCCTGAACAGCCTGGCCCCGGCCCGGCGGGAGATGTTCTTCACCACCCTGGCCGGGCGGATCCTCCCGGGCGGCTCGCTCAGCGACCTGGTGCTGCCCGACCTGGACGACCTCAACGCCCCGGCCCGCATGTCCTTCACCCTCACCGCCGCCGACCAGGGCACCCGGGCCGGCGACTACCTGGTGTTCACCACCCCGGGCCAGGGCGGCCGGCTGGACCTGCTGCTGGGATCCCTGCTGGCCGGGGCCACCGCGGCCCAGCGGAACTATCCGCTGATGCTGGAGGCCGCGGTGCAGTCGCGCATCCGGGAAACGGTGAAGCTGCCCCCCGGCTACACGGTGCGCTCGCTGCCGGCGCCGGTGGACCTCAAGGACGGCGGCGCCGCCCTCGCCCGCACCTGCGTCGCCGGCCCGGAGGGCCTGGCCTACGGCGAGGACTTCACCGCCTCCGCCCTCTACTATTCCGGAAGCGCCTACCAGGGCCTGCGCCAGCTGCTGGAGCAGCGCGGCCGGCTGCGGGACGGCAAAGTCATCCTGCTGCGCCAGGGAGGTGCGAAATGAAGGTGAGCCACCTGCTGCAAAGCCTGGCCATGGTCACCGGCCTGATCCTGCCTGCGGCCAGCCCGGCCGCCATCACCGCGGCCCTCAAGCAGCCCGCCGACGCCGGCCGCTATCCCCAGGCCGGGGCCGTGGTGCTGCTGGACGAGGCGGTGGTGACCCTGGACGCCCGGGGGCGCACCACCACCGAGGGCCACGTGCTCGTCAAGGTCCTGCAGGACCGCGCCATGCGCCAGCTCAGCGACCAGAAGATCCCGTTCCGGGGCGATTCCGAAAGCTGCCAGGTGCTGCTGGCCGTCACCCACCTGCCGGACGGCGGCACCCGGAAGCCCGAGGCCAACGGCATCATGGAAGTCTCCGACCCCGAGGCCGCCGCCGCCCCCTTCTACTCCACCGCCCGGCTGAAGGTGATCTCCTTCCCCGGCGTCCAGGTGGGCGCGGTGATGGAACTGAAGTACCGGGTGAGTCCGCTGCCGGGCCTGAAGCCGGAAACCGCCGAGCCCTTCATGGGCGAATCGCTGTTCGCCGGCTACGAGCCCGTGCTGAGGAAGTCCCTCACCCTGAAGGTTCCGGCCAAGGCCGGGCTGCAGTACGAAATGTTCAACCAGGCGCCCGGGCCCCGGATCCGCAGGACCGCGGGGGGCGTGGAATACACCTGGGAGGTGCGCAACCAGCCGCAGATCGTGCCCGAGACCGGCATGGTGCCGGAGGCGGAAGTGGTGCCGCGGATGGTCTGGACCGTGGCCAAGGACCGGGCCCAGCTGGGCCGCTGGCTGCATGACCGGTTCCAGGCCGCGGCCCGGCCCGATCCCGCGGTCCAGGCCAAGGCCCGGGAACTCACCGCCGGCCTGGCCAGCCCCGAGGCCAAGGTGGATCGGCTGGCGCTGTTCGTCATCAAGGAGATCCAGGGCGTGCCCCTGGGATTGGGCCGGGTCGGCTACCAGCCCACCCGGGCCGGGATCATCCTGGCCAACCGCTACGCCGACACCCGGGACAAGTTCGTCCTGTTCCAGTCCCTGCTGGAGGCGGCGGGGCTGTCGGCCCAGCCGGTGTTCCTCCAGGAGCTGCGCGTGAAGCTGTCGGCGCTGGCCTGCCTCAACGAGTACCAGGACATCCTGGCCCGGGTGGAGCTGCCGTCGGGGACGCGGTTCTACGACCTGAACCAGAACCTGGCGCGGCTGGGCCAGCTGACCGCCGCCAACGGCGGCCGTCCCGGCCTGCTGGTGGCCGACGGGGTCGGCCAGGCCGTCACCACCCCCGCGGTGGACGAGCAGCGCCAGTTCGTGCGCGCCCGCTGGGACATGGCCCTGGACGCCGCCGGCACCCTGGCCGGGCGGATCACCCTGGCCTACGGCGGGCTGTTCGATCACCAGATCCGCACCCTGCTCTACGGCCGCAACGACCAGGACCGCAAGGTGCTGTTCCAGACCGCCGCCGATCACATCAAGAAGGGCGCGGTCATGGAAGGCTTCACCGTCTCCGATCTGCTGGACCTCACCCGGGCCCCGGAAGTGACCATGACCGTCCGCATCCCCCAATTCGCCTGCCTGCAGGGCGACATGATGATCCTGAACCTGCCCTCCGACCTGATCCCCATGGGCGAGGCGCCGGTGCAGCCCGCCCTGCCGGTGGTGAAGTTCCCCTTCCTGGTGCCCGCCACCTTCGGTCTGGACGCCGAGCTCTCCCTGAGCCTGCCCGACGGCTACCGCGTGGCCTACCAGCCGCGCAGCGCCGAGATCCGGCAGGGCCCGCTGCGCTTCCAGATCAGCAGCGCGGCCCAGCCTGGGGGTCTCCTGCTGAAGCGGTCCGCCATCTGGCAGGACGCCGTGGTCCAGCCCGCGGCCTACCCCGCCTTGTGGCGCGCCTATGGCCAGACCACCGTGCCGGGCAACGCCCTGGTGCTGCTGGAACGGAGGTAGCGGGCCGGCTTGCAGGGTCCTTGTCTGGGTATTACTCTTACCGGTAAGAGGAGAACCCGATGCGGATCACATCCAAAGGACAGGTGACGATTCCCATCGACATCCGGGAAAAGGCGGGGCTGCTGCCCAACACCGAGGTGATGTTCGAGTTTGATGGTACTTCCGTACGCATCTTCCAGGCGCCGCCCTCCGGCAAGGAAAGCCGGGGCGGCCTGCTGCTCCGGCGTTTGCGGGGCAGCGCCACGGTCCAGATGACCACCGATGAAATCATGGCCGTGACCCGCGGCCGATGATTCCGCTCATGGTGGATGCCAACGTGATCCTGGATGTGGCCACCCAGGATCCCGTATGGGCCGAGCGCTCCGCCAGGGTGTTGGCCAGGGAAGCGGAGCGGGTCCCACTGGTGATCAACCCCATCATCTTCGCCGAGGTTTCCGTCGGGTTCGAACGGGTGGAGCAGCTGGAGGCGGCCCTTCCCCCCGAAATGTTCCGGAGGGAAAACCTGCCGTGGGAAGCGGCCTTCCTTGCGGGGAAATGCTTCCTCGCCTACCGGCGCAGGGGCGGAACGAAAACCTCGACCTTGCCGGACTTCTACATCGGCGCGCACGCCGCCCTGGCCGGCTACCGCCTGCTTACCCGAGATGCCGCAAGGTACCGAACCTACTTTCCGGGGCTGGACATTCTGGTGCCTTGAGCGGTTCGGCAAGAGCCCGGGAACGGCTGCGGTCGCGGCCCGAAAAACCCTCGCAGAGCCACCCCGGGCGGGCGCATAGTAGTCTGATCCGTTTCTTGAACAGACTTGCTGTCCGCTTTGGAGGCTTCGCATGAGACGTTTGCCATACGCCGCTCTGGCCCTGCTGATGGTCCCCGCATCGCTCTCGGCCGCCAAGACCAAGCGCCTTTGGGATTTCGCACCGTACAGCTTCGTCAGGCGCAGCCCCGCGGAAAAGGGCGCGCCCGCCAACAGCCAGCCGATCCAGGTGGACGGGGCGACCCTGGTGCAGGCCCTGGGCACCGTGCGGGTGGTCACCAAGGCGGGGGAAGAGCCGCTGTTCAACCCCAAGGAGATCGAGACCTTCGCCTACCCCATGGCGGAGGCCCTGGCCCTGGCCCAGCCGGGCGACGACCTGGAACTGCTGAGCACCGCCACCCGCAGCCGGAAGCTGTTCGGCTCGTCCCTGGCCGTCACCGGGCGGCTCTTCGTCCAGGACGGCAAGCTCAACCTCATCGTCCACGACGCCCGGCTGGACTTCATCTACTACGTGTCCCTGGGGGGCGACTGGATGCCGAAATTCGATTTCGGTTCCCGCACCAAGAAGGCCGCCGACGTGGTCCTGAAGGCCCCGGGAGGCGAGGTGCGCAGGGCGGACTGGGTGGTGCTGCCCCTCGTTCCGCCGGCTCCCCAGGCGGTCAGCGCCCCGCCTGCGGCGGTGGCGCAGCGCATCCCCGCGACCCAGCCCGTTCCCGCTGCCGCGCCCGCCCCCGCGGTGCAGCCCGCCGCCTCGCTCCGGGCCGTTAGCACCGAGGAGCATCTGCGTGAGCTCAAGCGCTTCCGGGAACAGGGCCTGATCACCGAAGAGGAATATGCCAAGGAGAAGCAGGACCTGCTCAAGGCGTTCAGCAACGACCTGGGCGGCGGCGCGGCCAAGTAGCCGCCTGAATCCGAACGAGGCGCCCGCGGGGGCGCCTCGTCGTCTTCCGGCGGATCCTTCGTTCAGGCCGCGCGTCTCCTCCCGCCCCGCAGCTTGCCGACGATCCCGGCCGGGAACCGGTAGATGCTCAGGATGAACAGCAGCCCCAGCCACAACAGCCAGCGGTCCGGATTCAGCACGTCCCGCAGCACGGGCACCCCCGAGGAGGCGTGTCCCACCAGCTTGAGCAGGTCCTGCAGGTAGTTCTGGGCGATGAGGAACAGGGTGGCGCCCACCACCGCGCCGTACATGGTGCCCATGCCGCCGATCACCACCATGAGCAGGATGTCGATCATGATCTCGAAGGCCAGCGAGGTGTCGGGCCCGTTGTAGCGCAGCCACAGGGCCAGCATGGCGCCCGCCAGGGTGGCGAACACGGCCGACAGCACATTGGAGGAGGTGCGGTACATGACGGTCCGGTAGCCCAGCGCCTCGGCCCGGAACGGGTTCTCCCGGATCGCCTGCAGCACCCGGCCGAAGGGCGAGTTGACGATCCGCAGCATGAGCAGGAACAGCACCAGGGCCACCACCACCAGCAGGTAGTAGGAGACCAGCTTGCCGTCCAGGGACACCCCCAGGAACGGATGCTCGGAGAGGGAAAAGGTCGGCGACAGCACGTGGGGCACGCTGAAGCTCAGGCCGTCCTCGCCGCCGGTGAAGGCGGACAGCTGCGAGGCCAGCGTCTGGAATGCGGTGGCCACCGCCAGGGTGATCATGGCGTAGAAGATCGCCTTCACCCGCAGGCTGAACAGGCCGATCAGCAGGGACAGCACCAGCGAGACCACCAGCGCCCCGGTCACCCCCACCCCCACCGCCGGCCAGGTGGGCCCCATGCCGTTGAGGGCGATGGCCACCCCGTAGGCGCCGATGCCGAAGAACATGGTGTGGGCGAAGGAGACGATGCCGGTGTAGCCCAGCAGCAGGTCGAAGCTGGCCACCAGCACGATGAAGATGCAGATCTTGGCGGCCACGTTGATGGCCTTGGCCCCGGGGAAGATGAAGGGCGCGAACGCCAGCCCCAGCGCGATGACGACCAGCAGCACCATCAGCACGCGGCTGCGCGGCAGATCGCCGGAGAGGACCCCATGGAACATCATCGCTTCACCACCGGATAAAGGCCCTGGGGTCGCCACAACAGGACGATCACCATCAGGAGGATGTCTGAGAACAGCGCCACCTTGGGCGCCAGGAAACCAGCGTAGTTGGCCACCAGGCCCACCAGCAGCGCGCCGATGAAGCAGCCGCCCACCGAACCCAGGCCGCCGATGATGATGACGATGAACAGCAGCACGTTCACCTCGCCGCCGATCTCCGGGGTCACGGTCTGCTGGTAGAGGCCCCACATGACGCCGCCCAGGCCCGCCAGGGCCGAACCGGCCACGAACACGCCCAGGAACAGCCTGCGGACGCGGTAGCCCAGGCTTTCCACCATCTCCCGGTCCTGCACGCCGGCCCGGATCAGCAGGCCGACCTTGGTGCGGCTGAGCACCCAGAACATGGCCGCGAACACCAGCAGGCCGAGCAGCACCACGATCAGCCGGTACTTCTCCACCGCCGCGTCGCCGCCCAGCAGGAAGGAGCCGTGCAGCGCGCCCGGCAGCGGCAGCGGGATAGCCTGCGGGCCCCAGAACACCTTGATCAGTTCCTGGCCCACGATCATGCCGCCCATGGTGATCATGATCTGCTTCAGGGGATTGCCGTAGACGGGCCGGATGATCAGGCGCTCGAAGACCAGGCCCAGCAGCCCGGCCAGGGCCATGGCCACCAGCATGGTGGGCACCACCGTCATCAGGTTGAGGGCCAGGCTTTCGCTGGCCGTCCAGGTGGGCATCAGGCCCAGCATCGTGGTGGCCAGGAAGGCGCCGAGGGTGATGAAGATGCCGTGGCCGAAGTTGAGCACGTCCATCAGGCCGAACACCAGGGTGAGCCCCGAAGCCATGATGAAAATGATCATGCCCATGGCCAGCCCGGCGAAGGTGAGCGTGACCCAGGTGGAGAACGAAGCGACCAGCGGCAGCGCCGCCAGCGCCAGCACCGGCAGCAGCACCAGGGGCACCCGGTCAAGCTTCACCGTCGGCAGCTTGTCCAAAGCCGGAGCCGTTGGGGTGGAAGAACTCATCTGCACTCCTTCATCATTGATGGCTCGCCAGGGACAGGCCCAGCAGATGCTGCTGCAGGCTTTCGTCCCCGGCCAGCGCGGCCATGGTTCCCGCGTGCACGATCCGCCCGCCGTCCATCACGGCCACGCGGTCGCCCAGCTGGCGCGCGAAATTGAAATTCTGCTCCACCAGCAGAATGGTGGTGTCGGTCTGCTTGAGTTCCCGGAACGCCTCGAGCATGTTGAGGATGATGGCCGGCGCCAGGCCCTTGCTGGGCTCGTCCACCAGCAGCAGGGCGCGCGGCTCGATGATCGCCCGGGCCACCGCCAGCATCTGCTTCTGCCCGCCGGAAAGCAGGCCCGCGGGATGCTGCCAGAAGCGCTTCAGCGCGGGGAACAGGCCGAACATCCAGTCCAGCCGCTTGGCATCGATGCCCCGGGCGTCCTTGGCGCTGCGTGCCGCCAGGACCATGTTCTCGCACACGGTGAGATCGGAAAACACGCCCATGTTCTCGGGCACGTAGGCGATGCCCCGCTGGGCGATCTCCGGCGTGGGGTGCGAGCCGATGTCCTCGCCCTGGAACTGCACGCTGCCCTGGGAGGTGCGCCACAGGCCCATGATGGTGCGCAGGGTGGTGGTCTTGCCGGCGCCGTTGCGGCCCAGCAGCACGGTCATCTCGCCGCGCGCCACCGTCAGGTCGACGCCGTGCAGGATGTGGTAGGCGCCGATGTGGGTGTGCACGCCTTCAAGCTTCAGCAGGGGCGCGTTCATTTCTTCACCTCGACACCGAGATAGGCTTCCTGCACGATGGGTGAGGCGATCACCGCGGCCGGTTCGCCGTCGGCCACGAGGGCCCCGTTGTGCAGCACGACGATGCGGTCCGCCAGTTCCCGGACCACGTCCATCTTGTGTTCCACCAGAAGGATGGTCTTGTCCGTGCGGGTCTTCAGGGCACGGATCAGGTCGAGGATCACCGGCACCTCGTCCACGCTCATGCCGGCGGTGGGTTCGTCGAACATGAACACGTCCGGCTCCAGCGCCACCAGGATGCCCACTTCCAGCTTGCGCTGGTCGCCGTGGGGCAGGGCGGCGGCGGCGGTGTCCCGCTTGGCGGTGAGCGCCAGCAGTTCCAGCACCTCTTCGGCCCGGGTGATCAGTTCGCGGTGGCTGTTCCAGATGCTCCATAGGTTGTGGCCCAGGCCGGCCCGGGACTGCACCGCCAGGCGGATGTTCTCCAGCACGCTCAGGTTCGGGAACAGGTTGGTGAGCTGGAACGCCCGGCCGATGCCGAGGTGGCTTCGCTGGGGCGCGGTGCAGTGGCTGATGTCCTCCCCGCGCAGGAGAACGTGCCCCGAACTGGGCCGGAGCTGCCCGGAAATCAGGTTGAAGTAGGTGGTCTTGCCCGCGCCGTTGGGGCCGACGATGGCGGTCAGCGTGCCCGGAGCGAAGCCGCAGGACACGGCGTTCACGGCCACGTGGCCGCCGAAGCGGATGGTCAGTTCTTGGGTTTCAAGGGCGAATGTCATTGCTGCTCATGGGAGATGGACGTTCAGGGGTGCAGGTCGGAACCGGCCGGGTGGGAACCCGGCCGGTTCCAGCCAGCTTCAGCGTTTATTGAGAATCGGGATGTTCATGTCCGAGATCTTGATTTCGCTCACCAGCTCGGGGATGGCCCAGGCGACCTTGGGGTCGACCTTGATCTTGAAGTGGTACATCACCTGGAGCGCCTGATGGTCCTCCTTGCGGAAGATCATCTTGCCTTTGGGCGTTTCAAATGACATGCCCTCCATGGTCGAGATCAGCTTTTCGGTCGAGGTGTTGCCGCCGGTCTTCTTCAGCGCCTCCACGATGGCCAGTCCAGCCGACATGCCGCCCGCGGTGAAGAAGTCGGGCGGCACCTTGTACTCCTTGAAGTGCTCTGCAACGAACCACTTGTTGATCGGGTTTTTGGGAATCTCGTAGTAATAGTAGGCGGAACCCTCCATGCCGGGGAAGGGCTTGTACGCCACCAGCGCCGGAAGGATGTTGCCGCCGGTGGAAATCTCGATGCCGTACCGCTTGGGGTTCAGGTCGGCGATCTTGAACGGGTTGCCGCCGCCGGCCCAGTTGATGAAGATGACCTTGCGTCCGGGCAGGTTCTTGAGGGAATCGAACAGGCGCTGGGCGCCGGCCGTGAAATCAGTGGTGGCCACCGGCAGGTATTCCTCGTGCACCAGCTTGGCGTGCTTGAGCGCGCCCTTGAAGGCCTTGACGAAGTCGCGGCCGAAGGCGTAGTCCTGGGCCAGGGTCGCCACCGAAACCCCGTTCTGGTCCAGGGCGACCGCGTTGGAGATCGCGTCCTGGGACGAATTGCGGCCGGTGCGGAAGATGTAGCGGTTCCACTTGTCCCCGGTGATGGAATCGGCCACGGCCGGCTCCACCACCAGGATCTTCTTGTACTCCTGGGCCACCGGCAGCATGGCCAGGGCCACGCCGGAGCTGGTGGCGCCCACCGCGATGTCGGCATGATCGTCGGCGAAGGCGGAGGCGAGCAGGGACTTGCCCACATCCGGCTTGCCCTGGTCGTCCTTTTCGATCACCACCAGCTTGTGTCCGTTGATGGCCATGGTGCCCTTGGTGCCGTAGTTCAGGCCCATGATCAGGCCGATCTGGGTCTGCTTGGCATAGGCTTCCAGCGGGCCCGTCTTGTCATACACGTGGGCGATCTTGATGTCCTGGGCCAGGGCTGCGCCCGCGCACAAGGCCATGGCCACGGCCAAGCCTGCAAGGGCCCTTCGTTTGATGTTCATGTTCCCTCCTTGGGTTCTGTTGCGCCGTGCCTTGATCCATGCGGAAGGCTAGAACCAGTAGTTGAAATCGATGCCGATCTGGTGGAAATTCTCGCCGGTGTTGTTGCCGGTGGGACCGAAGGTGGTGTTGGCAAGGAACGGAGCGTAGTGCGCGTTGGACTGGTTGACGATGCCGGTGAAGTAGACGCCGGCGAAGGCCCGCTTGGTGAGGGCGTAGTCGTAGCCGAGGTTCAATTGGGAAGCGCCGGTGTTGGAGACGGAAGAGACATTGCCGGCCTTGGCGTAGGTGGCGTAGACGGCGTGGTCGCCGAAACTGTAGGAGATCGGCACCAGGAACACGCTCCGCCGGGCGGAATGGTTGACGACTGAGGCGTTGTTGTTCTGGTTGACGCCATTGTCGTAGGAAGTGTTGTCGAACACCACGCCGACTTTGAACTTGGAGTCGAAGGTGTAGGACACGCCCAGGCGGATGGCCTGCATGTCGAGGGGGCCGGAGGTGGCGGTGGAGGTGTAGGTGCCGCCCTGGACCTGCTTGTTCTCGTAGCTCAACGAAGCGTCGATGGGGCCCTTGTCGTAGAGGCCGCGGAAGTACCAGGTGCCGCCCGACTCGTAGTTCCTGGCATAGCCGGCCGTTCCGGGAGCCACGTAGCGGTTCTCGTCGCCGTCGGGGTTCTTTGTGTAGGCCAGGGAGGCCTTGAAGCCGTTGAAGGCGACGGAATCGAAGCGCAGCACGTTCTGGCTGCGGGTGTTGCCGTTGGTGTAGGAATTGGTGACGGTGCCGCCCTTGTAGACGATGGGCACCGAATCCAGCATGTTGAAGGTTCCAAGGCCGTTGTCGTCCCAGATCCGGTAGCCTTCCCCGGGGGCCGGCATGCCCAGGTAGGGCATGGAGATGGTGTCGGTGTAGTACAGGGTTGACTTGCCGAATACCAGGGAACCCCAGGGGCTGGCGATGCCGCCCCAGGTGTCGCCATCCGCCCAGCCGGCGTAGTTGCCGGTGCCGGCGCCGCCGGGTGCGATCGGGGTGCTGGGCCGCACATCGGCCTGGAAGCGGCTTTCAACCCGGAAGATCACCCGCCAGCCGTCGGTGATCTTGGAGGTGCTGGAAATGACCAGACGGGAGGTGTTGTCGTCCAGCCGCTGCTCGGCCTTGGCCCCGGTGTGGGCGGCCCTGGTGTTGGTGATCTGGCTGTCCTTGGCGCCGACGGCCAGCAGGCCCGAGATGGTGATGTCGGTGGCGCCCGTGACGTTGATGGCGGTCTGGGCAGGCAGGGTCGTGGCAACGACCGTGGCGGCGGCGACGATTGCGAACGAGATCTTCATTGAGGCTCCTTTCAAAGCGGTTTGGACGGGGTCGTGGTGGACCCGCAATCCGTGGGAGGGGAGAACTGCCTTTGTTTCCGTGTCCAGGCCGGGTGGCCCTTCTGAGAAATGCAATCCGGCGGCGTCGGACCGCGCTACCGCCGGGTCATGGCATCGTGAATGCAACCGCGGCCTGGTTGTAGCCCACGCCCGATCCCACCAGCACCAGCCGGTCGCCGGGATGAATCTTGTGGTTGGCCTGGGCATCGTCCAGGGCCATGGGGAGGCAGGCGGAGCCGGTGTAGCCCCACTTTTCCATGATGGTGTGGGTCCTCTCCATGGGCAGCCCGAGGTCGGCCATCACCAGCTCGATGGACGCCTTGCGCACCTGGGTGAAGAGGATGAAGTCGATGTCCGCGACCTGGAACCCGCATCCGGCGGCCAGCTTGCGCACCAGCCGGGGCCAGCCCGTGTGGTTGACGTCCGGCGGATAGCGTTCGATGAACCTGACCTGGGTGCGGCCCGCCTCAACCGAAGCCACGCTGGCGGGTTCGTAGGTGCCGCCGGAATAGATGCCCCAGTGCTTGTGGTAGGCACCGTCCGCCTGGGCGGCGGCGCCGATGAAGCCCGGATGATCCGAAGCCACCAGCACCACCGCCCCGGCGCCGTCGCCGTAGAAGAACAGGGTCGGATCGTTCTTGTCGGCCAGCTTGTGCATGAGGTAGACGCCCACCACCAGCACGGTCCGGATCGACGGGTTGGTGGCGATCCAGCCCGCCCCGGTGGCCAGGGCGGTGGGGAACGAGGCGCAGGCGCAGCCGATGTCGAAGGTGCCCGCGTTGATCGCGCCCAGCTTGTGCTGGAGCACCACCGAGGTGGCCGGGGTGATGTAATCGGGCGAATCGGTGCCGAGGATGATCAGGTCCACCTGCTCCGGCCGGATGCCGGCGCGGTCCAGGGCCTGCCGCGCGGCGGGCAGGGCCAGATCCGAGGTGGCCCAGTCCTCCGGCGCATAGAAGCGGCGCCGGATGCCCGAAGTCTCCTCCATCGTGTTCACGAAACCCGGGAGGTGGGCGAAACGCTCGCGCAGCTCATCGTTGTGCACCTCCGTTTCAGGCAGGAAGCTGCCTGTGGCTGCTATCATCGCGAAACGATCCAACATTTCTCCTCCTGCATCACCTTCGGGTTCCTGACGACGGCAATGACGGCCCCCTACTTGCTAGGCAAGGGCCTGGACGTTGAGAAGATCACTAAAAAAACGAACAATTGGTTTGTTTTGAATTGAGCATGATCCATTTCGCTTGTCAAGGTCCAAAGGAAGAAGCTCGGCGTTGCCATAAGTTCCACGTTCGTAATTATTAAACGGGTGGCTCATAGCGCGCAGGGACCCCACTGGATGGTGGTGGAGGCCCAGACGAAACCCAGGCCCGCGCCCACGAACACGATGCGGGAACCGTCCTTGATCTTCCCGTCCCGGAGCCCCAGTTCCAGCGAGAGCACCTGGTCGTTCTGGCCGATGTGACCGTAGTCATCCAGGTAGGTGCTCTGCTCCGGCTTCAGGCCCAGTTCCGCCAGCACGGCGTCGTGGGCGCTGCGCTTGAAGTGCAGGATGGCCAGGTAGTCGATGCCGTCCGGGGGCAGGCCCGAAAGCCGCACGGATTCCCGGATCACCGCGTAGAAGTTGGGCATGGTGGTCTCGCCCAGCTTGCCCTTGAAGGCCGCCTCGTCGGGCACCACGAAGTGGGCGCGGTCCTGGTCGCCCGGTTTCGGCGGCCAGGCCTTGGAGCCCAGGACGGGCACCACGCACATCTCGGAAAGGGAACCGTCGCCCCGGAACGCGGAGGCCAGGACGGCATTGCGGCCCGCGTTCTTCTTCAGCACCAGGGCCGAGCCGCCGGAGCCGATGTCGAGCATGAAGCGGGTTTCGGGGACGGCCGGGTCGATCAGGTCGTTGTTGCGGTAGCCGGAGACCAGCAGAACCGTTTCCAGTTCCGGGTGGGTGGTCATGAGCGCCTTGGCCACGTCCAGGGCGGCCATCATCGACCCGCACATGGCTTCCATGTCGAAGCTCCAGGCCGTCTTGGCGCCGATCTGATCGGCCACGTAGAGCCCAGCCAGCCAGCAGGGATAGTCCTTGTGCTGGGCGCCGCACCAGATCACCAGGTCGATGGTCCCGGGCTCGATCCCGGCGTCGGCGATGGCCTTGCGGGCGGCGGCCAGCCCCATGACGGCGGTGGTTTCGGCGGGACCCGCGATGGGCTTGCTTTTGATGCCGAATTTGACGGCGATGACTTCCTCGGGGATTCCAGTCGCGGCAGCAAGATCCTTCGCGGTCAAACGACCGGAAGGCAACCAGGTGCCGTGCCCGATGATGCCTACATGCATTACGGACCTCCATAAGAACTGAATCGGTTCTCACCTGAATATGCCTGTCCCTGAAACGCGTCAAGAAAAATATTTTAAGAAAAATTTTCTTATTTCCCGAGATATTCCCAAGCCAGCTGATCAAAATTCGGAAAAATGCCGGTATTGTCATAGTTGAAAGTTCCAATATCGTCGAAATTTTGTTTTCCACTTGCCTGGATCCGGAGGGGAACGCTAGGATTGCTGAAAATACTGATTCAGCTCTCATTCACAAAAACCTCGATTAGATACGGGTTTGGGTATCAGGAGCCAAGCATGGCAAAAGAAGGCCGGGGCAATCCGGAAACCGAAGAACGTCTGGTGGCGGCGGCGGTGGATCTGTTCGGACGGAAGTGGTACGGCACCGTGTCGGTGGCGGAGATCTGCCGGGCCGCGGGGCTCTCCAACGGGGTGTTCTACCGCTACTACGACGGCAAGGAAGCCCTGTTCAAGGTCATCCTCGGCCGGGTCCTGGACCAGATCAGGGAGGCCGTGGACCAGGTGGAGGGCGCCACGCCCCGGGAACGCCTGGTGCACTATGTCGAAGTGATCGCCCGCTACTCCCAGGTCCACCCCGACCTGGTGTCGGCCTTCCGGGAGGGGCAGTACCGCTACCTGGAGTACGAGCGCCGGCTGGTGGACATCTACATCCGCAGCCTGAGCCAGGTGCTGAAGCGGGAGATGGGCCTCGGGGAATACCTGTTCGCCCTGGGCGGGCTGCGCTTCTGCGCCATCACCTGGGCCTTCAGCGGCACGCCGTCGCACCAGGACAGCATCTGCGGCATCCTGTCGGACGGCCTGTTCCCGGGCCTCAGCTTCGATCCGGACAAGGTGTTCGGCGGCACCGCCACCCCGCTGCCCATCGTCCTGGAGGAGGGGGCGCGCGAACGCCTGCTTCGCTCCGGGCGCAAGCTGTTCGGCGAAAAGGGCTTTTTCGAAACCAACATCCACGAGGTGGCCAGTGGCGCCGAGCTCTCGGTGGGCGCCTTCTACACCTACTTCGAGTCCAAGGAGGTCTTCTACGCCGAGCTGATCCAGAAGGTCGGCCACGACGTGCGCTCGTTCATCTCCATGAACATGGCGGACGCACCGGGGCCGCTGAACGCCCTGGAATACGAGCTGCGCGGGCTCTGGCTGTTCCTGGTGTACCTTTCCATCGACAAGAACTGCTACAACATCGTGCGCGAGGCCGAGTTCATCCTGCCCGCGGTGGTGAACGCCTACTACGGCGCCTTCGCGGCCGGCTACCAGAAGCGGCCGCCGGAGTTCCGGATCTGCGCGACCGCTCCACACCTGGACGAGGCCACCGTGATCGGCTACCTCATGGGCCTGGCCCACTATTTCGGCATTGAGACCGCCTTCGACGATTCGCCAAAAAATGCGCGGGCCCTCGTCGAGTGCGTCGGCGGCTACCTCGCCCGCGGCTTATCCGAGTTTCTTTCCTAGGAGGAAAAGACATGAGTTTCAACGACACCTTCCGGAGCAAGCTGATCTCCCTGGACGAGGCGGTCGGTCACATCACCAGCGACAACGACCTGATCGTGGCCATGTGCGCCTCGGAGCCCCAGGGCTGCATGTCGCGCTTCCACATCATGGCCGACCGGGTGGAGAACGTGCGGGTGTTCTCCTGCATGACCCTGAAGCCTTACGACTTCTACATGAAGCCGGAGATGAAGGGGCATTTCGAGCTGGCCAGCTGGTTCCACGCTCCCGGTTCCCGGGAAGCCCTGAAGTCCGGCACCGGCACCGTCACCTACGTGCCGAACATGCTGCACCGGGCGGCCACCGACCGCATCCACGCGCACCGGCCCGACATCTTCTTCGGCACCTGCACCCCGCCCGACAAGCACGGCTTCGTCTCGCTCTCCCTGGGCGTCACCTACGAGAAAGACATCATGGAAGCGGCCCGCCTGGTGGTGCTGGAAGTGAACCCGCGCCTGCCGCGCACCTTCGGCGACACCCAGATCCACGTGTCCAAGGTGGACTTCTTCGTGGAGCACGACCAGGAAGTTCCGAGCCTGCCGGCCCCGAACCCGTCGCCCACCGACCACGCCATCGGCGGCTACATCGCCGACCTGGTGGAGGACGGCTCCACCATCCAGCTGGGCATCGGCGGCATCCCCAACGCGGCCGCGCTGGCCCTGCGCGGCAAGAAGGACCTGGGCGTGCACACCGAGATGCTGGTGGACACCATGATGGAGCTCTACGAGATGGGCGTCGTCACCAACGCCCGCAAGGCGCTCAAGCCGGGCAAGTTCGTCACCGCCTTTTGCATGGGTTCGCGCAAGCTCTACGACTGGCTGGACGACAACGTCGCCGTCGAGTTCCACCGGGGCCATTGGGTGAACCACCCCGCGGTGGTCGCCCAGAATTCCAAGATGGTCTCCATCAACACCTGCATCTCGGTGGACTTCACCGGCCAGGTGGCCAGCGAATCCATCGGCGCCAGCCAGTACTCCGGCACCGGCGGGCAGTCCGACACCGCCGAAGGCGCGGTGGACGGCTTCGACGGCCAGGGCAAGAGCATCATCGCCTGCTACAGCTCGGCCAAGAAGGGCACCGTGTCCACCATCGTGCCGAGGCTGGCGGAGGGCTCGGCGGTGACCCTGCACCGCTCCCTGACCGACCACGTGGTCACCGAATTCGGGGTGGCCCGGCTGCGGGGCAGGACGGTGCGGGAACGGACTCTGGAACTCATCAACGTGGCCCATCCGGATTTCCGCGCCGAGCTCACCCAGCAGGCCCGGACCTTGGGTTACCTGTAGCCTGCGGAACGCCGTCCAGCCGGAGTTCCGGCTGGGCGGCTTTGTTGTGGGACAGGGCTACCGGCTGTGCTTGGCCAGGAAGCCGAGGATGATGGTGTTGACCTCCGCGGCCTTCTCCAGCACCACCACGTGGCCGGCATCGGTGATCAGGTGGAACTCGGAGCCGGGGATGGCGTCGTGCATGAGTTCGCCGTAGCGCCGGGGCTTGAGCACGTCCTGCTCGGCGGAAGCGATGCAGGTGGGAACCTTGATCCTGCCCAGCTCGGCGCGAACGTTGAACCGCTGGTAGCTCTCCAGCAGCCGCACGGCGGCGTCCAGGTCCAGCTCGGCGTAGCGCTGCTCGGCCATGGGGATGAGGCCCGGCTGCTCCACCAGGAACCGTTCCGAGTAGGTGTCGGCGTAGATCAGGCGGAAGAACAAGGGGCCGTCGCCCAGCTTGGCCGCCAGGCGCCAGCGCTCGATCATGGCCGCGTTGAGCGGATCGCTGTGGGAGACCGAGGCGATGATCACCAGCGAGCGGCAGCGCTGGGGATGGTGGATGCCCATCAGCAGGTTGAGCTCGCCGCCGTACGAGGTGCCGACCATGTGGGCCTTGTCCAGCCCCAGGGCGTCCATGAGGGCCACCAGGTCCTCCATGTGCAGCTCCAGGGTGTAGTCGCTGGCGGGATGCTCGCTTTGGCCCTGGCCGCGCATGTCGTAGGTGAGCACGCGGTAGCGCTTGACCAGGTCGGGCATCTGGAAGGCCCATGAGGTCGTGTTCATGAACACGCCGTTGTTGAGGATGATTAGTTCACCGTCCTCCGGCCCTTGAAATTCGTAGAAGAGGTTGACGTTGTTGACCCGGATTTGGGGCATGGCTGTTTCCTCCGAATGATGAAAATATTATTCCGTTTGTTGGTGCAACGCTTTGCCCAGGGCTTCCAGGAACCGCCCCGGGGCCTCCTGCTGCGGGATATGGCCGCAGTGGTCGATGGGGATCAGGCGGGCGTTGGGCAGGGCCCCCAGCATCTGCTTGGCGTAGTCCAGGGTGAGCAGTTGGTCGGCCACGCCCCAGAGCAGGAATACCGGAACCGTGATGGTGCCGAGCTTCGCCTCGTCCATAATCCAGGGCAGGAACCGCTCCGCGGTCGCGGCGAACCGCGCCAGCGGGCCGCCCCGGCTCTTGCGCACCAGTTCATCCAGCACGTTGTCGGGGATGCGCGGAAAGTCGGGATCCCGCAGCCGCATCATGGTCTGGCGGGCCTCCTCCCGGTCCCTGGGCTGCAGGTTCACCGGTCCGGGGGGGATGGCCAAGGCGCCGCCGTTCACCGCGATCACCCGTTCCAGCCGCTCCGGATGGCGCTGGGCCAGCACCATGGCCATCCAGCCGCCCAGCGAGTTGCCCACCAGGGTCACCGGCTGGTCCTTGGGCTGGCTTTCCAGCACCGCCTCCAGTCCGGCGACGATGTCCGCGGCCTCGATCAGCCCGGTGGCCGGCGCACTGCTGCCGTGCCCGGCCAGATCGGGGATCACCAGGCGGTAGTCCCGGAGGAGGGCGGGGACGACCCGCGACCAGGTGCCCGCATGGTCGCCGGCCCCGTGCAGGAACATGAGCACCGGGCCGGAGCCGCCCACGAACACGCCCTGGGGACCCTTCGGGGACGGCACGAACACCTGCTTCAGTCCGCTTTTCTTGAGCGAGCGACGCGCCATCATCTTATAGAAGGTGATGGGGCACCTCCACACCAGCCAGCTGGCGATGGCGGCAGCGACCAGCAGCACGGCGAGCACCGTGATCAACAAGATAATAGGTAGGTTCATGAATGCCTCTGTTCTGTGCTGGCTGACCCGCAGGGGCCGCCGCCGGGTGGCAGCCCACCTCGCTTTCAGCCGCCCTGGAGGCCACCATGGCCCGGGGCATCCTGATGGAAGGAGGTGGCGTTGTCATGAAAAACCGAATGATCGGTATGTATAATGAAACGGTATCGCTCCGGCCGTGTCCTTGTCAATGAAGGAAGTGAACCCGGTTCCTTGCGTCTGGCGGCGGAAACGCGCGGCTCGCCCGATGGATCTCGCGGCGGAAACGCGCGGCTGGTTCCACGCGCCCGGCGCCGGGCACTCAGCGCTGGGCGCTCAGCGCTTGCTGTGGCTGGGCGAGTCTGGCCGGAGCATCCCGGTCCGGAAGATCCTGGAGATTTCGCCCATGGCCGTGGGGGTGTCCAGGCCGAACTGGTGGGGCACCCCGAACAGGATCTCCACCGCGAAGTAGTGCAGGAAGACCCGGCTGGCCAGCATCAGCGCGGTGTTCGGATGGAAGCCGGGAGCCAGCCGGTCCTTGAGCGCATCCCCCGGGAAGCGCTGGTTCATGAAGGTGGTGAAGCGCTCGGACATTCCCGCATAGAACTTGCGGATGTGGGTGCCTTCCAGTTCCACCACGTCCACGTAGATGAGGGCCACGTAGGGGCGGTAGGTGCGCACGCTCTCCTCGGTGGCCCGGGCCAGGGCCTCCAGGTCGTCGGGGAAGGCGCCGGCGGCGAGGGCCTGGTTGAACGGGAATTCCGGGCTGTCGATGGCTTCCCAGTACTGGTCCAGGAGGGTGGTGAACAGGGCTTCCTTGTCGGGGAAGTGATGATACACGTTGCCAGTGGAAAGGTCGGCGGCGGTGGCGATCTCGCGGATGCTGGTCCCGCGGTAGCCCTGCTTGGAGAACAGCTGGAGCGCCGCCTGGAGGATGGCACCACGGCTTCGCTCCGACTTCTCGCACTGGGTGAGTTTCAAGGCTGGGGCTCCTTCATGACAGATCAGGCATGGGCATGGCAAAGGCATTCCTGGTGCTCGATGTGATGCTCGAACTCCTGGCGGAACTTGGCGATGGCCGATTCCACCGGGCCGCAGGCGGCGTCGCCCAGGGGGCATAGGGTGCGCATGTTGATGCGGGGCGGCAGGCTGAGCAGCAGGGCCAGGTCGTCGGGCCGGCCCTGGCCGTGCTCGATCCGGTGCAGGATCATCTCCATCCAGTTGCAGCCCTCCCGGCAGGGGGTGCACTGCCCGCAGCTTTCGTGGGCGTAGAAGCGGGTGAGGCGCAGGACGGTCTGCACCATGCAGGTGTCCTCGTCCATGACGATGATGCCGCCGGAGCCGGCCATGGAGCCGCGCGCCTTGACCGTATCGAAATCCATGGGGCAGTCGAAGTCCTTGGCGTCGAACATGGGCGCGCTGGAACCGCCGGGAATGACGGCCTTGATCTTGCGCCCGGTGGAAGATCCGCCGGCCAGGTCGTTCATGATGAAATCCAGCGGCAAACCCAAGGGCAATTCGTACAGTCCGGGGCGCTTCACGTGGCCGGACAGGGAGAAGATGCGGGTTCCGGTGTTGCCGGGCACGCCGATCCGGGCGTACTGGGCTCCACCCAGGCGCAGGATCACCGGCACCGTGGCCAGGGTCTCCACGTTGTTGACGGTGGTGGGCTGGCCGAAGGCGCCCACCTGCGCCGGGAACGGGGGCTTGACCCGGGGCTCGCCGCGCCGGCCCTCCAGGCTGTTGAGCAGGGCGGTCTCCTCGCCGCAGATGTAGGCGCCGGCCCCGCGGTAGGTGAGCAGATCGAAGTCCCAGCCGGTGCCCTGGATGTTCCTGCCCAGGTAGCCGGCCTCCCGGGCCTGCTGCAGGGCGGCTTCCAGCTTGTCCACCAGCCAGCTGAACTCGCCGCGCAGGTAGATGAAGCCCATCCGGCACTGCATGGCCCAGCCGGCGATGATCATGCCTTCGATCAGCTGGTGCGGGTTGTATTCCAGGATGGCCCGGTCCTTGAACGTGCCCGGCTCGCCCTCGTCGCCGTTGCACACCAGGTAGCGCACCAGCTTCTTTTCCGGGGTGTCCTTGGGCATGAAGGTCCACTTCAGCCCGGTGCGGAAGCCCGCCCCGCCGCGGCCGCGCAGATCGGAAAGCTTCATCTCGGCGGTGACCGCGGCCGGCTCCAGTTTCAGCGCCTTGCCCAGGGCCTGGTAGCCTTCCCAGCGGTCCTGGTAGGTCTTCAGGGTCCAGTTGTCCAGGTCGCCGGCGCCCTTGAGCATGAAGTTGGGGA
This sequence comes from Holophaga sp., assembly GCA_031292735.1. The sequence continues at coordinate 69,249 of JARLGP010000159.1, forward strand.
ACCGGTCCGTACCGAAACCTTCGAAACTGTAGCGTTGGGGGTCGGGCTTGGTGCGGATGCGGGCCATGCTCACTCCCCCCACGGGCTGTAGTCGCCGCGCCGGCAGGCGTCCAGGATGGCCTCCAGCTTGGCCTCGTCCACGAACTCGTCGTAGACCGCTTCGTTCACCTGGAGGCAGGGGGCGCTGCCGCAGGAGGCCAGGCATTCCACTTCCTCCAGGCTCCACATCCCGTCCTCGGTGGGGCCCTCGCCCGGCACGGCGCCGGTCTTCTCGGCCACCTTGCGCATGAGCTCCCGGGCGCCGTTGAGGGCGCAGCAGAGGTTGGTGCAGACCTGCAGGTGGAAGCGCCCCGCCGGACGCTTGCGGAACATGGTGTAGAAGGTGGCCACTCCGAACACGTGCCCCTCGGGCACCTCCAGGGCGGCCGCCACTTCCTTCATGGCGGCCAGGCTGAGGAAACCGAATTCCCGCTGGGCGATGTACAGGGCGGGAAGGGTGCCCGCCAGCCGGTCGGGATAGGTGGCGGCGATGCGCTGGATTTCGGCCACCGCTTCCGGGCTGAGCCGGCTGCGCTGGCTGAGGGGAAGCCGCTTGCCGGGCGCCAGGGGCACGTCGCTGGTTTCAGGCGTTGGGGCATGATTCATGGGCAGAACTCACCGGCGGAGGGCCGAAAGAACCCCCAGTCTAGCCTGAATGGAGGGCGCGAGAACCTCCCGCCCCTCACTGGGCGGGCTGGACCTTGTTCGCTTCCACGCTCAAGGTGATGTCCACGTCGTTGCCCACCGGTCCGACCATGGTGGTCATGCCGAACTCCGAGCGTTTCAGCTGGAGCGTTCCCTTCCGGAACCCGGCGATGAAAGTGCCCGGCTTGGCGCCCGGGGCGGTGCCCCAGCCGGTGACGGCGATGACCACCGGCCTGGCGACCCCATGCATGGTCAGGGTGCCGCCCACCTGCAGGCTGCCCGGGCCCGCCTGGGCCACCGAGCTGCTCTTGAAGGTGATGGTGGGGTACTTCGCCACATCGAAGAAGGAGTCGCTGCGCAGGTGCTTGTCCCGGGCATCGTTGTTGGTGGTGACGCTGGCCGCGTCGATGACCACCTCCACCCTGGACTTGGTGATGTCGGCGGTATTCAGGTAAAGGTTGCCCTGGAACCTGGTGAACTGGCCGGAAACCGTGCTGACCACCAGGTGGGCGATCTCGAATTTCGCCCCCGAATGCACCGAATCAATGACATAGGTGTCCACCGCCGGAGCGGCGGCCTGGAGCGAAACCAGTCCGGGAAGGGCCATGGCCAAGGCCAGGGCCGGGAAAAGGCGGGAACGGGAACCGTGAAGCATGCTACCTCCCAAAAACAGATGTTTGAACATCAAAGACCAGGGGGCTAACCTTGTCTCCTGGGACTGCGGGAAATTTTGAGTCGTCGTCGCGTTTTGTGGATTCGACAGGCTGGGATTATCCCATATCATTGACGGGTCCGCTCTTTTAAAAAAAAGAGAAAACAAAATCCGCATCCCTTTTTTTGAATTCCACCACGGCCGGCCGCCCATCCCCAGGGATGCGAAACCAGGAGTTCCTGATGAAACTGCGTGACGAACTCCATATCAACAAGCCCATGGAACCGGGCCAGGAGATCATGCTGGCGGTGCTGCTCACCCGCGATTACGTGGGCCGGCTGTCGGATGAGCGGCTGTTCAAGCCCGCCCAGATCACCGATCAGCAGTTCAACGTGCTGCGGATCCTCAAGGGCGGTCCGGTGCAGGGCTACCTGATTCGGGAGATCCGCAATCGCATGATCTCCCACAGCGCCGATGTACCCAGGCTGGTGGAGCGCATGGTGCGCGCCGGCCTGGTGCAGCGCCGGGAGGATCCCGCGGACCGCCGGGGCTCGCTGGTCACCCTCACCCCCGAAGGCGTGGCCCTGGAAGCCAGCCTCGCCCCGGTGCATTCGGACCTCTGCCGGGAAGTGGCGTCCACCCTGGAGGATTGGGAAAGCAAGGCGCTGCTGGGGCTCCTGCAGCAGCTCCGGGACGGGATCAGCGCCAGGCTGTCCGGCGCCGCTTCGACTACTTCTTCCTGAAAACCTTGCGAACCGCTTCGGCGGGCCGGGTCGAGGGCCGAGTTGAGGGCTGGGCCGGACCCGTGCGGGGCCTGGCCGGGCGCGGCGCCTCCGGGTCCGAGAACCGCTCGGAGCGGCGGCGCCGCTCGATCTTGCGGTCCTTGGTGATCCGCGGCTTGTACAGGTCCGCTTCGCCGGTGACGCCGGTTTCGGCCCGCACCACCCGGCGGGCGTTGCGCAGGGCCTTCAGCACGTTCTCCATGTCCGCCGGCATCGGGGCGGTCACGGTGATGGTCTCGTCGGTGACCGGGTGGCGGAACCCCAGCAGTTCGGCGTGCAGCGCCTGGCGGTCCAGGATGGGACTGGGCGTGCCGTAGACCTGGTCGCCCAGGAGCGGAAAGCCGCGTTCGGCGAACTGCACCCGGATCTGGTTCCGGCGCCCGGTCTCCAGTTTCACTTCCACCACGGTGTGGCCCGGCAGCCGCTCCAGCACCCGGTAGTGGGTGACGGCCAGCCTGGCCCCCTTGACGTCCGACTTGGCCTTGGAGCCTTCGGGCACCACGCTCATCTTCAGGGACTTGCGTTCCACCAGCTTGTCCGAGAGGGTGCCGGCATTTTCCGGCAGCTCGCCCACCAGGATGGCCAGGTAGACCCGGCGCAGGTGGTGCTCCTCGAAGATGTTCTTCAGGCCGTTGAGGGCCTCGGGGGTCTTGGCGAAGACCAGCACGCCGGAGGTGTAGCGGTCCAGGCGGTGGGCGATGAACAGGTGGAAGCGCTTGAAGCCGCGCCGGCGGTAGTGGTCGGTGAGGGCTTCGGCCAGGCAGGGGTCGTGGTGCTTCTCGGCGGGGACGGTGAGCAGGCCGGCCGGCTTGTTCACGAACACCAGGTGCTTGTCCTCCCAGAGCACCTCGAATGGGGTTTCGCTGGACTTGCTGGGCCGGGGCAGGGCGGTGTAGACTATGTCCGGGTCGAAGCCCACCTCCACCCCGTCCTCCGGCTGCAGGCGCCGGCCGTAGGTGCGGGCGACCTGGCCGTTGACCTTGACGCAGCCCGCGTCGATCAGGCCCTTGGCCTGCCGGTGGCTGATCTTGAGTTTCGAGTGCAGTTCGGTGGCCAGGGCTGCGCCTTCCAGCGCGACCTTCCAGGTCTCGTTCAATCGGGCCATGCGTTCCTCCAGTGCCCAACGTCCTTGAAAACGCTGCGCGTGCCTCCAGGAGACCATCAAAACATTGAAAATCAAAGCGATAATTCGAATCAAAGGTCCAGCAGCGCGGCCAGTCGCGCCTCCCATTCCCTTTGCAGATCTGCCATCTTCAGCCCCCTGCCCTTGCCCGGCGCGGCCTGGAGCAGGCCCTGGGCGGAGGGATGGGGCAGCCCGTTCAGCTGGAAGACCGGAGCGCCCTCCAGGTTCTGGAAGATCCACTGGGCCCGCTTGCCCAGGGTGATCACCCGCAGGGTGCCCGGGCAGCGCTCTGCGGCGGCGCGCAGCTCCCGCAGCAGCCGGGCCCGGTTGTCCGGATGGCGCAGCTCGGCGTCGGTGGGGGCGCGGAAGCTCTGCAGGTCCCGGCTGGGGCAGAACGGGAAGGCATTGCTGAGGGCGGCGCCCCGGAGCACCGGGACCAGGCCCAGCTCCCGAAACCGGGCGCCGTCCCAGGCGGAGTAGGCCTCCGCCGGCACCTGGGCCAGGCCGGCGGCCTCCAGGGCGCGGTAGACCAGCACTCCGGCCCGGTCGCCCCAGAACGGGAGGCCGCTCTGGTCGGCGCCCCGTGGGCCGGGCGCCTCGCCGAACAACATGACCCTGACCCCCCCGGAAGGGGGGTAGAGTGGGGGAACCTGGGTTTGAAGAATCCGAGACATATGGCATTAGATTGCCAGATGCCTATCTTGGGTACAGACGTTTTGAACAGAAGGAGGCAGATATGAGTGGGGCACCCGTCCTGGCACCGGAGGCCAAAGGGGTGGAGGATTGGGATCGGTGGGCTTCTGCGCCGGAAGAGGTCCCAGCCTGGGATCTTGAGTCTTCTCCCCGTTTATATGAAACGGATCTAGCCAATCCGGAATCCTTTCACCGCAGGCTGGTGGACTGGATTATGAATCAAAAATAATTAGCACTTTCTTTCCACTCCGTGCTGGCCAAATCGTTCAAACGGCAAAATACCGGGCCTGGGGATGCCAGGCGACCAGGGCCGAGGTGGTGTACTCCGGGTCCATCTGGAACTGCTCGGAGATGCTCACCCCGATGCTGGCGCCGCCCAGGAGCTCCAGGAGGGTGGCATTGCCCTCCAGGTCCGGGCAGGCCGGGTAGCCGAAGGAGTAGCGGGAGCCCTGGTAGCCCTGGTTGAACAGCTGGCGCAGCTGGGGGGCGTCGTGGCCGTGGATGCCCAGCTCCCGGCGGATGGTCCCGTGCAGGCGTTCGGCGTAGGCTTCGGTGAGTTCCGTGGCCAGGCCGTGGAACAGGAAGTAGTCGGAGTAGTGGTCGCCGCGGTAGAGTTCCCCGGCCAGCTCCGCCGCCTTGGGCCCCAGGGTGACCAGCTGCAGGGGCAGCACGTCGAAGCGCCCGCCGGACACGGGCTCGAAGAAGTCGGCGATGCACAGCCGGCGGCCCTGCTCCTGGCGCGGGAAGGGGATCCGGGCCAGGACCGTGGTCCGGTCCGGGGCGTAGACCCGGAGGCTGTCCCCGTCGGCCTGGACCGGGAAATAGCCGTAGAGGGCCCGGGGCTCCAGCAGGTGCTCGGCGACGATCCGTTCCTTCCAGGCGGCCAGCAGCGGCTCCGCCTTCAGCTGGAGCACCGAGGCGAAGGCCTCGTCGCTCAGCTTCCCCTGGGTGAAGGACCAGCGGTTGCGGATCACCACGAAGGAATCCAGGTATTCGAAGATTTCCGCCACCGAGTGGCCGGCTTCCCGCACGCCCCAGAAGGGAGGGGCGGGCAGTTCCAGGCCCCGCTTCACCCAGGAGCTCTGGCCGTCGGCGGACAGGGGGCTGGCGGCGGTGCCCCGGTGCACGATGGTGATGCCGGGCGCCTCCTTGGCCGGAGGCTCCGGCTCCGGACCGGCGGTGACGATGGCATCCATGTGCCGGAGCCCCTCGAAGGCGTCTTCCGCATACAGCACCTTGCCGCTGTAGGCGCTCTGGCACTGCTCGGCGACGAAGTCCCGGGTGAGCGCGGCGCCGCCCAGGATGACCGGGATGCGCAAGCCCAGTTCCTCCATGAAGGCCAGGTTCTCGCGCATGACCGTGGTGGACTTCACCAGCAGTCCGGACAGGCCGATGGCGTCCGCCGCGAACCCGTCCATGGCGGCCAGGATGCTTTCCACCGGCTGCTTGATGCCCAGGTTCAGCACCTCGTAGCCGTTGTTGGACAGGATGATCTCCACCAGGTTCTTGCCGATGTCGTGCACGTCGCCCTTCACCGTGGCCAGGATGACCCGTCCCTTGGTGGCCGAGGATTCCTTGGGCAGGTGCGGCTCGATCCGCTTCACCGCTGCCTTCATGGCCTCGGCGCTTTCCAGCACGAAGGGCAGCTGCATCTCGCCGGCGCCGAACCGCTCGCCGACGATCCGCATGGCGTCCAGCAGCACCCGGTTGATGAGCTCCAGCGGGGGCACGGTGGCCAGCGCCAGGTCCACGTGGTCCAGGATGCGCCGCTTCTCGCCGCCCAGGATGTCGCGCTTGAGCAGCTCCTCCACCGGCAGGTCCTCGGAGGTCTCTTCGGGGGCGCCCTGGGCGGCCCCGCCGCTGAACAGGGCCATGGCCACCTTCAGCGGGTCGTAGCCCTCCCGCCGGCGGTCGAAGATCAGGTCCTCGGTGGCCTGGCGCTGCTCGGCGGGGATCTGGGCCACCGGGATGACCTTGGCCGCGTTGAAGATGGCCAGGTCCAGCCCGGCCTTCACCCCGTGGTAGAGCATGAGGGCGTTCAGCACGTGGCGCACCCGCGGGCTGAGCCCGAAGCTGACGTTGCTGACCCCCAGGATGGTGAGCACTCCCGGGAAGCGGGCCTTGATCTGCCGGATCGCCTCCAGGGTCTCCACCGCCGAGCGGCGGAAACTCTCGTCGCCGCTGCCCAGGGTGAAGGTGAGCGGATCGATAATCAGGTCGGACGGGTCCATCCCGTATTCCCCCACCACCAGGTCGTACAGCCGCTGGGCCACGGCCAGCTTGCGCTCGGCGGTGTGGGCCATGCCCTGCTCGTCGATGGTGAGCGCCACCACCGCGGCGCCGTAGGTGCGGCACAGCTCCAGCACCTTGCGGGCCCGGCCTTCGCCGTCCTCGAAGTTGATGGAGTTCACCACGCACTTGCCGGGGGCGTTCTGCAGCGCGCATTCGATCACCGGCACCTCGGTGGAGTCGATCATCAGCGGGAGCAGGGTCTGGGGCACGGTCTTGCGCAGGAAGGCCAGCATGTCCCGGCCCTCGTCGCGGCCCACGTAGGCCACGCACACGTCCAGCATGTGCGCGCCCTCCCGCTGCTGGTCCTTGGCGATCTCGGCCAGGCCGTCGTAGTCCTCGCGTGCCAGCAGGTCGCGGAACAGCTTGGAGCCGTTGGCGTTGGTCCGCTCGCCCACGATCAGCGGGCGGGGCTCCTGCTGCAGCGCCACGCTCTGGTAGAGGCTGGCCACCGAGCGCTCCTGGTGCGGGCTGCGGTGGGTGAGCCCGGCCCCGCCCAGGCGCTCGCGCAGGGCGCGGATGTGCTGGGGGGTGGTGCCGCAGCAGCCGCCCACGATGTTGAGGCTGAACTTCCTGGCCAGCTGGGCCACCTTTTCGGCGAACGCCTCGGGGCCCAGGGGGTAGACCAGGGCGCCGTCCACGTTCACCGGCAGGCCGGCGTTGGGCAGGCAGCTCAGGCTGAACGGGGACAGTTCGCCCAGGGTCTGCAGGGGCGCGTGCATCTCGTCCGGACCGGTGCCGCAGTTCAGGCCCAGCACGTCGATCCCGAGCATGTCCACCGAGGTGAGCACGGCCTGGATCTCGGTGCCCAGCAGCAGGGTGCCGGTGGTCTCCACCGTGGCCTGCACCCAGACGGGACAGGTTCGGCCGAGCTGGGCCATGGCGGTCCGCGCGGCGCGCACCGCGCACTTGATCTGGCCCAGGTCCTGGGAGGTCTCGATGAGGACGGCGTCCACCCCGCCCTGGACCAGGCCGCGCATCTGGGCCAGGTAGCTGGCGTACAGGCTGGCGTAGTCGATGTGGCCGAGGGTGAGCAGCTTGGTGCCGGGCCCGGCGGAACCGATCACGTAGCGGCGCCGGTCATAGGACCGGGCCACCTCCAGGGCCAGGCGCACGGCGGCCAGGTTCAGCTCCTCGGTGCGCTCCGGGATGCCGAACTCGCCCAGCACCACCTGGTTGGCGCCGAAGGTGTTGGTCTCCACCGCGTCGGCGCCAGCGTCCAGGTAGGCGGCGTGGATGTCCCGGATCCACTCCGGGCGCCGCTCGTTGAGCAGCTCCATGCAGCCTTCGAAGGCGTTGCCGCCGAAGTCGTCCACGGTGGGTTTGCGCGCCAGGATCTGGGTGCCCATGCCGCCGTCCAGCAGCAGCACCCGTTCCAGCAGCAGCGAGGCGAGGCTAGTCATGAGTCGATCCCCAGGTATTCCAAGTCGATGTCGCCCTCCACCCGCACCTGGCAGGCCAGCCGGTGATCCGGCGGGGCATCCAGGGCCTGGAGGAAATCCCGTTCCTCGGCGGCCATGGCCGAGCAGTGTTCCAGCCCGGCCAGGACGCGGATCCGGCAGGTGCCGCAGGAGCCGCTGCGGCAGCCGAACGTGATGTCGGCCCCGGCGGCGTCGGCGATGGCCTGCAGCGAGGTGCCCCAGGGCGCCTCCACCAGCAGGTCCTCCGGCAGGAAGCGCACCCGCACGGGTCCCTGCGTCGGCTCGGTCATCGGACCTCCCCGGCCTGCATCAGCGAGTCCAGCAGCTCCACCTGGCCCAGGGGGGCGGACAACTGCAGCCCGCGCACCGACGGCCGCACCCGGGCGATGGTTTCCTGGGCGATGGCGATGCCCTCCTTGAGCTGGTCCTCGGCCGAGGTCCAGCGGGCCATGCGCTCCAGGATCTCCGGCGGCACCCGCACCCCGGGCACCTCGTTGGCCATGAACTGGGCGTTGCGCAGGCTCTTCAGGGGCCAGATCCCGGCGATCACCGGGATGCCCAGCGTGGCCGCGAAGTCCAGGAAGTGGAGCAGGGCGTCGGCGTCGAAGATCGGCTGGGTGATGGCCCACTCCGCCCCGGCTTCCACCTTGTAGCGGAACCGCTGCAGCTCCCGGTCCATGTCCAGGGCCACGGGATTGGCGCCCACCCCGACGCTGAACCGGGTCGGCACGCCGATGTCGCTGCCGCCCAGGTCCAGGCCCCGGTTGAGCTGGCTGACGATGTTCACCAGGCCGATGGAGTCCACGTCGAACACCGCGGTGGCGGTGGGATAGGGGCCCAGCTTCGGTGGATCACCGGTGATGGCCAGCACGTTCTGCAGCCCGAGCCCCGCCGCGCCCAGCAGATCGCTCTGGATGCCCAGCAGGTTCCGGTCCCGGCAGGCGAAGTGCATGAGCGTCTCCATGCCCACCCGGCGCTGGATGATCACCGCCGTGGCCAGGGCCGACATGCGGGCCATGGCCCGGGGCCCGTCGGGAATGTTGATGGCGTCCACCCCCCGGAGCCGGCAGTAGTCGGCCTTCTCCACCAGCTTGTCGGCCGAGGTGCCCTTGGGCGGCACCAGTTCCACCGAGATGACGAAGCCGCCCGCGGCCAGCTTCCGGCTGAAGGCGCTGCGGTCGGCGGTGGGCACGCCCGGGCGGGGGCATTCCGGCTCGGTGCGCTCGACCGCCCCTTCCACGAAGGCGCGCTCCTGGCGCAGGGCCCCGCGCATGGCGCGGATGTGCGCCGCGCTGGTGCCGGCGTCGCCGCCCACGGCCCGGGCGCCCAGCTGGAAGGCCTGGCGGGCGAACTCGCCCAGGTACTCCGGGCTGGCCATGTACAGCAGCCGTCCGTCCACCATGCGCGGCAGGCCGGCGCTGGGCTGCAGGATCAGCGGGCAGTCGGTGACGGTCTTGAAGCGCTTGAGCAGGTCCAGCAGGGGCGCCGGGCCGCTGCCGCCGTTGACCCCCACCAGGGCGGCGCCCCAGTCGGTGAGCTTGCGGATGTACCATTCCGGCTCGGTGCCGTAGAGGGTCTGGCCCTCGTCGTTGGGGGTCATCATGGCCGCGATGGGCAGCCCGCAGACCCGCTTGATGGCCAGGATGGCCTGGTGGATCTCGTTGAGGTCGGCGAAGCCCTCCAGCACGAACAGGTCCACCCCGCCTTCCACCAGCGCCTGGGCCTGCTCGGTGAAGAAGCCCAGGGCCTCCTCGAAGGAGGTGGGGCCCCAGGGCTCGATGCGCACGCCCAGGGGGCCGATGGCGCCCGCCACCCAGCCCGGCGCGCCGTCCTGCAGCACTTCCCGGGCCAGCCGCGCGCCGCTCCGGTTGATCTCCACCAGCTTCTCCCCCAGGCCGTAGCCCTGGAGCTTCAGCCGGTTGGCGGCCCAGGTGTTGGTGGTCATGATCTGGGCGCCGCCGGTCCGGAACTCCTCGTGGATGGCCCGCACCAGCTCCGGCGAGGTGAGGTTGGCCTCGTCGAAAGAGCGGTTGATGTACACGCCCCGCTCGTAAAGGACCGTGGGGGTGGATCCGTCAAACAGGAAACACTGACCTGATTTCAGGGCTTCGGAAAAATCATTGGGCATGGGCAGACTGCTTTCTGGGCACAAGGGGGATGAAGGAGAGAACCATCCGTACGGACGCGGGGGCCCGAGCGTGAACCGGGCCCCCGTGGATTGCGTCCTGTCTGTCAGTCACATCCGCTCGGTATCTATCCGGCGTCGCCGCCGGCAGGAGTTGGCACCTTGCTTGAAGCAGGTTGCCAAGGTTTCATAGGGCCCGTCCCTCCACCTTTCTGGATAGCTCGCTATGGAACTGGCAAAGAACTCAGAGATTCCATGTTCGGTGCAGGACCATCCGCTGTCAATGGCCATTCCGGACCTCAGCTCGGCTACCCTGGTTCCATGCTCGCATCCCTGCGCATTCAGAACCTGGCCCTGGTCGAGGATCTTTCCGTCGAACTCTGCCCGGGGTTCACGGTCCTCACCGGAGAGACCGGGGCGGGCAAGTCCCTGCTGGTGGACGCGCTTTCCCTGCTGGTGGGGGCGCGGGGCGACGGCGACCTGGTGCGCCAGGGCACCGACCGGGCCCTGGTGGAGGCGGTGGCGGAGGGCAGCTTCGAAGCCTGGAAGGCCTTCCTGGGCGAGCGCGGGCTGCCCGAGGAACAGCCGGTGGTGCTGCGCCGGGAGGTCACCGCCAACGGCCGGAGCCGGGCCTGGCTCAACGGCGGCGCCTGCAGCCTGGCCGATCTGCGCGAGGCGGGGCGGATCTGGATGCGCCTCACCAGCCAGCACGACCACCAGTCGCTGATGGCCGAGGAACGCCACCTGGGGCTGCTGGACGAGGTGCTGGGCATCCGCGCGGACCTGCAGGCCGAGGCGGGGGCGGTGCGGGAGGCCCAGGCCAAGCTGGCGGCCCGCAAGCGCAGCGAATCCCAGCGCGGCGAGCGCCTGGAGTGGCTGGCGGAGCAGATCGGCGATCTGGAAAAGCTGGCCCCCCAGCCCGGCGAATGGCTCCAGTTGCGCTCGGAGCGCGAACCCCTGCGCCATGCGGTGCATCTGGAGCAGGCCTTCCGCGAAGGCGCGGAAGAGCTGGACCAGGCCGGGCGCCACGTGGAGAACGGGCACCGGGCCCTGGCGCGCACCACCCAGATCCTGCCGGAGGCCCAGGCCGATGTGGATCGGCTGCGATCGGTGATGCTGGAGCTGGAAGACCTGCTGGCCCTGGCCAAGGACCAGAGCATCCGCTGGTCCCGGGAGGGGGTGGATCGCATCGAGGCGCTGGAAAACCGCCTGGCCCTGTTCGAGCGGCTGGCCCGGCGCCACCATTGCGAGCCGGACGAATTGACCGGGCGGCTGGCCGACCTGAAACGGGAGCAGGGCGACCTGCAGGCCGGCAACACCAGCCTCAAGGAGCTGGAGGCCGCCCTGGCCCGGGCCGGCGAAGCCTATCGCGCGGCGGCGGACGCCCTGCACCAGCGGCGCGCCGGGCTGGTATCCAGGCTGGAGAAGGAAGTGCACCAGCGCCTGAAGCGGCTGGGCATGGCCGGGGCGCGCCTGCAGGTGCGCCTGACCCTGGCCGAGGACCCCGGCAGCCCGGTGCTCCAGGCCGGTCATCCGGTCCGGATCTCCGCCCAGGGCTTCTCGGCCCTGGCCCTCTGGATCGAGCCCAACACCGGCGAGGGCTTCCGGCCCCTGGCCAAGATCGCTTCCGGCGGCGAACTGAGCCGGCTGATGCTGGCCATGCAGGGGGCCGGCATGGCTCTGGGCGGCAACGGCGGCGAGCCGCTGGTGCTGGTGCTGGACGAGGTGGACGCCGGCATCGGCGGGGAAACCGCCATCGCCGTGGGCGCCGCCGTGGGTGAACTGGGCAAGCGGCACCAGGTGCTGGCGGTCACCCACCTGGCCCAGGTGGCGGCCCGGGCCGACCACCATGGCCTGCTGCGCAAGGAGGTGCAGGACGGCCGCACCCGCAGCGGCCTGGTCTGGCTGGAGGGCCCGGGCCGGGTGCGCGAGCTGGCCCGGCTGCTGTCAGGCCATCCGGACCGGCCTGAGGCCCTGGCCCATGCCCGGAGCTTGCTGGGTAGTCCTACGGTGGAGTCCTAGTCGGAGGCGACCCGGAAGGTCATTTCCCCGGCGCTGCAGGCATCCACCTGGATGCGCAGGTCATGGTAGTCGAAGCTGCCTTTCCCCAGGGGAATTGAAACCCTCTTCGTGAGCGAGGGGTGTTCGGGGTCGCTGGGGGAAAATTCAAGGTAATCCACCTGGACGGCGTTTTCGCTGCGGCCCTGGAACAGGAGGGCGAAATGGACGTAATCGCGGTCGGAAGCCAGTTCCACCGCTGACTTGATGGGGATGCCGAGGGTTGCCGGCTGGGTCCTGATGATTTTCTCCACGCCCTTGGCGATTCCCGGCCCGCCCCGCTCATAGAGGAAATCCGCCAGCCGCCCGTCCGGCCTGAAGTAGTACAGCGGGCTGGCGCCGTCGTCGTCCTGGGCGTCCACGTACCTAAGGTAATCCACGTCATCAATGGTGATCGCCCCAACATTGTTGAGCACCCGGCCGTGGGGCAACAGGATGCTGCGGCTGGCGGTGGTGATGATCATCTGCTGGTCGAGGATCACGTTCTCCTGATAGTTCTTTTGGATCCAGTAGTCCTTTACCCGGACCATGGCCTCTCCCGGGTGGACCGTCCGGGCCTCGCCGAGGGCGTAGTCCTTTTCCTGCCGGTGCTCCGGCGGGGCGGAAACCCAGGAGGCCGCCGGACGGTGGTTGGGGCCGATGCAGCCCACCGTGATCCCGAGCCATCCGGCGAGGATGAGTCCATGGCGTTTCATTTCGACTCCAAGCGTTTGAAGGGATTACGCATCGCCCCAAGGTCGCCGGTTTCCGCAGCTTCCGGGGCGGTTCGAACAGCTAAATTATAGGTTCATTAATTCATGGCGGTGGCAGCGGACCCCGGTTTCTCCTTCCGGCGGGGGAGATCGCAATATAGCCTCTTGGACTAAAGCCAGCTTCACGCCATTCTGAATCTTCGTTTTGAACATGGGGATGTCCGGATCACCTTGACGGTCCGGCGTCCCGTTGGAGGTCCGGGGTATGGCGCGAAAGACGGCAAAACTGGGTAGGTCTCGCGTATCCCCGCTGGGGATGCCGGGAAGGATCTGGGTGGGCACGCTGGGGCTCCTGGCCGGGCTGGGGGCGCCCCAGTTGGCGGCCCAGTCCTGGTCGCTTCCGGCCTCGGATCCGGTGGGCATCGCCCGCAGCGGCACCGGGGTCGCCTACGGCAACAACCTGGAGGCGGTCGGGCTCAACCCGGCCCTGCTCGCTACCCTGCGCGACGAGCGCAGCGCCTACCTGGCGCTGGGCATGGAAATGACGGCGACCAATGCCACCCTCCAGGCCAACAGCTCGACGGTCATGTACGGCAACGACCGCAACCGGTTCCTGCCCGGACTGGGAGTCGCCTGGCGGATCAGCCCCACCCGGGTGCTCGGGTTTCGAGTTGATGAACCGTTTTTGCGACATGCCGAGATGCCCTTGCAATATACCGGGCGCTTCCAGGGCCAGGCCATCGACCTGCACACCCACCGGTACGAGGCGCAGCTGGGCTGGGCCGCCACCCCCAACTGGGCCTTCGGCGCCAGCCTCGGCGTCACCCAGATCCAGTATTCCTGGGACAACATGGTGCGCACCGTCATCACCAACCCCAGCGCCGGCGCCAACGACGCCCGGCTCGGGCTCATGGAATCGGATCTGCACCAGGAGGGCAGCCGGATCGCCCCCTCCTACTCCGTGGGCTTCCGCTGGGCGCCCAATTCCCGCTGGACGGTGGGCGGCAGCTACGTGGGGCCGATCAAGGCCACCCTGCCGCTGCACGCCTCCTACGGCTCCAACCCGCCCAGCTACTACGCCCTGTCCGGCTACGGCGCGGCGCCAGTGGGCACCAGCGCCTCGGTCAAGTCCGGAACCCAGTACCAGGCCGGCAGCGGCGGCATCACCCTGCCCGGCAAGCTGACCTTCGGCGTGCGCCAGCGGGTGAACCAGGTGTTCACCTGGGAAGCGGATCTGCGCTACAACCTGGGTTCCCAGATGGAGCTGCCCGGCTATCCCTCCGCCGTCCCGGCCGGGGGCAGTCCCGTTACCGGGGCCGGAGAGAGCCGCGATTTCCGCAACGGCTTCGGCCTGAGCATCATGGGTGAACTGGCCTTCGCCAAGAACTGGGTGGCGCGCCTGGGCGCCGCCCTGGAACCCGGGCTGCTGCCCAGCTCCCAGGTGGAGCCGCTGGTGGGCGGGGCCCGGTCCTCCGGCCTGTCGGGCGGGATCGGCCACCGGATGTTCGGCGGCGAGGTAAACGTGGGATACCAGTACCGCCAGGCCCAGAACTCCGACGTCCAGAACCTGGACGGCGCCTGGTCGGCAGCCAAGAACTACTACACCAACCCCGGTTCCACCACCCGGGTGGGCGGCATGGGCCACCTGTGGTCGGTGGGGTACAAGAGGACCTTCTAGATGCGCTACCTCGGCCCGCACGCCTGTGAAGAAGCCCTGGAGCGGGGCGAGCTGCAGACCCTGCGCATCGCGCCGCCGGCCTGGGAGCGCGTCGCCAAGCTGCGCACCGCGGCCCGGGAGCAGGGCGTGGTGGTCCACCGGGAGCCCATGGACAGCCTCGACCGGCGCTGCCAGGGCCAGCGGCACCAGGGCGTCCTGGGCGAAGGGGAGGCCATCACCCTGGCCACCATGGACACCCTGCTGGCCCAGGTGCGGGAACGCGGGGCCCAGGCCCTGGTCCTGGCCCTGGACGGCATCAGCGATCCGCACAATTTTGGGGCCATCCTCCGATCCGCCGCCGGCGCGGGGGTGGATGGGGTGGTGTTTCCCGAACGCCGTTCCGCCCAGGTGAACGAGACCGTCATGCGGGCCAGCGCCGGCACCGCAGGGCGGGTCCCCCTGGTCCGGGTGGTGAACCTGGCCCGGGCCCTGGAACAGCTCCAGGAGGCCGGCGCATGGGTCTATGGGCTCGCCGGGGGGGAGGCCAGCCGGGACTACCTGGATGAGCCGTTCGATCGCGGCACCGTGCTGGTGCTCGGCTCCGAGGGCGAAGGGCTGCACCAGAAGATCCGGGAACATTGCGATGGCCTGCTGGGCATCGGCATGCCGGGGGGCATCGAAAGCTTGAATGTTTCAAGCGCTGCCGCGGTCATGCTGTTCCGGGTGCTGGCCCGGCGCCGGCCATCCCAGCGGATACCGCATGCGGATTAAATTTTTTTTGTTGTGCCCGAAACGGGGCCGTGCTAGCCTTATCGTTCCCGCTCAGGAAAGCTTTGCCCCACAAAGCTACTGGATGGGTGCTTTGACAACGCCTAGATGGCCGAGTGGTTAATGGCAGCAGACTGTAAATCTGCCGGGCACCGCCCTACGGAGGTTCGAATCCTTCTCTAGGCACCAGTTCTTTCGCGGAAGA
>JARLGP010000160.1 GCA_031292735.1 Holophaga sp.
ACAGCCCCGAGCGGATCGACCCCGGCAACAAGACCTGGAGGCTCGAGAACACTCCGAAGATCGTCTCAGCTGTGAGCGCGTCCTCGCTTCAGGCTATAGAGAGCTTCTACGGCACCTTGGTCGAGCGCACCGTCGCCGTGTCCGGCACCGGCGAGGCCGAGCTCGCGAAGCTGATCGAGAACACCTTCCGGCACGTGAACATCGCCCTGGTGAACGAGCTGGCCATGCTGTGCGACCGCATGGGGCTGGACGTGTGGGAGGTGCTGGACGCCGCCGGCACCAAGCCGTTCGGGATCCTGTCCTTCTACCCGGGCCCGGGGGTGGGCGGGCACTGCATCCCCCTGGACCCGCACTACCTGGAGTGGAAGGCCCGGGAGTTCAACTTCAACACCCGGTTCATCGCCCTGGCCGGCGAGATCAACCGGCGCATGCCGGAGTTCGTCATGGAAAAGGCCATGCGCCTGCTCAGCGACCACGGGCTGGGGCTGCGCAGCGCCCGGGTGCTGGTGCTGGGGGTGGCCTACAAGAAGGACGTGGCCGACCCGCGGGAGAGCCCCGCGGCCGAGATCCTGCACCTGCTGGCCCTGCGCGGGGCCGCGGTGTCCTTCCACGATCCGCTGGTCCCGCGCTTCCGGGAGTACGGCCACGACCTGGAGAGCGTGGCGCTCACCGCCGAGGCCCTGGCCGACTCCGACCTGGTGCTGATCCTCACCGACCATTCGGCGGTGGATTACGGGTTCGTGGTCCGGCACGCCCGGCTCCTGCTGGACACCCGCTTCGCCACCCGGGGCGTGCCCTGCGACCGGGCCAAGGTGGTGCTCCTGTGAGCGGCGCGGTGGCGGTGGCCGGATGCGGCGCCTGGGGGCGCAACCACGTGCGCACCTTCCATGAGCTGGGCGCGCTGGCGGGGGTGGTGGAGGTGATGCCCGCCCTCCGGGAAAGGATCCAGGCGGAATACCCCGGGCTGCCGGTGTGGTCCTCCCTGGACCAGGCCTTCGCCCATGCCGACGGCATCGTGGTGGCCACCCCGGCGCCCTCCCACGCGACCCTGGCGTCCCGGGCCCTGGAGGCGGGCAAGGGGGTGCTGGTGGAAAAGCCCATGACCCTGGGCGCCCGGGAGGCCCAGGAACTGGTGGAGCTGGCCGAGGCCATGGACCGGCCGCTCATGGTGGGCCACCTGCTCCTGTTCCAGCCGGCCGTCCGCGAACTGAAGCGGCTGCTGGACGCCGGCGCCGTGGGCCGGGTGCTGCGGATCCACCAGGAGCGGCTCAACCACGGCCGGGTGCGCAACACCGAGAACGTGCTCTGGAGCCTGGCCCCCCACGACGTGGCGGTGCTCAACCTGCTCATGGGCGGCGGGCCCCGGGCGGTGCGCGCCAGCGGCGCCGCCTTCCTGCAGCCGGGCATCCACGACGACATCCACCTGGAGCTGGGCTTCTCCGGGGGCCGCTCGGCCCACATCCACTCGGCCTGGTACTGGCCCGGCAAGCGCCGCGGGCTGCGGGTGCTGGGCGACGAAGGCATGATCGCCTACAACGAGTTCGACCAGAGCCTCACCCTGCACCGCAAGCGGCTCAAGGGGGGCGATCCCCCCGCCGGCCTGGCCCCGGTGGACGAGGGCTCGGAACGGGTGTTCGAAGGCCAGGGCGAGCCCCTGCGCCTGGAGGACCAGCATTTCCTGGACTGCCTGGCGACCGGGGCGCGGCCCCTGAGCGACGGCCGCAGCGGGGTCGCGGTGGTCCGCGTCCTCGAGGAGGCCGACGCCCAGCTCAGGCAGACCCTGCTTCAAATCGCAAAGGAGACGGCATGACCACGCTCACAGCATCCCCCCAGTCCCACTACGCCCACCCCACCGCGGTGGTGGACGAGGGCGCCCGGATCGGCGAGAACACGCGGATCTGGCACTTCTCCCACGTCTACCCCAAGACCGTGATCGGCCACGACTGCATCCTCGGCCAGAACGTCATGGTGGCCGACGGGGTCAGCATCGGCAACTTCTGCAAGATCCAGAACAACGTGTCCCTGTACGAGGGGGTGGTGCTGGAGGACTACGTGTTCTGCGGCCCCAGCATGGTGTTCACCAACGTGCAGACCCCGCGCTGCCTGTTCCCGCGCAACCATTCCGACGACTATTTCGAGACCCGGGTCAAGCGCGGCGCCAGCATCGGCGCCAACGCCACCATCGTCTGCGGGATCACCCTGCACGAATGCGCCTTCGTGGCGGCCGGGTCGGTGGTGATCCGGGACGTGCCGGCCTACGCCATGGTGGCCGGGGTGCCGGCCCGGATCATCGGCTACATGTGCGAACGGGGCGAGCGGCTGAAGTTCGACGGCACCGGCCGGGCCGTCACCAGCTACGGCCAGGCCTACCGCCGCGGCGCGGACGGCCTGGTGGCGAAGGAGGCATGATGACCACCCAGACCCGCATCCCCGTGCTCGACCTGGGCCCGCAGCTGGAGGCCCTGGGGGCCGAGCTCGCCCAGGCCCTGCAGCGCGCCCTGCGTTCCACCCGGTACATCCTCGGCCCGGAAGTGCGGGCCTTCGAGCAGGAGGCCGCCGGCTACCTGGGCACCCGGCACGCCATCGGCCTCAACTCCGGCACCGACGCCCTGGTCATCGCCCTCCGGACCCTGGGCATCGGCCCCGGGGACGAAGTGATCACCACCCCGTTCACCTTCTTCGCCACCGCCGAGGCCATCAGCCAGGTGGGCGCCACCCCGGTGTTCGTGGACGTGGACGCCGCCAGCATGAACCTGGATCCCGCCCTGGTCGAGGCGGCCGTCACCCGGCGCACCCGGGCCATCCTGCCGGTGCACCTGTTCGGGCGGCCCTGCGCCATGACCGAGATCCAGGACCTGGCCCGGAACCGCGGGCTCCACGTGGTGGAGGACTGCGCCCAGAGCTTCGGCGCGCGCCACCGGGGCCGGCATACCGGCACCGTGGGCCAGCGGGGGTGCTTCAGCTTCTTCCGGTCCAAGAACGTGGGCTGCTGGGGCGACGGAGGCCTGCTGGCCACCGACGACGACCGGCTGGCGGACCAGGCCCGGGCGCTGCGCGCCCACGGCAGCCGGAGGAAGTACCACAACGAGATGCTGGGCTACAACTCGCGCCTGGACGAGCTGCAGGCCGCCGTCCTGCGGGTGAAGCTGCCCCACCTGGAGGCCTGGAACGAAGGCCGCCGGCGGGTGGCGGAAGGCTACGGCCGGCTGCTGGCGGGGCACCCGCGCATCGTGCCGCCGCCGGTGGTGGAAGGCCACGTGTTCCACCAGTACACCGTGCGGGTGCTGGACTGCAACCGGGACCGGCTGCAGGCGCGGCTGGGCCAGGAAGGGGTGGAGACCATGGTCTACTACCCGGTCCCCTGCCACCGGCTGCAGATCTACGGGCGCAGCCACGCCCAGGTCTCCTGCCCGGTGGCCGAGCGGCTCAGCCGGGAGGTGCTGAGCCTGCCCATCTGGCCGGAGCTGGACCCGGGGGCCCAGGCCGCCGTGGCCGGGGCGCTGCGGGCCCAGGTGGAGCAGGGATGAGGCTCCCGTTCCCGGTCCAGGGCTTCCGCCTGAAGGTGCTGCAGGTGGCCGGCGGCACCGCCGTGGCCCAGGGCCTGCTGGTGCTGGCCTCGCCGGTGCTGACCCGGCTGTACAGCCCCGCCGACTTCGGGGTGCTGGTGGTCTACATCTCGCTGCTGGCCATGCTGGTGATCCTGGCCTCGCTGCGCTACGAATATGCCCTGCCCATCCCCGAGGACGACGGCGAGGCCACGGACCTGCTGGCGGTGTGCATGCTCCTGGTGACGGCCACCACCACCCTCAGCTCGCTGCTGCTGTACGTCCTGCGCGGCCGGATCCTGGGCTGGCTGGGGGTGCCCGGGCTGGGACCGTTCCTGTGGCTGGTGCCGGTGAGCATCTTCGGGGTGGGCTTCTACCAGGTGTTCAACTGCTGGGCCATCCGCAAGGGCGGCTACCGGCGCATCGCCCGCACCAAGGTGACCCAGAGCGTGACCCAGCTGGCCCTGCAGGTGGGGGTGGGGGCGGTGGTGAAGGGTCCCTTCGGCCTGCTGCTGGGCCACGCGGTGGGCCGAAGCAACGGCACCCGCACCCTGGCCATGCTGGACTGGCGCAACGACTGGGCCCGGCTCAAGCAGGTGCGCTGGGCGGGCATGTGGCGGGCCATGGTGCGCTTCCGCCGGTTCCCGGTGATCGCCAGCGGCACCGCCCTGATGAACGCCTTCAACCTGCGCATGCCGGCGCTGCTGCTGGCCATCTATTTCGGGCCGGCGGTGGCCGGATGGTTCGCCCTGGCCCAGCGGGTGTTCGCCCTGCCCAGCTCGGTGATCGGCGAATCGGTGGCCCAGGTCTACTTCGGGGAAGTGGCGGCCACCGTCAACCGCGACGCCGGCGGCCTGATGGTGCTGTTCCGGGGCACCATCCGGCGCATGTTCCTGCTGGGCCTGCCGCTCATGCTGCTCGCCATGGCCGCGGGCGGGTTCCTGTTCCCGCTGATCTTCGGGCGCGACTGGCGGGAGGCCGGCATCTTCGTGGTGGCCATCGGGCCCATGGCCCTGGCCCAGTTCACCGCCGCCTGCGCCGACAGCACCCTGGTGGTGCTGGAGCGCCAGGACCTGGCGCTGTACCGGGAACTGGTGCGCTCCGGCCTGCTGCTCAGCGGCATCCTCGTGGCCTACCTGCTCAAGTGGCCGGCCCGGCCCGCCATCTTCCTGTTCGGCGCCACCGGGACCCTGGCCTACGTCATCTACGGGCTGATCACCTGGTACGCCATCCGCCAGCACCGGCCGGCCCGGAAGGCCGCGCCATGAACCGCCTGGAGCAGTTCCGGGCGGGGCTCGCGGGCTGGCTGCGCGCCTACGCCACCGGGCCGCGCTTCCTGGTCCTGGCGGCCTTCCTGTTCGCCGGCGACCTGAAGGCCGACCCCCGGCTGGCCTGGGTTCCGGTGGACCTCACCCTGCTCACCGGGGCGGTGCTGACCCTGGTCCTCCTGGTGCGCTTCCTGCGCGGGGCCAGGCTGCGCTCCCTGGGCGGCCCGGCGCTGCTGGGCGCATGGTTCCTCAGCTTCGTGCCCGGGCTGTTCCAGGCGGCGCGCACCCCGTACGGGTTCCAGAAGATCCTCACCATCTTCACCTTCACCCTGCTTTCGGCCCTGGCCCCGATGCTGCTCGTGGACCGGGACGGCGACCGGGTCAAGGTGGTGAACGCCATGGCCTGCTTCTGCTTCGCCATCACCCTGGGCGGGCTGCTGGGCGGCGCCCAGGATGCCCAGCGGCTGCAGGCCTTCGGGGCCGGCACCATCTCCCTGGGCCGGGCCACCGGGCTGCTGTTCACCTACGCCGCCATCCAGCTGGCGGGCGAGGCCCCGCTGCCCGCGCTGAGCTTCGGGATCATGGTGCTGGCCGGGGTGGCGGCCACCTTCGCCGGCTCCCGGGGCCCCATCCTGGCCGCCCTGGTGGCCCTGGCCCTGGTGTTCGGCGCCGGGCGGTTGCGCAGCCGCCGCGCCGCCACGCGCCTGCTTTGCGCCGCCGGGCTGTTCCTGGCGGTGCTGGGCTCCAGCCTTTCCCTGGCGCCCAAGGGCTCCCTGGCCCGGGTGCAGGCCTTCTTCCAGGGCCAGTACGGGGAATCCGAGGGCTACCGGGTGAACGCCCTGCACGATTCCTGGCAGCTCATCGGCCAGGCCCCCTGGGGCGTCGGCTGGGGCGGCTTCGCCACCTACGTGGATCCGGACCGGGGGGTGCCCCGCCAGTATCCGCACAACCTGCTGGCCGAGACCACCCTGGAATCGGGCTGGATCTGCGGCGCGGTCACCCTGGCGGTGCTGGCCACGGCGCTGGTGGCCGGATGGTCCCGCAGCTGGCTGCCCGGGGGCCGGGTGGTGTTCGCCGGCACGGTGTTCTACCTGATCAACGCCATGGTGAGCGGCGACCTGAACGACAACCGGCCCCTGTTCATGTTCGTCGGTTCCGCCCTGATGCTCTGGGGGACGCCATGAACCGGATCGCCGTGGTGACCACCGCCCACGCCTGGGGCGATCCCCGGGTGTTCGAACGGGAACTGGCCGCGTGCCTGGAATGGGGCCTGGAGACCCACGTGTTCGTGCCCCTGGCGGAGCCGCCGGAACGCTCGGGCTGGAGCGCCGACCCCAGGCTGGTGATCCACCCGCTGGCCATGCCCGCGGGGCGGGGCGCGCGGTTCCGGCTGGCCCTGGGGGTGTGGCGGCAGGTGCTCCGGAACGGGCCGTTCCGGCTGGTGCACTTCCACGATCCGGAGCTGGTCCCGGCCATGGCGCTGCTGGGCCTGCTGCGGCCGGAGACCTACACCCTGTACGACATCCACGAGGACCTGCCGCTCCAGGTGGCCTCCAAGAGCTACCTGTCGCCGGCCCTGCGCGCGCCCACCGCGCGCCTGGCGGAATGCATGCTGCGCGCCGCCCGGGAGCTGTTCAGCGGCTTCGCCCCGGCCACCGAGGCCATCGCCCGGGACTGGCCGGCGGCCCAGACCCGGGTGCTGCACAACTATCCCAAGGCCCTGTTCGGCCAGGCCGGCGCGCCCCCGGATCCCCGGCGGATCCTCTACGTGGGCGGACTGTCCCGGGTGCGCGGCATCCCGCTGGCCCTGGAGGCGGTGCGGGAGGCCCGGCGGCGGCTGCCGGAGCTGCGCCTGGAGCTGATCGGCCGGATCATGGAGGCGGAAACCGGGCGGGCCGTGCAGGCGGCGGTGGCCGAAGGCTGGTGCGCGCACACCCCCTGGCTGGGGCCGGGGGAACTGCAGGCGCGGGCCGCCGGGGCCGGGGTGGGGCTGGTGACCCTGCTGCCGACCCCCAACTACCTGGAGTCCCTGCCCACCAAGCTGTTCGAGTACATGGCCATGGGCATTCCGGTGCTGGCTTCGGACTTCCCGCTCTGGCGCCGGCTGGTGGAGGAGGCGGACGCCGGCCGGGTGGCGGCGCCGTGCCCCGGTGCCCTGGCCCAGGCCCTGGTGGAGCTCTGCTCGGACCCGGAGCGGTTGCGCCGCCACGCCCGGGCGGGCCGGGCGGCCTACCTGGAGCGCTACCGCTGGGAGGTGGAAGCCCGGAACCTCCACTGGCACCTGCGCCGCGCCCGTTGCGCCTGACCCCCTTTCCCCGCGAGGCCCGATGAAGATTCTCCTGGTCAACCACTACGCCTTCCCGCCCACCCAGCCCGGCGGCACCCGGCACTATTCCCTCGCCCGGGCGCTCATGGCCCGGGGCCACCAGCCGACCATCGCCGCCGCCAGCTTCGACCACATCACCCGCACCGAGCGCCTGGCGCCCGGCGAGCCGGTGCGCCGGGAGCTGCACGGCGGGGTGCCGTTCATCTGGCTGCGCACCCCCGGCTACCGCGGCAGCGGCGGCGCCGCCCGGCTTTGGAACATGCTCGCCTTCGCCCGGGCGGTGGAGCGGGACCTGGCCGGGCACCTGGACGGTCGCCCCGACGTGATCGTGGGCAGCAGCCCGCACCTGTTCGCCGCCCAGTCTGCCCTGCGCCTGGCCCGCCGGCTGGGGGTGCCCTTCGTGCTGGAGGTGAGGGACGTGTGGCCCCAGTCGCTGATCGACGTGATGGGCGTGTCCCGCTGGCATCCGCTGGTCTGGCTCATGGAGCGGATCGAGCGGGAACTGTACCGGGAGGCCGCCCACATCATCACCCTGCTGCCCGGGATCCATGGCCGGGTGGCGGAGCGGGGCGGCGATCCGCAGGCCATCACCTGGGTCTCCAACGGCATCGACCTGAGCCTGCTGCCGCCGGTCCGGGAACCGGAGGAGCGCGACAGCTTCACCTTCATGTACGCCGGCTCCCACGGCCGCACCAACGCCCTGGACGTGCTGCTGGACGCCGCCGCCCTGCTCCGGGCGCGCAGCCTGCCCCGGCGGCTGAACCTGGTGTTGCTGGGCACCGGCCCGGAAAAGCCGCGGCTGGAGGCCCGGGCCCGGGCCGAGGGCCTGTCCAGCATCCGTTTCCTGCCGCCGGTGGCCAAGCTGGACGTGTACCGGGTGCTGGCCCAGGCCGACGCCTTCTGGGTGAGCTCCCACGACACCAGCCTGTGGCGGCACGGGATCAGCTTCAACAAGCTGTACGACTTCATGGCCATGGCCCGGCCCACCCTCATCGGCCTGGACTGCCCCAACAACCCCATCGCCGAGGCCGAGGCCGGCATCACCGTGCGCCCCGGCGACGCCGCGGCCATGGCCGCGGGGATGGAACGCATGCTCCTGCTGGCGCCCGAAGACCGCCGGGCCATGGGCCCGCCCCGGCCGGCCCACCATGAGTCCCCAATACAAAAACCCCCCCACGGCCCCCCCGTAGCCCCCCCGCGGCCCGCCGGTGTTGTTCAACCCCCGTTGGG
>JARLGP010000024.1 GCA_031292735.1 Holophaga sp.
ACTAAAATACACTCAACCCAACACAAGGGCTTCCACCTTCGCATCCAGGTCCCGGGCGGTCGCCAGGGCGTCGGCATCCTGGTAGCTGGCCAAGTAGCTGGCCATCCGGTCGTAGGACACGTGGACCCCGTCGGCACGTTCGTCGACCAGGATGGTCACCGGGGCGTAGGAGCCCGCATCCGCCACCCTCTCCACCATCTTGCGCATGATGAGGGGGTTTCCCACGACCAGCCGCAGGCTCTGCCCGGCATGCCCCGATGGGGGTTCCCGCAGCACGTTGCCGAGGTCGAACCGGGCGAATTCCATGAAGCCCGAAGGCCCCAACTGCCGGTGGACCACGTCGCTCAGTTCGAACTTGGACGTCATGGATGGCCATCTCTGCCCCCTTCGAACGGGTTATTCCTTAACGGCCAGTAAAAAGGGCACGCCTCCTGACCTGGCCAGGGGTTCCAGAATTTCTTTGACCCGTGTCAAGGTGAGGGCCGCCCCGTCCTCGTCCCGGTCCCAGGTGGCGTGGAGGGTGGCGGGGCCAAGCGCCGTATGGCGCGTTATCCGGACCTGGGTGCCAGCGGCGTTCCAACTGAGGCCGAACCCCAGGGCATCACCTTCGGGGATGCGCATGGCCAGGTGGAGATCGGCGGGGGTTCCGGTCCTGAGGACCTCGCAGGCCCTGCCATGGACCAGCACGCCGGCGGGTGGCGGGGTGGCGTCCATGCCCACCAGGGCCGGGTCCGCGAAGGCCGCCAGTCGTGCCCGTTCGAGCCTCGCCTCGACCCGGCCATCGTCCCCGCCGAGGCCCAGATCGCAGAACAGGACTTCGGGGGGTTGCCCCTGGTCCAGGCGGAACAGGTTCCGCACCTCGGAGGTGGAAAGCCGGCGCGAGGGCAGGGCCACGGGGTCCAGCGGCAGTTCGAGGTCGTAGAGGTCCCCCCCCATCCCCAGCGCTGTCATGCCCTCAGGGGCCGTGGCGAGGGCGGGCGGCGGCCAGTGCCATTCATTTCCGAGCCAGGCCAGCGAGGCCTCCGGCCCGAGCTTGGATTCCCCGGACAGGTTGGGCACGCGCCCAGGACGGCAAGTCCCGGGAACCTCGAGGGGCAAGGGGGCCAGGGTCCGCAGGACCACGTTCCGTTCCCCGGAGTTCAGGTCGAGCATCCGGAGGCTACGGTCCGGATCCCAGCCAAAAAGGAGGCGGCGGCCATGGAGGGTCAGGCGGCGTGGACCGTGCCAGTCCAGGGGACGCGAGGGATCCAAGAACCCCGGCGCCTTCGCTTCCGGGTCCTCCCAGACCTGGCTCAGGCCACCCGACCGGGAGAGCCTCAGGATGCGCTTCGGGCTGGCCAGGTAGAGGTCCCCGGTGGCCAGGTCCATGGCCATGGAGTCCAGGAGGGCGACGCGGTGGTGCGTGTCCCTGGAGGTGAAGAGCCCCCAGCCTGCCACTTGCGTCCTTGTGCCCAGGGCATCGATGCGGTACAGATCGCAAGCATTCTGGTTCTTGTCCAGAACGAACACGTCCCCTTCCAGGGTCATGGCCAGGGCCTGCACGCAGTTGAAGCGAATTTCAGGTGCCGTCAGCGGAACCACGGCACCGTCGGGGTTCAGGCCGAAAAGCCTGGAATCCCTCCGGTACTCCCGGGTCCACCCTGTCGGTTCATCGGTGCCCTGGGTGGCAAACAGGAGCCAAGGTGCGCCCGGGGCAATGCAGGCCTGGGGCCGCAGGGCGAAGGCAGAAAGGGGCTGCCCGACACCGGATGCCGCGGCCAGCCAGTCCGGAGGGGCCATGGCGCCCTGGAGCGAGACGACCTGGAACCCTCCCGAGTGGAGGCAGAGCCAATGCCTGTGCAGGGTTCCCCAAGCAGGATCGGCCAGGAAGGCCAGTTGGGATGCGCCCCGGAAACCCGGTTCGACGCGGGCGTCCGACAAGCCCTTCCTGGGGCTCAGGAGGGGACGGAGCTGGGGCGTGAAGGCCCCCGGAAACGTGGCCTCCATAAGCCCCCGGAGGCCCCCGCCCTGGGCATCGGCCGCTACCGCGAACTTCAGCTTATCCTTGAGGGCTGCCGCCTTGGGCCCCTCCGGAAGGGGCTGCCCGTGGACGGTGACGGTACAGGTGAGGGGCGTGAACGACAGCGGGGCGGTGAACTCGAATTCCGTGTCCGAGAGCTTGCGAACCTTTGCGCCCAGGGCCATATCCCCGGGCTGGAGGGTGCAGGTCCAGGCCCTTGGCATGCGATCCAAGGGGGCGATGGTGAAAGTCCGGACCGTGGCGCTCGGGACGACCGAGGTTTCCATCTGGTACGTGATCATGGCAAGGCACGGCAGGCCAGCCAGGACGGCCCCGGCCAGGGGGATGAGCGGGATCCGCGAAAGAGGGAACGCGCACAGACGGGGTAGGGAGAAGGATAGGGGCCTCATGGAACTCCTGCAAAGTCCTGGGAGGACCTGTCATGAATGCGACATGCAAGACGAAAGGTTCCCTTAGATGGGGAACTCAACATCGTGCCTTGGGGTCTACCTCTTCCCGAAGAGTCCCGGCAGTCCTATAGAAAAGGATCGGCCGCTGATGATGGGGATGGGTGGGATAACGCAGGCGGAACCCATGGCCGTACCGTGCCTGAGCCGTTGCCCCGACCTCCGCGAGGATGCCTAGCCCCGGCCCACGAACGGCATCTTGGTGGCCATGATCGTCAGGAACTGCACGTTGGTCTCCAGGGGCAGGCCGGCCATGTGCACCACCGCGTCGGCCACCTGGCGCACGTCCATCATCGGTTCCACGGCGACGTCGCCCCGGGCCTGCTTCACGCCCTTGGCCATGCGCGCCGCCATGTCCGAGAGCGCGTTGCCCACGTCGATCTGGCCGCAGGCGATGTCGTATTTGCGGCCGTCCAGCGAGATGCACTTGGTGAGCCCGGTCACGGCGTGCTTGGTGGCGGTGTACGGCGCCGAGTCGGGGCGCGGCACGTGGGCCGAGATGGAGCCGTTGTTGATGATGCGCCCGCCACGCGGATCCTGGTCCTTCATGATGCGGAAGGCCCCCTGGGCGCACAGGAACATTCCGGTGAGGTTGACC
This sequence comes from Holophaga sp., assembly GCA_031292735.1. The sequence continues at coordinate 3,065 of JARLGP010000024.1, forward strand.
GCCACCACCGCCGACCAGTCCCGGTAGCTCAGCTCCTCGAACGGCACCCCCGGCGCGTTGGCGCCCGCATTGTTGAACAGCAGGTCCACCCGGCCGAATTCCCGGAGGGTCGCGGCGAACAGGGCGGTCACCGCCTCGGGCTGGGTGACGTCGGTGGGCTGCGCCAGGGCGCGCCGTCCGGCCCCGGATTCCATGGCCGCTTCCAGCAGCAGCTCGGCCCGCCGGCCGGCGAGCACCACCCGGTAGCCCGCGTCCAGCAGGGCCAGGGCCGTCGCCTTGCCGATGCCGCTGCCCGCTCCGGTGACCACCGCCACTTTGCCGTCACTGTTCATGCTGGCCCTCCAACCCCGGCGCGAACGCACGCCTGCAGCCCACTATACCTGGCACGCCGCCCCCCGGGTTCCCCGGACGCAGCCTCACGGGAGCTGGTACCAGGCTCCCCGGCCTTCCCCCCGCTGGAGCAGATGGCCCCGACCCACCAGGGCCCGAAGTTGCACCTTGAGGGTGTTGCGGCTGGCTCCCGTCAACTGGATGGCTTCCCTCATCGTCATGCGGCCATGCTCGCGGACGAATTCGACCATCGCCAGCGCGTGGGCAGGCAATCCGGCCAGCACCGTTTTTTCCCGGTCCAGCTTGCGTTCGAGGACCCGCATCTGTTCGTGCAGCGAGCGCAGGAAGAAGGCCAGCCACGGCTGCCAGTCCGGGGATGGACCGCGGATGGTGCCCTGGGTGCGTCGCAGGGCCAGATAGTAGGCTTCCTTGTTCCGTTCGATGACGCTTTCCAGGGAGCTGAAGGGCACGTAGGCATAGCCCGCCCGGAGCAGCAGCAGGGTCGTGAGGGCGCGGCTCAACCGGCCATTGCCGTCCTGGAACGGGTGGATCTCCAGGAACACCACCGCCCACAGGCCGATCACCAGCAGGGGATGCAGCCGCCTCGCCGACCATTCCGCCTGGACCCAGGCCACCAGCTCGGCCATCAGCTGGGGGGTGTCGAACGGCGTGGCCGTTTCGAACACCACCCCGATCTGGGCCCCGTCCAAGTCGAAGGCCGCCACGCTGTTGGCGGAGGTCTTGTATTCGCCCCGGTGCCAGGCGTCCTTTTCGCTATGGGTCAGCAGATCCCGGTGCAGCTGGCGGATGTGGTTTTCGGTGAGCGGGATCTCCTGCCACGAAGTGAAGATCAGTTCCATGAGGTCCGCGTATCCGGCCACCTCCTGTTCATCGCGGGTGGCGAACGTCTGGATCTTCAGGTTGGCCAGGAGGTGCTCGACCTCCCGATCCGTGAGCCTGCTGCCTTCGATCCGGGTGCTCGAGCCGATGCTTTCGATGGTGGCCACCCGGCGCAGGGCAGACAACCGATCCGGCGCAAGGCTGCCCAGGGCTCGCCAGGCACCTTTGAATTCATCGATTCCCGATATGAGGCGGAGGAATTCCGGCGTGATCTGGAGGGTTTCGGCGCGAATCATGCACCCAATGTTACACCCGATTACACCCAATCAGGAACGACACCCAGAACGACACCCCATTACACCCAATTCCCTCACTTCGCCGTCAACCGCCGGCCCAGGTTCATGGCCGGCCGCTCGATGAGGCGATGGGTCAGGGTCGCCACCAGCAGGGTCATCACCAGCCCCAGGGTGAACCCCAGCACCGGCGGCAGCCCCCCGGGCACCAGCCGCAGCAGGGCCTCCTGGGCGAACGGATGGATCAGGTAGACCGAATAGCTCACCTCGCCCAGGAAGATCCCGGCCCGCTTCAGGCGCGATTCGGGGAAGTCCCGGAAGGCGAACAGCGCCACCATGCCCAGGCACAACGCGGCGAAGGCGTAGCGCGGCGGGCCTTCCATGACCACGAAATGGTCGTAGAAGTTCCGGATGTAGCGGCTGAACATCAGGCCCAGGCCCACCCCCAGGATGAGGAAGGAGAGCCGGGTGAGCCGCCAGGGGATCCGGGCCCGGGCCTGGGCCACCAGCCCGCCCAGGAAGAACAGGAAGCCGTGGTTGGCCAGCTGCACGTAGGTGTGGAACTTCATATCCCCGGTCATGCTCGCCGCGGGCACCAGCCACAGGGTGTAGGGCACCGAAAGCAGCACCATCACCAGGGTGGCCAGCGCCAGGAAGGGCCGGTACCGGCCTGCCGCCCAAGCGAGCAAAGGGAAGACCATGTAGAACACGTACTCGATGCCGATGGACCAGCCCCCCAGCACCAGGGAGTGGTTGGGGTGGAACAGCCCGAAGGTGAGGGTGGCGTTCTCCAGCAGCATGCGCCCGTTGGCCGGGGGCCCCACCGTCAGGCCCAGGGCCATGTTCAGGGCCACCGCCAGGTAGTAGAGCGGGGCGATGCGCAGGAAGCGCTTGATGTGGAAGTTCCAGAGCCCGCGGCCGCGGAAGCTGCCCGGACCGTAGATGTGGAAGAAGCAGAAGCCGCTGATGATGAAGAAGCCTTCCACCCCGTAGTGGCCGGCCTTGGCGGCGGTGTAGGCCATGAAGCGCCCCGGCTGGAACACCGGGTACCAGATGGTGAAGTGGTAGAACGCCACCGCCAGGGCCATGAGGCCCCGAAGCATGTCCAGCGACTCCACCCGGGTGTCCCGGGGGCCGCCGTCGGCGGGCCGTAGGAGCCAGGGGGGGCTATCGATAACGCACCACGCCTTCGCCCGGGACCAGTTCGCCCAGGACCCAGGGCGCTTCCCCGCTGTCGGCGAGGCGTCTCAGCACCTCCGCCCGCTCCGCCGGGGCGCAGATGAGCACCATCCCCACGCCCAGGTTGAAGGAGCGCCGGGCATCGGCCAGGGGCAGGCCGGCCTTGGCCATGAGGAACTGGAACAGCGGGGGGATGCTCCAGGATCCGGTGTCGATGGCCGCGTCCAGGTGCCCGGGCAGCACCCGGGGCAGGTTGTCGGTGAGGCCGCCGCCGGTGATGTGCGCCATGCCCGCCAGCTTGCGGTCGCGCACCAGCGGCAGCACCGGCTCCAGGTAGCTCTTGTGCACGGCCAGCAGGGCCTCGCCCACGGTCTTCCCGGTTCCGGGCAGCGGATCGCCCACCTTCAGGCCCTCCAGCTCGAAGCAGACCTTGCGGGCCAGGGAGTAGCCGTTGGTGTGCAGGCCCGAGGACGGCAGCCCGATCAGCACGTCGCCGGCGGCCATGGCCCCGGTGCGGGGCAGCAGGAGGTCCTCGTCCACCACGCCGACGATGGTGCCGGCCACGTCCACCTCGCCCTGGGCATAGACCCCGGGCATCTCCGCCATCTCCCCGCCCAGCAGGGCGCATCCGGTGGCCCGGCAGGCCCCGGCCATGCCCTTGACGATCTGTTCGATGACCGCCGGCTCCAGGCGCTGGGCCGCCACGTAGTCCATGAAGAACAGCGGCCGCGCCCCCTGCACCAGGATGTCGTTGACGCAGTGGTTCACCAGGTCGGCGCCCACCGTGTCCCAGGTTTCGGCCATCCGGGCCACTTTCATCTTGGTGCCCACCCCGTCCATGGAGCTCACCAGGATCGGCCGCAGCTCCGGGAACTGGGCCGAGAAAAGCCCGCCGAACAGGCCGATGTCGCTGCGCACGCCTTCGGTCCGGGTGGCCTTCACCAGCGGCTTGATCCGGGCCAGGGCCTCGTCCTGGCGGTTGATGTCCACGCCCGCCGCTGCATAGGTGACCTTGGTCTCATTCATCGGTTTCGCCCTCAAGGGATGATCCCATAAAAACGGTTATGCCAAGGCCCCAGGATGCCGATGAACAATATGTAAGGAACTGCCATGAACGTTGGTTCAGCCACCTCCCAGAGCATCTACGGTTATCAGGCGGCGCTGACGGCGCCGCAGGCCCAGCCCGCGGCCGCCGTGGCCGATCCCAACGCCGGCGGCGCCACGGCGCAGCCGGACGCCACCGGGGGGCTGGACACCAACTCGGGCACCGCGCTCCTGGCCAGCCTGGGCAGCGGGCCGCAGGCTGCCACGGCCTCCAGCGGCAGCGCGTCCCTGGCCATCGCCGCCTACCAGTCCCAGCAGTCCTATCCGGTTTCGGCCCCCGCGGCCCAGGGCAGCCCCTCCGCCACCCCCACCACCACCGTCGCCGTGGCCGACAGCACCCCCAACACCCAGGTTCCCGCCGTGGCGCCGGCCCTCACCACCGAGGCCGCCAGCCAGGATCCCAGCACCAACCCCGCCCTGCAGCAGGCGCTCCAGGCCTCCCTCAACCCGGCCAACGTGAGCCTGCTCGCCTGAGTTTTGGCCCCAAGCGGGCCAGACGGTGGCACCCTGGAAGGGATCGAGGGGGAATCATGGCCTTCAACGGTGAAAAAGCGGCTCTGGCGGTGCGGGCTCTCCTGGAGGGTCTGGGTTTCGACCCGGATTCCGCGGAGCTCAAGGACACTCCCGCCCGGGTGGCGGACTACTGGGCCGAACGGCTGGCGGGCTACGCCATGAACCCCGCCGACGAGCTGCGCGCCCTTCCCGGCGAGCTCAGCCCCTGCCCGGTGCTGCTGGAGCGGGTGCCGTTCGTGAGCACCTGCGAGCACCACCTGGCCCCGTTTTCCGGCTTCGCCACCATCGGCTACCTGCCCGGGGCCGGCGGCACCGTGGGCCTGTCCAAGCTGGTGCGGGTGGTGCAGGGCTTCGCCAACCGGCTCCAGGTCCAGGAGCGCATGACCTGCCAGATCGCCCAGGCCCTGGAGACCCACCTGCGCCCCGACGCCTGGGGGGTGCGCCTGGTGGCGGTGCACACCTGCATGTCGCACCGGGGGGTGAAGACCCCCGAGGTGCCGGTGAGCACCGTGCTGCTGGGCGGGCGTTGGCTGGCCGAACCGCCTGCCGCCTTCCAGTCCGCCCGCTCTATCTCCCCTGATCCAGGATTTTAATAATCATTTGAGCTTTTGCCGTCCAAACCGGAGTAGGATTAAACCGGCGCTTACGCGCAAGTGGACGGAGGATTTCATGGCCTATACAGCCAAGAACTATGATCACTTGAAAGGTGGGGCCCTCAAGGGTTTCAGCGACAGCCAGTTGGAGCAGCACTTCTCCCTGTACAAGGGATACGTGGCGAAACTCAACGAGATCGAAGAGAAGCTCGCGGTGGCGGACAACACCAAGTCCAATTATTCATTCAATGAATACAGCGAGCTGAAGCGCCGGGAGGCCGTCCCGTTCAACGGCTCCTTCCTGCATGAGCTGTATTTCGAGAACCTGGGCGCCAACGCCACCCTGTCCCCGGACCTGCTCAAGGCCATGGAGGCCCAGGGCGGCAAGGAGAAGATCCTCGCCGACCTCAAGGCCGCGGCCCTGCTCGGCCCGGGCTGGGCCCTGCTCACCCGCAACCGCAGGGACGGCAAGCTGCACACCTACTTCATCGCCGAGCACCACCTGGGCCTGCCCATCGAGCAGGACCTGCTGCTGGTGCTGGACAGCTGGGAGCACGCCTACATGGTCGACTACGGCATCAAGCGCCCCGACTACGTCAACGCGTTCCTGGAGAACATCAACTGGGGCGAGGTCTCCCGCCGCTTCGCCAAGTAGTTTCCGCAAGGCTCCCCGAACCTGCCCCGATCCCGGGGCAGGTTTTTTTGGGTCACCGCGGCCGGGCAATGTAGATGCCCGCCAGGATCAGCAGGCCGCCCCCCGCCTGGATGAGCGTGACCGGCTCGCCCAGGATGGCCCAGGCCAGGCAGGCCGCGGCGATGGCCTCCAGGAAGATCACCAGCGCGGAGAAGGCCGCCGGCAGGTGGCCCAGGGCCACGGACAGAAGCCCCTGGCCACCGGCATGGCTGATCCAGGCCATGGCCACCAGGGCGGCCAGGCCGTGCAGGGAGCGCGGCAGCAGCTGGTGTTCCAGCAGCAGCGCGGTCGCCAGCAGCAGGGCCGCGGAGATCAGGCTGGCCTCGAAGGTGACCCGGGCGGCGGTGCGGTCCTTGCGGGCCGCCTGCACCGCTAGGAAGTACAGTCCGAAGAAGAGGCCGGTGACCAGCCCGTAGAAGTCCCCCAGGGCGGTGCCGACCTTGGCCTGGAGGCTCTGGGCCAGGAGCGCGGCGCCGCCCAGGATGCACAGCCCCAGGCCGCCCAGCAGGACCGCCGAGGCGCGCTTGCGAAAAAGCAGCCAGCCGAACACCACCACCCAGATGGGCGCCAGGGTGGCGAACAGGGTGGCGTTGGCCACCGTGGTGGTGAAGATCGACAGATGCCAGAAGAACAGGTCGGCGGCGAAGGCCAGCCCGGCCCACAGGGTCGGCATGGAAAACGACCGGACTGCCGGCCGCCCGTGCTCGCTGATCCGCATCCAGCAGTACAGCACCGGCAGGGCCAGCGTCACCCGCCAGAAGGCGCTGGTGAACGGCCCCACGTCGGCCAGGCGCACGAAGATGGGCGAACAGCCCATGACCAGGGCGGCCACCACCAGCGCCAGGAACGGCGCCACCATGCTTTTCCGCCCGGAGGCCACTGACAATGATTCGCTCAATGAGAAGTCCCCGTGGCGAGCGGCGCGCTGACCGCGAGCAGATGGCCCAGGTAGTGTTCCAGGGCGTAATCCAGCCAGCGGTAGCCGGCCAGGTTGCGGCTCAGGTAGCCCATGTGCCCGCCGAACGGTTCGGCGTGCAGGTGGACGGCGGGAGCGAGGGTGTATTTCAGCAGGTCGCCCCCCGGGGCGAAGGGATCGTCCAGGGAGGTCAGGATGACGCTGGGCACCTGGATCCGCTTCAGGTGGGGGCCGCTGGAGCACTCGGCGTAGTAGGCTTCCCGGCTGGGGAAGCCGCCCTGGGGCGCGGTGTAGACGGCATCGAAGTCGCGCAGGTTGCCGGTGGGGGGCAGCGGCCGGGCGCCGGGCCGACGCATCACCTCGACCCGCAGCCGGCGAACGAAGTATTTGTCGTAGCACCGGTTGAAGCCCGTCACCAGGCGCCGGGAGCAGGCCTCCAGGTCCACCGGGGGGTTCACCGCGATGGCCCGGTCCGGCAGGTCCGCCCCGCCCTGGCCCAGGAGCAGCAGCAGCATGTTGGCGCTGATGGAAAAGCCCATGGCCACCTGCAGCTGGCCGGGGAAGCGGGCGCGGGCGAAGCGCACCACCGCCGCCAGGTCCTGGGTGGAACCGCTGTTGTAGGAATGCCGGGACCATCCGGCGCCCTCGCCGGCGCCCCGGTGGTTCACCGCCAGCACGCCGTGGCCCATGGCATGGAACCGGGCCGCCGCCCGCTGCAGGTAGTGGCCGTCGGCGCTGCCGCCCAGGCCGTGGAACAGCAGCACCAGCACGCCGGTGCGGCCTTCCAGCGCCCGCACGGCCAGGGCGTCGCCGTCCTCCAGCTCCAGCCGGATGGGCTTCCAGGGCAGCTGCGGGACGGGGCTGGGCAGGTAGTTGGCGGCGATGGTCTGCAGGTGGGGGCCCCGGGCCCAGAAGGGCGGATCGCAGCCCAGGGTCGGCCGAGCCAGGTTGATGCAATGATCATGAAGTTCGCCCATGACTTCCAGGCTAGCCCATTCCCGGCCGCATCCCAAACCGGCATCCGGTTCGTGAAGATTTCAGCTCTGGAGGTCCGAAAATAAACTATTCTCTTTTTTCAACGTTCGCCACGATCCCCACCTTACGGGGTGGGCCTTTCCAGGAGGCACCATGCGCCTTTCCTCAATGATTCTCACCGCCACCACCTTCCTGGCGCTTGCCGTTCCCTCCGTGGCCAAGCCTGCTTTCGTCGCCAAGGCCAAGGCCGCCGGGATCGACGACGCCAAGTGCGTCACCTGCCACACCAAGATGGGCGCCAAGGACCTCAACGAAGTGGGCACCTTCGCCAAGGGCACCGAGAAGAACGGCGAGCCGGATTTCGCCGCCGTCAAGAAGCACATCAAGAAGTAGTCCCGAGCTCTTTCCGGCCGCCAAGGCCCGGCCGTCGCCGGGCCTTGATCTTTTCAGGGCAGGTCCAGGAAGGCCGGCCCCACCGAGGTGATGTTGCCGGCGCCCAGGGTCATGACCAGATCGCCGGGGGCGGTGACCTTGTCCAGCTCCTGGGCCAGATCCTCCACCCGGGGCACGTAGATGGCCTCCCGCTGGCCGTGGGCGAGGATGGCGTCCACCACCGAACGCCCGGTGAGGCCGGGGATGGGCGGCTCGCTGGCGGCATAGATGTCGGTGACCAGCACCAGGTCGGCGTCGAAGAAGGCCTGGCCGAACTCCTCCAGCAGGGCCTGGGTGCGGGTGTAGCGGTGCGGCTGGAAGGCCACCACCAGGCGCCGCCCCGGGAAGCCCTCGCGGGCGGCCCTGAGGGTGGCGGCGATCTCGGTGGGATGGTGGCCGTAGTCGTCCACCACCAGCACGCCGTTGCGCTCGCCGCGCTTCTGGAAGCGGCGGTCGGCGCCGGTGAAGTTGGCCAGGCTGGCCCGGATCACCTCGCGCTCCACGCCCAGTTCCAGGGCCACGCCGATGGTGGCCAGGGCGTTGAGCACCATGTGGTGGCCGGGGATGCCCAGGGAGAACTCGCCCAGGTCCTCGCCGTAGGCCCGCACCTTGAAGTGGGCACGCCAGCCGTCCATGCGCAGGTCCAGGCCGCGGATGTCCACCTGGGGGTTGGTGCCGTAGGTGCGCACCTGGCGCTTGAGGCGGGGCCGGAGGGCGGCCACGTTGGGATCATCCATGCACACGAAGACCGAGCCGTAGAAGGGCACCTTGTTCCCGAAGGCGGCGAAGGCGTCCATGATCTCGCCCAGGTCCGCGTAGTGGTCCAGGTGCTCCCGGTCCACGTTGGTGATGACGCCGATGGTGGGGGAGAGAAGGAGGAAGCTGCCGTCGGACTCGTCGGCCTCGGCCACCAGGAAGGGGCCCTTGCCGAGCTTGGCGTTGCTGCCGATGGCGCCCAGCTTGCCGCCGATGACGATGGTGGGGTCGATCCCGCCCTGGCTCAGCACCT
>JARLGP010000025.1 GCA_031292735.1 Holophaga sp.
AGCAGCCACCACCGTCCAGGTCCCGATCGTGGGGTTGTAGATCTCCGCGCTGGCGAGGGGCTCTATATTGGCATCCAAGCCTCCCGCCACCAGGACCGTCCCATCGTTCAGCAGGGTGGCCACGGGATTTGCGCGGGGCACAGCAGCGCCGCCGTTTTCAACGAGCCAAGTGCCCTTCTGGACCGTGACCGTCCGGGAATTCAGCACCGCAGCCCCGGCCTGATTCTGGACATCGGCCTGAACCTGGAAGGTGCCTTCCGCGGTCCCTGCGCTGAAGCCGAGAAGGGCGGTGCCCTGCCCGGAGGTGATGGAGCCCGTGCTGGTTCCCGCCGTGATGCTCCACAACTCCGTCGTCCCGGATTGAGCCGGAAGAATGCTGGCCTGCATCCAGGCATCCCCTGGGTGGACCGACAGGGGCGCCAGGACATGGACATTGGCCAAAGGGGTCACCGTCGTCCCGGAGCCGCCTGAACCGCTTGAGCCACAGGCCATGGCGCTCAGCAGCAGCAGACTCGTCGCCAGAAGCAGGCCAAGGCAACGACCGAAGGTCCGTCTCCAGGCTGAAGCGCAGGTTCCGAAGGAAAGGTAAGCCGCCATGATTGGCCCCTAGAAGTTGTGGATCGAATAGACGCATTGCTGCGGACGGCCCAGGGTAGGGCTCAGGGGCAGGCATACGATCTTGTAATTCCCAAGAATCATGCAATTTCCACTTCAAGCCAGCAGTTACGAACCGGCCGGCCAGGCAATGGCGACCCGAGTCGCCGCCATACTGGAGGTCTGGGTGAAGCACTCCCACTTCCACCTGAGCAGCCTCTCCAGAGGCAACACAAGCACAACCAACAGAATAGGGAACCCAGCCGAATGGAGCGCATGAGGGGAATATATCATATGCATGGTAGAGAGATATTAATGGCAGCAATAAAGGACTAGGTTGACCCCCAAGCAGCCCTAGTGCGGGTTTGCTTTATCTGGGCAAGGTGCCCCCATGGACCCAGCCCCCAGGCTCCTTCCCTCGTCCTCTGCGGCGGTTTGGACCAGCCCGCGCCTGCCATGCCAGGCAAAATCAGTGGCCATAATAGTTCGTAACCGTTCAGGGCAGTCGGGTAGGCCAGGGTGGTTGCCCACCCCGGCCTACCCGACTGCGCCGTGCCCCCAGTTGGAAAGGGAATGCTGGCAGCGGGAATGCGGTTTCCATGTTGTAATCCTCAGCAAGCCCAACCCACACCTGTGCAAGCCGCTGCATATCCCAGGAAACGTTCATGAAACAGGACATCGCCCTGAATCCCGGCCAGCCCAGCCGCTGGCTGTGGATCATCGCCGCCACCTTTCTGGTGTCCTGCGCCTCAGCCTACCTGATCGCCCGCTACGGTGTCGACCAGCACGTGGATTCGCTCACCCTGCCGGTGGCCGGGCGGACCCTGAACCAATTCATGGCGGTCCTGCTCACCTGCATCGCCCTGATCTTGCCGCTCACCGCCAATCTCTACACGCCAAGGCTGGTGTCCCTGTATGTGCGCCATCCGCTCATCGTCAGCATGCTGGTGCTGCTGCTCTTCAGCCAGATAATCTGCCTGGTGCTGAACTTCCTGCCAGTGCCAAGTCGGCTCAACCACATCCTGGTGGGCCTGCTGACCCTCATCTACCTCCTGGTGATCCTGGGGGCCCTGCCTTTCTTATACGGCATCAGCCGGTTCCTGCGTCCGATCTTCTTCGTGCCCATGCTCACCCAGAAGGGTGTCCAGAGCCTAGGGCGGCTGGCGCGCGGCGACACCCGCCCGGTGAACGGCGAAAACCTGTTCCACACCGTCGACGTGGTCACCAATCTGGCATTGACCGGCATGAACCGGGGGGACCGCCAGCTGGTGCTGCTGGCGCTGGAGTCCCTGCACCTGTTCCTGGTGCGGGTCATCGCCAACAGCGGGGGGGACTCCAGGGCCTGGCGGGCGCTGGAGCCCCGGTTCCTGCCGGGGCTGGCCCGGGAGGGGCAGGAATTCCTGGTCCGGGAGAGCATCTGGCCGGAGGCCTACGTACTGGGCCAGTTGCTCAAGATCATGGAGAATGCCAGCAAGCACCAGCACGAAATCCTGGCGGAGATGGCCAGCCACCTGTTGCTTTCGACGCAGATGGCCGTCGATACGGGCATGGACCGAGTCACCGAGCTACACCAGATGGCCTTCAACACGCTCATGCGGGACGCGGTGGAGGATCAGGACCTGCGCCGGTTCCAGAACCTGTCTGCCTGCTTCCGCCAGCTCATCGAGGTCCTGGTCCCACAGGGCCACCGCATGCACGAGGCGGTACAGCACCTCATCCACTACGCCAAGCTGGCGGATCGCGCAGGCATGCCGCTCGTCATGGAGACGGTGGTGTACGACCTGGCCGAAACCGTGCTGACGGTGGGACGCTGTGCCCCAGGCCCGGCCCTGGAAATCATCCAGGCCTGGGCCGGGCCACTTTGGCAGGAGAGCCTGGAAGGCCCCCCCCACCTGCGCAAGGTGGCCTGGCGAGCCCTGGTCCGGGTCCACTGGGAAGCCAAGGCCGCCGGCCTGGAGGCGATACGGGAAAGCGTCTACTGGCGCTTCCTTACCGACGACGCGATCCACCGGGAGCAGATCGAACTGGTCCTGGCCGAGAACCGGGAGCTGCATACGGAATTTAATGACCGGATCATGAAATTCGGCCACATCTCCCCGGAAGCGGAACGACTAGCCCAGGAATTCCTCGCAGATCTGCCCCTGTGAGGGCGTTCCGGCCCCGGCATAAGGTCCTTAGATCCCTTGGGACGCATGCGTCGCAAGGGGGGCCGTAGCGGAACAGGGCTGAAATTCTGATCGCCAAGTAGGATTTGAACCTGGGTTCGCTGGCGCTCACCCCGCGGCATTGGCTGCGCACGGAAATCCGCCTGCGGCGGACCGCTTCGCACGCAGTGCGTGCTCAGCTTTTCCTACCTGCGCGCCATTGCCGATCGCAGGTCCAAATCCTGCCCGGGCTTCGATAATCGCCCTGTAAATACGAAAAGGTCTGGCAGATGCCAGACCTTTTCGTAATTGGTAGCGGGGGCAGGATTTGAACCTGCGACCTTTGGGTTATGAGCCCAACGAGCTACCGGACTGCTCCACCCCGCGCCGGAAAGTTAATAGTAGCAGGCATGCAATCCTTTGCAAAGCCCTATTACAGCAATCGCGCTAATCTCGAAGTCGTTTTGAGGTTGGCATGTTGCGTAAGCTGATGATCCTGGGATTGACGTTGGGGCCAGTGGGGTTGGGGGCCTGGACGCCGGAGCGGTGGTTCGACCGGCCGCGCTCGCCCCGAATCGTCAACTACAAGGTCGAGGCGGCGCTGGACTGGAAGGAGAAGGTGCTGGACGGCCAGGAAACGCTCACCTGGCGCAATACCGGCACAGCTCCCACGGCCGAACTGCCGCTGCACCTCTACCTCAATGCCTTCAAGGGACCGCAAAGCCTGTTCTTCAAGGAGAAGGGCGGGGCGCTGGGCCCCAAGGCGGGCGGCTGGAACGCGGGGGACGTGCGCCACTGGGGCTACTGCCGGCTGGAGTCGGTGCGCCTGGACAACCACTTGCTGGATGGCCATTTCGGGGAGGACCAGACAGTGTTCTGGGTGCGCCTGCCGCGCCCGGTGGCTCCGGGCGAATCCATCCGGCTGGACATCGCCTGGGAAAGCCGCTTCCCCATGGTCCACACCCGCACCGGCTGGAGCCGGGACTTCCTGATGGGGGCCCAGTGGTTCCCCAAGGCCGGGGTCTATGAAGGCGACCACTGGAACTGCCGCGCCTACCACACCGGCACCGGCTTCTACGCGGACTTCGGCAACTACGACGTGCAGCTGTCGCTGCCCAACGCCCTGCTCCTGGCCCACACCGGCACCCAGGCCAACTTCAAGACCCCCGAGGACATCACCCGGGATCCCAGGCGCCCGGCCAATGTCATCTGGAAACTCCACGCGGAGGACGTGCACGACTTCGCCTGGGCGGTGATGCCCAGCCAGAGCTGGGGCTACCGGTCCTTCGAATACCGGAACGTCCAGGTGTTCTGCTTCTTCCAGCCGGGAAACACCGGCAGCTACGATCGCCAGCGGCTGGCGGTCCAGGTGGCGCTGAAACATGCCAGCGAATGGTTCTTCCCCTATCCCTACCCGGTGCTCACCGTCATCGACGTGCCCGAAGGGGCCGAAGGGGCGGACCGGATGGATTACCCGACGCTGGTCACCGCCTCATCCCGCCGCTTCGACCCCCTGCGCCAGCGGCTCCAGCCGGAGCAGACCACCATCGAGGAAGTTGGCCACCAGTGGTTCTACGGGATGCTGGCCGCCGATGCCGCGGAGGAGCCCTGGCTGGATGACGGCCTCGCCTCCTGGTTCGCCCAGAAGGCCACGGAACGGGCGTACCAGAACCTGTTCAGCAGCCGCCGGTTCCAGGTGGACACCGACGCCCCGGCGGTGGCCGGCTATTGGCGCGATCCGTCGGTGGACCCCATCACCCGGTCCGGCTACCAGACCCGCGACCTGGATTCCGGGATCACCGCCGCCCGCTACAAGGCGCCCCTGGTCCTGGACCAGTTGGAGGCCATGCTGGGCCGGCCGATGATGGAGCGGGTGCTGCAGGAATACGCCCGGGAGATGGCCTTCCGCCACCCCACCGGGCGCGACTTCGAACGCATCGCCGAGCAGGTCACCGGGCGCAACCTCTCCGCCTTCTGGCGGGATTTCCTGGCCGGCACCGACACCCTGGACATGGTGATCCAGCAGGTGGGCACCCAGGAGGTGCTGGAGGGCGGCTGGATGGAGGGCCCCAAGGGACCGGTGTTCGCCACCCCCCAGCCCGCCTCGCCGGGCCGGCGCGGCTCGGTGACCCTGCTGCGCCGGGGCGGCCTGCGGCTGCCCATCACCCTCTGGGTGCGGCTGGAAAACCGCACCGAGCAGCGGCTCACCTGGGACGGCCAGGACCGCTGGTGCACCTTCCAGTTCGACAGCCCGGTGACCATGGCCATCCTCGATCCGGACGGCAACTACCCCATGCTCAAGGACCGGCTGCACTCCAGCTATGCCGCCCAGCCGGCGCGCCGGGGCCTGCACTACTGGTCCCAGATGGTATGGGGCGTGCTCACCGGCCTGCTGCAGGGGGCCGGGCTGGGCTGAATCGGGCCGATCTGACAGTATGATGGGGACAGTTGAAACCATCGCCCGTCCCTGGGAGATCCGCCATGACCACAGCCAAGTCCAACGTTGACCGCCTCGTCGTCGCCCTGGACGTGCCCACCGCCCAGGAGGCCATCGCCTTGGCCCGCCGGCTCCAGGGCCGGGTGGGCATGCTCAAGGTGGGCCTGGAGCTGTTCTGCGCCCAGGGCCCGGCCTTCATCCGGGAGATCCAGGCCTTCGCCCCGGTGTTCCTGGACCTCAAGCTGCACGACATCCCCACCACCGTGCACCGGGCCCTGGAGGCCCTGCTGCCGCTGGACCCTGCCCTGATCGACATCCACACCCAGGGCGGCCCGGCCATGATCGAGGCCGCCGCCGAGGCGGTGCGCGCCCACCGCCAGCGCGGCGGCCGCACCCAGCTGCTGGGGGTCACCGTGCTCACCAGCCTGGACCGGGAGGCCCTCACCCGGCTGGGGCTGGCCACCGATCCCGGCGACATGGCCCTGCACCTGGCCCGGCTGGCCAAGGAATGCGGCTGCGACGGCGTGGTTTGCTCGGCCCAGGAGGCCGCCTGCGTGCGTTCCGCCTGCGGCGACGGCTTCCACCGGCTCACCCCCGGCATCCGCCCGCGCGGCGGCGCCGTCCAGGATCAGGCCCGGGTGGTCACCCCGGCCCAGGCCCTGCGCGACGGCTCCACCTGGCTGGTGGTGGGCCGGCCCATCACCCGCGCCGCCGATCCGGCCGCGGCGGCCGACGCGATCCTGGCAGAAATGGCAGAAGCCTGAACCCGATGTCCGCAACCTCCCCCCTGGTCTTCCGGCCCAGCATCGCCCAGCGCACCTTGTCCGTCCTGCTTTGCGCCGGCTCCTGGCTGGTGGGGGTCCGGGGCTTGTACCTGCTGATCAACAACCTGCCCCGGCTCATGGCCGCCCAGCGCCAGGCCGCCGCCGCGAATGAGCCCACGGCCCTGCTCTGGGTCTACATCGTGGCTTCGGTGACCCTGTGCGTGGTGGCCGGACTGCTGCTGCTGTTCTCCGCCCTGGGGCTGATCCTCATCGAAGGCACCCAGATCGTGGTGGACGAAGCCGGCATCACCGTGGAGCACGCCGGGCTGCCCAGGCCCCTGGCGGTTCGCCTGGGGGCGGGCCACCTGCCCTGGAAACACGTGCTGGGGCTGGAAAAGGGCAATATTTTCTTCATTCTGCGCGGGGGCCTGCCCAAGGGCGAGCCCAGCAACCTGCTGACCGAGCGGTATGCCAAGTCCACCTTGAAATTCCTGTTGGTGGATCAGCTGGAGCGGCTGATCCTGATCATCCTGGAGCGCAGCTCCAACCTGACCTTTTCATGACCGGGGCGGGCCCGCGGCACCTCGCACCTTTCCGTGGCGCAGCCTCCAGCTCGCTGGCCGGGCCCCAGATCGGCTACCCTGGATTCCAAGCCAAAAAATTGCAAACCAAGAAGGGTCGATTGCCATGAATCCGTTCCTACCCGTCCTCCTTACCCTGGCCTTCCCCCTCGCGGCCCAGGGCCTTCCCGACCGGTTCCAGGAGCATCGCGCCGCCTGGGAGGAGAGCCTGGCCAAGGGCCAGGGCGCCCCGGTGCGCAAGGCCACGGAAGAGCTGCTCCAGCAGGACGGCGTCGCAATCAACCCCTCGGACTACAACGCCATGCATGCCATGGTGGCGGTGCGCAACCTGGCCGCCAGGGCCTGCGTGGTGGATGGGGCCTGGGAGGATGCCATCGCCCACCTGGAAAAGGCCAGCCAGGCCGCCACCGACAACGTGGCCACCGCCGAGGGCACTTTCGCCAAGCTGGTGGCCCAGCACCAGGACAAGCTCAAGGAATGGCGCGAGCAGACCGGCGTCCAGGAAAAGCGCCTGCAGGGCCTGAATGCCCAGCCCGGGCTCAGCGCCGACCAGATCAAGCTGAAGAGCCAGATCCAGGGGTTCCTGGACGAGCACCACAAGGCCATCGCCCAGAGCGAGAAATCCCTGAAGGAGATCGACGGTTTGCTCGCCCTGCTCAAGCAGGAGCAGGAGACCTACGCCGCTTCGCTGGCCCAGTGGCAGGCGTTCCTGGCCAAGGAGCACGCCGACATCGCCCGGCTGGGCAGCGTCAACGCCTATGTGGCCGAGAAGCTCGAACAGGTGAAGGCCGACGACGCCCGGCCGCGCACCGAGCGCCTGGCCTACGGCCGCAGGCTGCTGCGCCTGAACCCGGCCAGCCAGGAATGCCGGCGTTTCGTGGACGGCATGGAAGGCAGGGACGACGACACCCTTCCGGCCAGGAAGGTCAAGCGCGCGAGCTAGAACACAACCCCGTAGGTGAGCCGGAAGAAATCCGCCGGCGGCGTGCCCGGGGAGTCGGAGGTGGGCTGGGTGCTGGTGGCGTCGCCGGTGAGCGTCTTGTGGAAAGCCACTTCGGCGTTGGTCCGCCAGCGGCCGAAGGGGCGGAAGCTGTAGCCCGCGCCCACCAGGCCGCCCAGCCGGGTCTTGTTGACGCTGTAGCCGAACCAGTCGGGATCGCCGTAGCTGCTCTTGAAATTTTCCAGGTCCATGGACAGCCCGCCCACCACATAGGCGCCCCGGTGGCGGTAGGCGTCGCCGGTGCCCAGGAAGTACTGCGCCTCTCCGCCCAGGCTGAAAAGCTGGTGCCGGAGGTTGTAGGTGACGAGGCCGGGCGCGGTGTCCTCCCCGGTGGTGCTCTGGCCGTAAATGTCCAGGCGGACGGCCAGCTGCTGGGCCACCGGGAAGCTGACCGTGAACTGACCGCCCAGGGTGGTGTCGTAGCCTTCGTTGGAAGGGCTCCCCTGGGATCCCGACGGCCCGTAGTCGGTGCTGTTGAACCCACCCACCGGAATCGAAAGGCTTAGTCCCAGGCCGAAGTGGGGATCCTGGGCGGCCAGCGGGACGGCCAGCGACAGGGCCAGGATGAAGGTGGCAACGCGCACTTTTTCCATGAAGCCTCCTGGTCCTTTCGACCCTTGAACTTTGAAACGGGTTTAGGCATCGGCCATAAATTGACCTTCGCGGTGCGGTTCAGCGCTGGCCACCCGGTGCCAGAGCGGGCTACCCTAGTTTCAATCGGAGTGGATCATGGCTTGGAAAAAGGATCTCGCAAAACTGAAACAGGAACTGGGCAAGGAGGAGTCGGCGCCGGGCAAGATTTCGCCGCCGCCCAAGCCCAAGGCGGCCCACCCGGTATCCAGCTCCATCGAGGAGGAGGACAACATCTTCCTTAGCGCCATGGGGCTCCGTGCGAAGTCCGGCCCGCGCGAGGCCGCCGTCACCCTGCGGGACGAGCCGCCCGCCCTGGTCCAGCCCAAACCGGCCCCCCAGAGCAGCAAGGCCGAGTTCAGTTCGGCCATGGGCGACCTCAAGGGGCTGAAGCCCATGAATTCGTCCATTCTCCAGGCCGCACCGGCCCCGACCCCTGCCCCTGCGCCGGTTCCCGTTCCGGCCCCGGTCCAGGAAGCCGTGGCGCCGCCCGCGGCTCCACCCGCGCCCGCGCCGGTGGTCGAGCCCGCGGAGCCCGCGCCGTCCGTGCCGCGCCAGGTCCAGATCAACCTGGCCGCGGGCATGGCCATCGTCGTGGACGGCAGCCTGGACCTCAAGGGCCACGCCCGGAGCGATGCCGAGGAGCGGCTCAAGGAGCGCATCCTGGACGGCTACGCCCTGGGCTGGCGCACCCTCCACGTGCTGGTTGGATCGTCCCCGGAGCTGCGCCAGATGGTGCTGGACCTGCTCATGAGCCCCGCCGGGGGCTGCGTGGCGCGCTACGCCCAGGCCCCGGTGCCCATGGGCGGGGCCCAGGCCTGGATCCTGTATTTTCGGGGACCGGGCGCCGCTGAAAACTAGAGGAGATCCAAACCCGCTGTTGGCACTATAATTTCCCCCAACCATCCCGGGGAGAACCTCATGCGTCAGAGCAAAAGGCTTCGTGCTTTAGCGGTGATCCCGTTTGTCGCCCTGGGCCTGCTGGCCCAGTCCGACGACGGCCAGACCGCCACCGGGCAGGCCATCAAGGTAGCGACGCACTCGTCCCGCTGGGATTATCCCAGGGCGATCACCCCCGGCCCCGGCCAGGAGATCCACGTGGTGCAGAAGGGCGACACGCTCTGGGACCTGGGCACCCAGTTCCTGGGCAACCCCTTCGCCTGGCCGCAGATCTGGGAACTCAACCGGTGGGTGAAGGATCCCCACTGGATCTACCCGGGCGACCCGATCCTGGTGGAATCCTCCCGCGGCACGGTGGCCGCCAAGGGCAGGGAGCGCCTTTCCCCCCGGGAAGTGGCGGACCTGCAACCGGATCTCCGGCGGGCGCGGAAGCCGAGCCTGGATGAATACGCCTTCACCTTCCAGGATTTCATCCAGATGCCGTTCCTGGTGCCCACCACCGGCGAGACCTATTTCAAGCAGGTCGGCGCCTTCAAGCTGGTGGGCCGGCAGGATTCGACCCGGGACATGCTGGCCGACGGCGACTTCCTCTACGTGGGCGGCGGTTCCAACCAGGGGGTGAAGCCCGGAGACCGGCTGGTGGTCACCCGGATCGTCGCCCGGAAGTTCTACCATCCTGGAGACCGGCACCGGCAGAAGGTCATGGGCGACATCCTGGAGCAGTTCGGCATCATCCGGATCACCCATGTCTATCCGGCCCAGTCCGTGGCCATCATCGAGAAGTCCCTGGACGGGATCACCGACGACGGCTACGCCGCACCCTACACGGAGCCGGCCACCATCCTCAACACCCTGCGCACCGACATCGCCAACCCGGTCCAGGTGAAGGAGCCGGTGTCGAAGGTCATCTTCATCCGCATGAACAAGGCCGTGGCCTCGGGGGGCGACCTGGTGATCATCGACCGCGGCGCCCAGGACGGCTACAAGGTCGGCGACGTGCTCCTCAGCGCCCGCCCCACGCCCCTGGACCATTCCAAGAAGCTTTCGCCCGCCAACAGCACCAACTACTACCTGGGCCAGCTCATCGTCATCAGGACCGGGGAGCACAGCGCCACCTGCCGGATCATGAGGAGCACCGAAGAGGTGATGGTGGGGGACATCCTCACCCATTAAGCCTGAGCTCCACCACGGTCCGCTGGCCCCTGCTGGGCAGCTGGTAGGGGTGGGTGCGCAGCAGGAAACCCTGCGGGGCCTCCCAGGGCCCCTGGGGGCCCTTGAGGGCCCAGAACGGCGCCCCCGGCAGACCGTGCCGGCGCCACCAGCCGCCCAGCAGGTCCAGGGTGCCCACCGCCTTGGCCACGCCGGCCTGGGCCTGCAGCGGGGCGATCGCCTCGGCCCGGCCCACCATCGGAACCAGGTTGGCCAGCTTCAATTCCAGCATCGCCTGGCGCACGAAGGCGATTTTCTTGTTCGATTTATCGAGGGCGATGAGCTCCAGGTCGGGCCGGGCCAGGGCGATCAGCACCGCCGGAATGCCCATCCCGGTACCGAAATCCACCACCCTGGAGCGGGCCGGGAGCGGCGCCAGGAACGGCAGCAGGACCGCGGAATCCAGGATCAGCTCCTCCTGGCGCTGCTCTTTTTCCAGGGCGGTGAGGGCATGCGTCCGGCTCCACCGGTCGAGCAGCTCCAGGTAGAGGGCTATGGGTTCCAGAGTCCAGTCGGGCAGTGCTGATTCCATCTGTCCAAAATACCCGCACGGCGTTGTTCCGCACAAAAGAATCCGCGCAAGCCCAGGTTCCTGAAAGCTTGCCCGGTTGCTGCGCCAAGTTAAGGGCGATTCACCATTTATGAGATGTTTGGAAGTTCCAGCAATCTTTTTAAAAGAAGTATGCCTAACGCTATTGTCGGTATTGACAAAAAGGTTTTCGCTTCAAATACTGGACGTATCAGTATGACTTTTTTTGAGCGAGGACCGAATGAGCGAAAATGCTAAACCCTTTAAGATTGATTGGTCCAGCCGAAGCAAACTCAGAGGGCCGGGAGAACGCTCCCTTGGGGATCTCCTGATAAAACTCAGAAACCAGCTGGCCCCCGCAGCGGAAGGAATTTCCATTACTTATCTGGACGACCGGGCCATGCGGAAGCTGAACCGGGAACATCGCGGAATCAATCAGACCACCGATATCCTGAGCTTCCCCTCCAACCCTGAAAAAGGGGCATTCCAGCACCTCGGGGACCTGGTCGTGAGCCTTCCCGTGGCCGAAAAGATGGCCAAGAAGCTTGGCGTCAGCAGGCGCAGGGAAGTGGAGACCCTGGTCATTCACGGGTTTCTTCACCTCTGCATGCATGATCATGCGGTCGACAACGGCGAGATGATGGCGCTTCAGGCCAAGCTTGAGCGGGAACTGCTTGAATCCGAGCCCCTGCTCATGTCGGTGAAGCGCGGCCGCAAGCCGGGAAGCAAGGTGAAGCGTCTCAAGGACGGCAGCCGGGTCGTGGTGACCGGCCGCGCGGCGAACGCCATCGTCCGCAAGGAAGCCCTGAAGAAGGCCAAGCCGGTGAAGAAGGCACCCAAGGCCGCCAAGAAGGTGGTGGAGAAGCCCAAGCGGGCCCCGGGCCGCCCCCGGAAGGTGGCCGAGGCTCCGGCCCCCGCCCCGCGCCGCACGGTCCGCCGCAAGCGCGCTCCCCGGCTGCGCACCGGCGTGCTGGGTTAGCTACCCGTTCCCTTTCCGGTCCGGGCAAGTTCTGAACTGGCCTGGACGGGAAAGTGTCGGTAAGATAGGCGTTCGGCCCCTTTTTTGCGGCCTACCCCGGGAGTCCCTGTGTTGAATCTTCTTTCGGGCCTTGGCGTTGCTATCGTCATGGCCCTATTGCTTGCCTTGTTGAAGATCAATCTCTGGATCGCGTTCCCTCTCGGCCTGATCGCGGGCCTGGCGGTGTTCATCTACCTGGGCCGCAGGATCCAGAACCGGCTGGAGCAGGTCTTCAACCGCGCTTCGGAAGTCATGAAGAAGCAGCAGTTCGATCAGGCCATCGAGATCATGAAGGAAGGCTACCAGTTCAACAAGTGGCAGTTCCTGGTCAAGGGCTCCATCGACGGCCAGATCGGGGTGGTGCAGTACCTGCGCAAGAAGAACGACGAAGCGGAGCCCCTGCTCCGCTCCGCCAGCTACCAGCACTACATCGCCAAGGCGATGCTGGGAATCCTGCAGTGGAAGCGGGGCGAAAAGAAGCAGGCCAAGGTGACCTTCCAGCTGGCCCTGAAATCCGGCAAGAAGGAAAGCCTCCTCTACGCGGTCTATGCCTATGTCCTCAACGAACTGAAGGAACGGGAAAAGGCCGTCGAGGTGCTCAACAAGGGCCTCAAGATCTGCAAGGATGATGAGCGGCTTCTGGTGAACCGCAATAACCTGCAGAACGGCAAACCGATGAAGATGAAAGTGTACGGGGATCAGTGGTACCAGTTCATGCTGGAGCGTCCCATGCTCCGCCAGGAGCCGCCGCCGTTCGCCCGGATTTCCAAGCGTGCCCTGCGCGGCTGATATATATTTTATTTATGGGAGTATCGCATGTCCGGCCACAGCAAATGGTCAACGATCAAGCATAAGAAGGGCGCCCTGGACGCCAAGCGCGGAAAGGTCTTCACCCGGGTGCTCAAGGAGATCACCGTTGCGGCCCGGCTGGGCGGCGGCGACGTGGCCGCCAATGCCCGGCTCCGGTTGGCGGTGGATCTGGCCAAGTCCAGCAACATGCCCAAGGAGAACTGGGAGCGCGCCATCAAGAAGGGCACCGGCGAACTGGAAGGGGTGTCGTACGAGGAGGTGACGTACGAGGGCTACGGTCCGGGCGGCGCGGCCATCATCGTGGAAGCGCTTACCGACAACAAGAACCGCACCACCCCTGAGATCCGCAGCTTCTTCAGCAAGTTCGGCACCGAGCTGGGCGCCACCAACTCGGTGTCCTACATGTTCGTCAAGCAGGGCCAGATCGTGGTGGAGCCGGACGTGCCCGAGGACAAGGTCATGGAAGTGGCCCTGGAAGCCGGCGCCGACGATGTCCAGGACGAGGACGGCGCCTGGGTGATCACCATGGACCCCAACAACTACCAGACCGTCAAGGATGCCGTGGACGCCGCCAAGCTGCCGGTGATCGAGGCCGGGATCGTCCGCACCGCCGGCACCAAGGTGGCGATGGCCGGGGACAAGCTCAAGTCCTTCCTCAAGCTCATCGACCTGCTGGAAGACAACGACGACGTGCAGAACGTCTGGCACAACGCCCAGTACGACGAGCCGGACGAGTAGCCTTCTCCTCGGTCAACGTTCCGCCACCCGCTGGAACCGGAACTTGACCCGGCGCTGCAGGGCGCGCCCCTCGGGGCTGCCGGGGTCGCCGTCGATCTGGGAGTCGCCGTGGGCTTCCGCGGCGACGCTGGCGGGGTCCATGCCCTGCTGCACCAGGGTGCGCACGGTGGCCTCCGCCCGCTGGCCGCTCAGGGCCAGGGCGTCCGCCCCCGAGCCGCCCCGTTCGCGGGGGGCGGCGTGGCCTTCGCAGATGAGGGTGAAGCCGGGGTAGTCCCGGGCCATCTGGTTGATGCGGGTGAGCAGGGGCTGGAACACCCGGGGCACGCTGGCGGAGCCCTCCTCGAACAGGACGGCGCCGCGGAAGCTGACGATGTGCATGCGCACCCCCACGTCCGCGCCGGCCACCGGCTGCAGGTCGGAGAGCTGCTTCTCCAGGTCGGCGGCCCGGTTCGGGTCGATGCCGAGGTTCCCGGGCAGGATGCCGGTGCCCTTGACGCCCAGCTCGTGCTGGAACGACTGCAGCACCAGTTGGAGCTTCTGGGTGTCCTGGGCGGAGAACGAGTAGATCACCGCGAAGAAGGCCATGAGCTGGACCATGAGGTCGGCGAAGGTGATCAGCCAGAGGCCGTCGTAGTCGTCCTTCCGGCGGGTCGGTCGCAGGGGCACCCTAGCCACGGACCGTCTCCATCCGCCGGGTCTTGTAGCGGGGCGCCAGGGAGGCGTTGAGCTGATCTTCCAGCTGGCCCGGATTCATCTCGGCGGCGATGCCCAGGATGCCCTCCAGCATCAGCCGCTTGTTCTGCAGTTCTTCCCGGGAGCGCAGCTCCAGCTTGCCGGAGATGGGCACCGCGAACAGGTAGGCCACCACGGCGCCGTAGAAGGTGGACAGCAGGCTGAGCGCCATGCCCTGGCCGATCCCGGCCGGGTCCTTGATGCTCACGAACAGCTGGACCATGCCGATCAGGGTGCCCACCATGCCGAAGCTGGGGGCGGCGGTGGCGATGAACCGGAAGATCTCCTGCCCAAGGGTGTGCCGGTCCTGGGTGGCGTGGATCTCCTGGGTGAGCACGTCGGTGAGGTACTGCCGGTCCACCCCATCCACCACCATCCGGATTCCCTGGGCCATGAAGGGGTCTTCCGGCATGTGCTTCTCCAGGCCCAGGATGCCTTCGCGCCGGGCCCGCTGGCTCAGGGCCACCAGATTGGCCACCAGGGCCGGGGTGGAAGCGGCCTGGGTGAAAAATGCCCGGGAGGCCACGGCCAGCGCCGAACGCACGTTGCCCAGGGGGAACCGGATCAGGGTGGAGGCCATGATGCCGCCGAACACCACCACCAGGCTGGCGGGGTGCAAAAAGATCCTGGGATTCGGTCCCATGACGATGACCATGACCAGAAGGCCAAGGCCCAGCAGAAAGCCGATCAGGGTTCCTCGATCCATGAGATGCCTCAATTCAATTTATCGACAAAGCCCATGACTGAAGAAATTTTCACGCCAAAAGCGTCGGAACGGAAATTTTGCAATAATTTCAATCCGGATCCGTCATAGAGGGTGAGGACCGATTCCGCCCCCCTTACCATGGACCCGGTCAAACCATTGGTCGGATGCCCATGATCCCAGGACAGAATCGCTTGCTCGACCTTTTCCGCCAGGAAAAGGGCCGTTTCCTGGCCTTCGCCCAGCGCCAGCTGCGGGGGCTGTCCAGCCTGGATCCGGAAGACGTGGTTTCCGAAGTGTTCCATGCCCTGCTCAGCCGGGGCGACCTCATCGGGGAGACCGAGAACCTGGTGGCCTATGTCTACAAGTCCGTGGGCAACCGGATCCTCGACGTGCGCCGGAAGGAGGCCCGGGCCCCGGCCGGGGAGGTGGACCTGGAGCGGCTGGCGGATCCGGGCCCGGACCCGCTGGCGGCCTTCGACACCCAGCAGGTGCAGGAACGGCTCAACCAGGCGCTGGACACCCTGAACCCCAAGGAACGGGCCGTCTGGCTCGCCACCGAGGTGGACGGCCAGAGCTTCCGGGTGCTGGCCTCGCGCTGGGGCGAGCCCGCCGGCACCCTGCTTTCCCGCAAAAGCCGCGCCACCGCCAAACTGCGCAAACAACTCGCCGACCTTCATCCCACCAGGAGCTGACCCCCATGCGAACCTTCAACCGCTGCTACCCCCGCCCCACCGCCTGCCGGGTGGCAGCCCACATCCTCCTCGGCCTGGGCCTGGCCCTGCTGCTGGCCACCGTGTTCGGGGTCGTCCTGAAATGCCTCTGGAACTACACCATGCCCGGGCTGTTCCACCTGCCCGCCATCGGCTTCTGCAAGGCGGTGGCGCTGCTGATCATGGCCCGGCTGCTGTTCGGCCGGTTCAACCACCATCACCGGCCCTCCTGGATGCACCGCCGCGACCACCGGCGATGCTTCCCATCCCAGGCCGGCGAACGCTGGTGGCATGGCCGCGGCGAGCCCGGGCCCGGCGCTCCCGGAACGGACTGACTCGATCATTCAACCCTACTGGAGGTAACCTTTGCTACCAGAAACCGTACTGTCCGCCTTTCATGCCATGTGGGACCTGTTTCCCGAGCCGGTGATGCTGGTGCACAAGAACCGCACCATCCTGGCCACCAACGCCCTGGGCCAGGATTTCGGCATCCCCCTGGGCTCCCGCTGCCACGAGCTGAACCCCGAGGCCGGCGACCACCCCTGCCGCCAATGCCTGGCCAACGAGGCCCTGCGCACCGGCCAGGCCACCATCACCCAGACCGAAAAGGATGGAGTGCCGCTGACCGCCTTCTGGGTTCCGGTGCAGGGCCAGGCGGATCTCTACATCCACTTCGGCATCGGCACCCTGGCAAGGTACGAGGCCAAAGCCGAGAGCTAGAGCTAGAGGCCTGGCGGAAAGCCCATCACCAGGCGCACCAGGGCGATGCCCGGGTCCACCCGGGTGTCGCTCCGGCGCACGGTGATGGGGGCGGCCAGGGCCGGGAGGGCGGCGGTTTCAGAGAAGCCTTCGGGCAGATCCCCCTGCCGGGTGCCCGAGAACAGGGCGATGCCGTACGGCTCCCCCTCCTTGAAGATCACGTCCTGGCGGTGCATCAGGAGAATGCCGGCCGACCGGTAGGCCTGCTCCGCCCGGGCCACCTGATCGAGGGGGAACACGCAGGCGAACACCCCGCCCGGGGCCAGGATGCGGGCCGCGGCCAGGGCGTAGTCGCCGATGTCGCCGCGCACCTCCAGCCGGGCCGGAATGGCCTGGGGGTGGCTGGCCGCCACCCGGGTCCCCACCGGCCAGTAGGGCGGCGAGCCCAGCACCAGGTCGAAGGGGGCCTCGTCCTGGAACAGCCCCGGGTCGCGCAGGTCCCCTTCGCGGATGTGGTAGCGGTCCAGCAGGCCGTTGTAGGCGGCGCTCTTGCGGGCCAGGCGCACGGAGATGGCCTGGGCCTCCACCGTGTGCACCACCGCCCCGGGGCAGCGCCAGGCGGCGGCCATGCCCACCGAGCCGATGCCCGAGCCCAGGTCGGCCACGCGCCGGGCCTGGGGGCACCAGGTGGTGCCGAACCAGGCGGTCAGCAGGTCGTCGGTGGAAAAGCGGTGGCCCTGGCGGTACTGGAAGATGCGGAAGTGGCCGCACAGGTGGTCCAGGGTCTCCCCTTCCTCCGGCTCGATCCCGCCGGGCGGTTGCGGGCCGGGGCGGGTCCAGCCCTTGTAGCTGGATTCACTCATGGTCGGTCTCCTCGGGTGGATCGTCGAGCCCGTCGAACAGGCCGCCCTGGCCCGGGGCCGGCAGTTCGGGCGGCACCAGCCGGGCCAGGGCCATGGCCTCCAGGTTGCCTTCGCCGAAGTCCGCCAGCCGGGGCAGGTCGGCCAGGTCCTTGAGCCCGAAATGCAGCAGGAAGCGCACCCCGGTGGCGTACATCATGGGCCGGCCCACCACCGGCTTGCGTCCCACCGGCAGCACCAGCTCCCGCTCCAGCAGCACCTTCACCTGGTTGGCGCAGCTGGTGACGCCGCGCAGTTCGTTGATCTCGGGCATGGTCACCGGCTGCCGGTAGGCGATGATGGCCAGGGTCTCGATCTGGGCCGGAGTGAGCCGGCCGCTGCGGATGGTGGTCACCAGCTTGGCCACCAGGGCCTGGTACTCCGGGGCCGCGGCCATGCGCCAGCCGCCGCCCACCTCCAGCAGGCGCAGGCCCCGGGGCGGGCACAGCCGCTCCTGGAGCTTCTCCAGGCCCTGCCGCAGGATCCCTTCGCCCAGGCCGGTCAGTTCCCGCAGCCGGGCCATGTCCACCACCTCGCCGCTGGACACCAGCAGCGCCTCCAGGGCGCCGGCCAGGTCGCCCCCGGCCTCCCACATGGGTTCGTAGAAATCCAGGGGCTCGTCCGCCAAGGTGGTCACCCCTCAGTCCAGGAACCGGCCGAGCCGCTGCCCCACCCGCACCGGGCCCCCGGTCCGGACTGGCGCCCAGCGGGCCGCCTGGGGCCCCCCGATGAGCAGCACCACGGTGGAGCCGAACTGGAAGGTGCCCAGGTCCTCCCCCGGCTGGCAGGGCAGCTGGTCCACCGGCAGGGCGCCGTCCACGGGCAGTTCCCGGCCCTGCAGCCAGCGCGGGGCGATCAGCACCCCGCCCACGTGGGTGGCCCCCACCAGCACGGCGGCCAGTTCCAGCCCCTGGTCCGGCCCGGTCCCCTCGGCCACCCAGGTGGCCCGGCGGTTCCGCTCGTACAGGCGGGGCACATGGGTGGTGCTGGCCTCGTTCACCGGCCACAGTTCGCCCTCCACCCGGCCCACGGCGGCCACCCGGCCGGTGAACGGCACGTGGATGCGGTGATAATCCTGGGGGGAAAGGTAGAGGGTGAGGTAGTGGCCGCCTTCGAACCGGCGGGCGTCCGGGTCGTGCTTGAGCAGTTCCTCCACCCGGTACGGCAGGCCCTTGGCCTGGATGGCCTGGCCGGCCTCGATGCGGCCGCAGGCCACCATCCGCCCGTCCACCGGGCTGTTGACGGACCCGGGCAGCGGCGCCTCCTGGGGCCGGATCCCGGGCTTGAGCCGGCGGGTGAACAGGGCCTGGAGGCTGGGGTAGCCTTCCAGCGGGAACTCCGCCTCGTCCAGATCCAGCCGGTAGGCCCGGGCGAACCGCCCCAGCAGGGGCCCGCGCAGCGCCGCCGGCAGCACCCGGGACGCGGCCCATCCGACCGCGGCGGAGCCCAGCCGCTTGGGGTAGAGGCGGAGCAGCTTCAGGGAAAGAGGCCATGAGGTCATCGTCCATCAACGTATCACGGGCGGGCGCCATCCCAGGAGCCGGGTGAAAGTCTAGTAAAAAGGTCTGAATAACTGTTTCATTTTCCCGTTTGATATCCATCACATTTTCTCGCTATGATTTATCCAATCAAGGCAGAAGTACCAGACTCCCTTGAAGATAGAGGAAAGAGCCGCATCAGGGCCCATCCCGGAGCCGAGGAATTTACCAGGGGCCGGGAGGAGAATGAAGCACAGTTCGGCTGCCAGGAGAGTTCCCATGACCAGTGAGCCCCATCCAAACACCCACGGGGAAACGCTGAAGGCAAAAGTAGAGCAAGCCACCGGAGTCAAACTCAACCACTGCTACCAGTGCGGCAAGTGTGCCGCCGGCTGCCCGGTGGCCTCGGACATGGACCTGACCTCGTGCCAGATCATGCGCCTGGTCCAGTTCGGCGACCCGGCCTGGGACCGGCAGGCGCTGCAGAGCGAAGGCATCTGGCTCTGCCTGGCCTGCGAGACCTGCTCCACCCGCTGCCCGCAGGAGGTGGAGGTGCCCAAGGTGATGGACTTCCTGCGGCTGGAGGCGGTCCGGCAGAACCTGGCCCATCCCCGCAGCAAGGACATCCTGGCCTTCCACCGCGCCTTCATGGACTCGGTGCGGGAGACCGGCCGGCTCTACGAGATCGGCCTGGTGGCCGACTACAAGCTGAGAAGCCGCCACTTCCTGAAGGACGTCATGCTCGCCCCCAAGATGTTCGTGCGGGGCAAGCTGCCGCTCACCCCCCACCTGATCCAGGGGCGGGACGCCATCAAACGCATCTTCCAACGCACCCTCGGGAGCAAATCATGAGGATCGGCTACTATCCCGGTTGTTCCCTGCTGGGTTCCAGCAGGGAGTTCGACGAATCGGTCCGCGCCCTGGCCAAGGCCATCGACCTGGAGCTGGTGGAAGTTCCCGACTGGAACTGCTGCGGCGCCAGCAGCGCCCATGTGCTGGACCACAAGCTGTCCCTGTCCCTGCCGGCCAGGATCCTGGCCAAGGCGGAGGCCGCCGGCCTCACCGAGGTGCTGGCCCCCTGCGCCGCCTGCTACAACCGGCTGACTTCCGCCCGGGCCGAGCTGCAGGCGGATCCCGCCGCCGCGGCGGAGGTGGCCGCGATCATCGAGATGCCGGTCACCGGGCAGGTGAAGGTGATCAACGTGCTGGAACTGCTGGACCGCTGCCAGGACGCCCTCAAGGCCAAGCTGGTGGCCCCCTTCGCCCACAAGGTGGCCTGCTACTACGGATGCCTGCTGGTGCGGCCGCCCAAAGTGGTGGCCTTCGACCGGCCCGAGAATCCCCAGTCCATGGACCGCCTGATGGCGGCGGCCGGGGCCCAGCCCATCGAGTGGAACTTCAAGACCGAATGCTGCGGCGCGGCCTTCTCGGTCACCCGCACCGACCTGGTGGCCAAGATGTCCGGCAAGATCGTGGCCGACGCGGTCCGGCACGGCGCCGAGGCGATCGTGGTGGCCTGCCCCATGTGCCAGTCGAACCTGGACATGCGCCGTCCCGAGATCAATGCCTACCTTGGCGCCCAACCGGGCGCCAAGGCCCAGGATCGGCTGGGCGGCGATTCCACGGTGCCGGTCATTTTCATCACCCAGGCCCTGGGTCTGGCCCTGGGCATCGCTCCGGCTGAGCTCGGCCTGCAACGGCACATGGTGCCCGCCCTCGCCCTGCAATCCGCCAGCACCCCCGTCTGAGAGAGGCCGACCATGTCACGAATCGGCGTATTCATCTGCCACTGCGGCGAAAACATCGGCGGAACCGTGGATTGCGCCAAGGTGGCGGAAGCCACCCGCGCGGTGCCCGGCGTGGTCCACAGCGTGGACTACAAGTACATGTGCTCGGACCCCGGGCAAAGCATGATCAAGCAGGCCATCAAGGAGCACAGCCTCACCGGCGTGGTGGTGGCCGCCTGCTCGCCGCGCATGCACGAGCCCACCTTCCGGGCCGCGGTGGCCGAGGCCGGGCTGAACCCCTACCTGTGCGAAATGGCCAACCTGCGCGAGCACTGCTCCTGGGTGCACGAGAAGGGCGAGGCGACCACCGCCAAGGCCATCGACCTGGTGCGGGTGATGGTGGAGAAGGTCAAGCACGACCACGCGCTCCAGTCCATCCAGGTGCCGGTCACCAAGCGGGCCCTGGTGCTGGGCGGCGGCATCGCCGGGATCCAGGCGGCCCTGGACATCGCCAACTCCGGGCACCAGGTGGTGCTGGTGGAGAAGTCCCCCTCCATCGGCGGCCACATGAGCCAGCTGTCCGAAACCTTTCCCACCCTGG
>JARLGP010000161.1 GCA_031292735.1 Holophaga sp.
CAGCAGCATGATCTTCTTCATATATCCTCCTTCGGGATTGCCGACGCCAAGGGCCGGCCATATATGAATGCATTATTCGGGCCAATCCCCATCCCACTTGATTCCATATATTACATTTTACGAATGATAAATTATTAGTGTAGCGTTTCGCCACATGTGGTGAATTACGACATTCCTATCCGAACCACTGCGGTCCGCTCACCTGGAACCGGGAGCCCAGGCGGTAGCGGGTGCCGGGATGGATGCAGCGGACGAAGGTGACCACCACCTGGCTGGACCAGGTGCGCCGGGTGAGCACCAGGCAGGGATCGGCGGACCGGATCTCCAGCAGCTCGGCCTCCTCGGCGCTGGGCTGCACCGCGTCCACCACGTGCTCCACCTCGTCCAGGGGCACGGTCTGCACCAGGTATTCCGAGAAGCCGATCCGGCCGAAGTCCTGGGCGATGAAGTCCGGCGCGGCCCGGGGGTTCACGTAGCGGTCCTCCAGCTGGACCGGGACGCCGTTCTCCCGGTGCACGCAGACCGCGTGGAACACCCCGTCGCCGGTGCGCAGCTCCAGGGCCGAAGCCACCTCCAGGTTGGCCGATTCCCGGCCCACGCGCACCACGTCGCAGCGGTACTCGTGGCCCCGGGCCCGGGTTTCGGCGGCGATGTTGGTGATCTTCAGCAGGCCGGACTGGGGCCGCGCCTCGGCCACGAAGGTGCCCACCCCGGCGAAGCGCTCCAGGATCCCGTGCTCGGCCATCTCGCGCAGGGCCCGGTGCACGGTCATGCGCGACACCCCCAGCTCGGCCACCAGCTGGTGCTCGGAGGGGATGCGGGCGCCGGCCTGCCACTGCCCATCGTGGATCAGCTGCCGGATATGGTCCTTCACCTGCTGGTAGAGCTTGGTGGATCCGGGGATTCGGGGCAGGGACACCGGCCGCCTCCGGGTCAGGGCAGCATGGGAAGGTGCAGCCCATTGGCCCGGGCGCAGGCCTGGGCCTCCTCGTAGCCGGCGTCGGCGTGGCGCATGACCCCGGTGGCGGGATCGTTCCACAGCACCCGCTCCAGGCGCCGGGCCGCGGCGTCGGTGCCGTCGGCGACGATCACCAGCCCGGCGTGCTGGGAGAAGCCCATGCCCACGCCCCCGCCGTGGTGAAACGACACCCAGGTGGCGCCGCCGGCGGTGCTCAGCAGGGCGTTCAGCAGGGGCCAGTCGGACACGGCGTCGGTGCCGTCGCGCATGGCCTCGGTTTCGCGGTTGGGGCTGGCCACGGAGCCGGTGTCCAGGTGGTCGCGGCCGATGACGATGGGGCATTTCAGCTCCCCGGTGCGCACCATCTCGTTGAAGGCGAGCCCGGCCCGGTGCCGCTCGCCCAGGCCCAGCCAGCAGATGCGCGCCGGCAGGCCCTGGAAGCTGATGCGCTCCCGGGCCATGTCCAGCCAGCGGTGCACGTGCCGGTTCTCGGGGAACAGCTCCTTGATGCGGGCGTCGGTGCGGTAGATGTCCTCCGGGTCGCCGCTCAGGGCCACCCAGCGGAACGGCCCCTTGCCGGCGCAGATCAGCGGCCGGATGTAGGCGGGCACGAAGCCGGGGAAGGCGAAGGCGTTCTCCACCCCGTGCTCCTTGGCCACCTGGCGGATGTTGTTGCCGTAGTCCACCACCGGCACCCCCATGGCCTGGAACGCCAGCATGGCCTTCACGTGGGTGGCCGCGGACTGGCCCGCCTCGGCGGCCAGGCAGGCATGCATGGCCGGGTCGGCCTGGGCCGCCTTCCACTGGGCCACGGTCCAGCCCAGCGGCAGGTAGCCGTTGATCAGGTCGTGGGCCGAAGTCTGGTCGGTGACCAGGTCCGGGCGCAGGCCGCCGCTCTTGGCCCGGCGCACCAGCTCCGGCAGGATCTCCGCCGCGTTGCCCAGCAGGCCGATGGACACCGGCTCGCGGCGCTCGCAGTGCAGCTGCACCAGGCGCAGGGCGTCCTCCAGGTCCGCGGCCTGCAGGTCCAGGTAGCGGGTGCGCAGGCGGAAATCGATGCTGCTCTGCTGGCATTCGACGATCAGCGACACCGCGCCGGCCAGCGTCGCGGCCAGGGGCTGGGCCCCCCCCATGCCGCCCAGGCCGGCGCTGAGGATCCAGCGCCCGGCCCAGGAGCCGCCGTAGTGCTGGCGGCCCGCCTCGGCGAAGGTCTCGAAGGTGCCCTGGACGATGCCCTGGGCGCCGATGTAGATCCAGGAGCCGGCGGTCATCTGGCCGTACATGAACAGGCCCTTGCGGTCCAGCTCGTGGAAGTGCTCCCAGGTGGCCCAGCGCGGCACCAGGTTGGAATTGGCGATCAGCACCCGGGGCGCGTCCGGCTGGGTGCGGAACACCCCCACCGGTTTGCCGGACTGGATCAGCAGGGTCTCGTCGTCGCCCAGCTCCTTGAGGGTGGCCAGGATCGCGTCGAAGCAGGCCCAGTTCCGGGCCGCCCGGCCGATGCCGCCGTAGATCACCAGGCTCTTGGGGTTCTCCGCCACCTCCGGATCGAGGTTGTTCTGGATCATCCGGTAGGCCGCCTCGGTGAGCCAGCTCTTGCAGGTCAGCTGGCTGCCCCGGGGGGCGCGGATGACCCGGCTTTCGTCCCGGCGTGGATCTGGTGCGTTCATGGGGTCTCCTTTCATGGCTTGCCCGCCAGCCGGCCCTCGCCGTAGGCCAGGGCGCCGTCCAGCAGCGCCTGGGCCTCGGCCAGCAGCCGGGCGCAGCGGTCCTGCAGATCCGCGGTGAAGGCCGGATCGGTGATGTCCTTGAGATTGATGCGCACGTTCCAGATTCCCCCGCACAGGCCGGCGAAGGCCATCTGCGCGCCCACCATGGCGTCGGTGATGCTGGCCGGGTTGCCGGCGCGCATGGCCAGCTCCGCCGCCCG
The DNA here is from genome assembly GCA_031292735.1 of Holophaga sp. The sequence goes on from JARLGP010000161.1 coordinate 2,889, forward strand.
CAGCACCTCGAAGCAGGCGCCAGCCGTGGCCCAGGGCACAGCCACGGCCCGCTTCAGGCCCTCCTGCATGCGGGCCGCGCGGACCGCCTGCTCCGCCGCGCTGGCCTGGGGCAGGCGCCGGGCCTCCATGTAGCCGTTGAAGGCGCCGGTGTCCTCGTCCACCGCCAGGAGCAGCTGGTCCTTGAGCCGCTGGCCTTGCTCCGCGGCCGCCAGCAGGGCGTCCGGGTCCTGCCCGGCCCGGGGCTTGCCCAGGGCGAGGTTGGCCACCATGGAGGCCAGCCCGGCCCCCAGCGCCCCGGCCAGCGCGGCGATGGAGCCGCCACCCGGCGCCGGGGTGTCCCGGCTCACCTCGTCGGCCAGATCGGCGCAGGTCATGGCCACCAGCCCGGCCGGCGCGGGCAGGCCCAGCACCTTCTTCTCCAGCTCGAAGGGCGCCACGTCGGCCAGCCCCATGGAGAACACCGCGGTCTCCAGCAGGTCGGCCACCGGCACGAAGGGCGAGCGGCCCTGCTGGCGCAGGTAGAACCGGCCGGCCTCGGCCAGGGCCTGGAACGGCACCAGGCCGACGATCTCGCTGCCGGTGACCACCAGCCCGCGCTCCGCGGCCATCCGCCGGGTGGCCTCCAGCACCGCCTGGGGCGGGGTC
>JARLGP010000162.1 GCA_031292735.1 Holophaga sp.
GCGCGGCGCCAGGGCCGCGCCCGGCCGGGGCAGGGCGCCGGCCTGGATGCGGATGCCCTGGGGGCTGCGGGTGAGGGTGAGGTGGAACGCCTCGCCCCCGGCGCTGTGGTCGAAACTGGCTTCGCCCCGGGTGTTCCAGACCTCCTCCAGGTGGTGCGGAAGGACTTCCCGGGCCAGCAGCTCGATCATGGTCGATGGGATCGGGTTGGGCAGCAGGGCCTGGTCGGCGCCGCTGGCCATCTGCAGCATGGGCTGCCGGTCGGGCTCCATGCACAGGCCGGTTCCTCCCCTGGGCGCGATGTGAGCCAAGAGCTTGTCCAGCTGAGGCATGGCCGTCTCCTTTTATCGAATTATTCTACCCGGCGTTCAGTGGGGAATTCGCTACACTTGTGCGCTGAAGAGGACCTCAACCGCCCAACCTCAGGAGCCTTGATGGACATTCACGAGTACCAGGCCAAGGAACTGCTCAGGCAATTCAAGGTCGCGACGCCCGATGGCCGGGTGGCCGCGGACGCGTCGGAGGCGCGCGCCATCACCCAGGAATACGGGGGGCAGAGCGTGATCAAGGCGCAGATCCACGCCGGCGGCCGCGGCAAGGGCGGCGGCGTGAAGTTCGCCCGCACCCCCGAGGAGGCCGCGCAGCTGTTCGAACGGATGTTGGGCATGACCCTGGTGACCAAGCAGACCGGGCCCGAAGGGCGCAAGGTCAAGACCGTGTTCGTCGCCCGGGCGGTGGACATCGCCTCGGAACTCTACCTGAGCCTCCTGGTGGACCGGATCTCGGGCCGGGTGGCGTTCCTGGCCTCTTCCGAAGGCGGGGTGGAGATCGAGGAGGTGGCGGCCAAGACCCCGGAGAAGATCATCAAGGTGGTGGTGGATCCCTGCGTGGGGCTGGCCGGCTACCAGGCCCGGGAGCTGGCCCACGCCCTGGGCCTCACCGGCGAGGCGTTCAAGCAGTGCCCCGGCTTCCTGCGCAACCTCTACCGCCTGTTCATCGAGCAGGACTGCTCCATGGTGGAGATCAACCCGCTGGTGGTCACTGTCCAGGGCGACCTGACCGCCCTGGACGCCAAGATCGCCTTCGACGACAACGCCCTGTTCCGCCACCCGGAGATCCAGGCCTACCGCGACCGCGGCGAGGAGGCGCCGGCCGAGACCGAGGCCTCCAAGTACGGGCTCAACTTCATCAAGCTGGACGGCAGCATCGGCTGCATGGTCAACGGCGCAGGCCTGGCCATGGCAACCATGGACATCATCCAGCACCACGGCTCCAGCCCGGCCAATTTCCTGGACGTGGGCGGCGGCGCCAGCGAAGAGGCGGTGGACAACGCGTTCCGGATCATCCTCCAGGATCCCGGGGTGAAGGCCGTGCTGGTGAACATCTTCGGCGGGATCATGCGCTGCGACATCGTCGCCAAGGGGATCGTCAAGGCCTCCCGGGAGAACGGCGTCTCGGTGCCGGTGGTGGTGCGGCTGGAAGGCACCAACGTCGAAGAGGGCAAGCGGATCCTGGCCGAAAGCGGCCTGAAGATCCTGGTGGGCGCCAACCTGGACGACGCAGCCCGCAAGGTGGTCGCCGCCATTCAGCCCTCGGTAGTGGAATGACCTTGTCCACGGTGCGTGTCCCGGCATGAGGGGCCGTAGTGGAATGCTCAAATTTGCCAAGGCTATTTCGAAACGGCCCCTAAACCATCCAACGGAGAGGCACGCATGTCCATCCTGGTCGGCAACCAAACCAAACTGATCGTCCAAGGCATCACCGGCCGCGAGGGCCTCTACCACGCCAAGGGCTGCCGCGACTACGGCACCCGCGTGGTGGGCGGCGTCACTCCGGGCAAGGGCGGCACCGAGATCGACGGCTTCCCGGTGTTCGACAGCGTGAAGCAGGCCCGGGCCGCCACCGGCGCCAACGTCTCGGTGATCTTCGTGCCCCCGGCGGGCGCCGCCGACGCCATCCTGGAGGCCGCCGACGCCGGCATCGAGCTGGTCATCTGCATCACCGAGGGCGTGCCCATCCTGGACATGGTCAAGGTGAAGCAGGCCCTGGCGGGCCATCCAGGCACCCGGCTGGTGGGCCCCAACTGCCCCGGCGTGATCACCCCGGGCCAGGCCAAGGTGGGCATCATGCCAGGGCGCATCCACCTGCCCGGCCACGTGGGCATCGTCTCCCGCTCCGGCACCCTCACCTACGAGGCGGTGGGCCAGCTCACGGCCCTGGGCATCGGCCAGAGCACCTGCGTGGGCATCGGCGGCGACCCCATCAACGGGACCAGCTTCATCGACGTGCTCAGGCTGTTCCAGGCCGACCCCGACACCCGCGCCATCATCATGGTGGGGGAGATCGGCGGCAGCGCCGAGGAGGACGCCGCGGCCTTCATCCAGGCCCACGTGACCAAGCCCGTGGTGGCCTTCATCGCCGGCCAGTCCGCCCCCGCAGGCCGCCGCATGGGCCATGCCGGGGCCATCATCAGCGGCGGCAAGGGCACCGCCTCGGCCAAGATGGCCACCCTGGCCGAAGCCGGCATCACCGTGGTGGCCAGCCCGGCGGACATGGGCAAGGCCATGGCCGGTCTGCTGGCCAAAGCCTAGCTTGCCATGGGCTTCCCCGCCTAGTACATCTGGATGGGGAAGTGAAGGAATCCATGGAACAACGAATCAGCGCCGCCTACGACATCCTGCATGCCATGCCCGAGCTGGGCTTCAAGGAATTCAAGACCTCGGCCTGGCTGGCCGACCAGCTCCGGGCGGCCGGCTGCGAGGTGACCACCGGCGTGGCCGGCACCGGCATCGTCGCCGTGCTGAAGGGCCGGGAGCCGGGGCCAGTGGTGGGCCTGCGCGCGGACCTGGACGCCCTGCCGCACCATGTGGACGGGCAGGAGGTCCGGGTCCATTCCTGCGGCCATGACGCCCATTGCACCATGGTCCTGGCCGTGGCCGAAGCCATGGCTGCCACCGGATTCCGGCGCGGAACCCTGAAGCTGCTGTTCCAGCCGGGGGAGGAGACCCTGTACGGCGCCACCCGGATGATCGAGGCCGGCGTCCTGGATGGCCTGGACATCCTGCTGGGCATCCACCTGCGCCCGATCCAGGAGGCCAGGGCGGGGCAGGCCACCCCGGCGCTCTACCACGGCGCCTGCGCGGTCATGGAAGCCACCCTGCACGGCCATACCGCCCACGGCGCCCGGCCCCACCTGGGGATCAACGCCATCGACGCCGCCGCGGCGGTGATCCAGGCGGTGAACGCCATCAACCTCGACCCGGTGGTGCCCTGGAGCTGCAAGGTGACCCGGCTGCAGGCCGGCGGCGCGGCCAACGTCATTCCCGACAAGGCCGAGCTGGCCCTGGATCTGCGCGCCCAGCGCAACGACGCCATGGCCACTCTGATCGAAGCCACCCGGCGTGCCATCCAGACCGGGGCGGCCACGGTGGGGGCCAGCGCCGAGGTGGCCCTTCCGGCCAGCGTGCCCAGCGCGGAGTACGATCCGGAAATCATCGCCCTGGCCCGGAAGGCGATCCGCGCCGTGCTGGGCGACGCGGGCCTGCTGGACCCCGTCGTCTCCCCCGGCGGCGACGACTTCCACCGCTACGTGCAGGCCAAACCGGCCCTGCGGACCGGCTTCATCGGACTGGGGTGCGACCTCGCCCCGGGGCTGCACGATCCGGCCATGCACTTCCACCGGCCGGCCATGGCCCAGGGCGTGGACATCCTCCTTCACATGGTGCGCAAGCTGCTGGACTGAGCCGGCTATTTCCTCACGGTGAAGTACTTCGCCGGCACCTTCAGGGAGGTGGTCTTCATGTAGCCCCTGCCGAAGACGAAGGTGTCCATGTAGACCAGCAGCTCGTTCCGGCTGCGGATGCCGGTGCTGGCATCGGTGTAGTAGGAACCGTTCCAGCTGGAGCCGACGCTGTACTTACCGAGCGCGTCATAGATATCCTTGGTGTTGGAAAGCTTGGCTTTGCCTTCCACCACGCGCTTGCCCAGTTCGGCCAGGCCGGCGATGAACACGTATCCGGAGCTGTAGGGCCAGGTGCCGAGCCTGCCGCCGGCGCCCTTGGCCACCAGGGTCTTGTCGATCTTGTTCATGATCGCGGTCCAGTTGCCCGCCTCGGCGGAGAGGTTGAGGCCCAACGCCCCCGGGAACCCGAGGATGGGGGAGGCCGAGCCCGGCTCCACGAAGATGGCGTCCTTGCTGGCGGCCACGCACTTGATCACCGGTTCGGCCTGGGCGTCATTGCTGGTGAAGAAGGCCACCTTGTCGTGGCGCGGGCCGCTGTACTGGGCGATCCACTGGGGCATCTTCTCCAGCAGGAACTGCTGGGCGCCGGCCACGCCCACATCGGAGGTGGGGTCGGGAGCGCTCATGTAGACGAACCGGATGCCCAGGTCCTTGCAGGCCTGTTCCATGACCGCGCGGCGCCGGCCCAGGCTTTCCATGGACATGTGCCGGGGAAAGGAGATGTGCACCATGGTCTTGGCGCCCAGCTGCTTGGCCACCCAGGGGATGGTGTAGCCCCGGGAAACGAAGTCCAGGTCCAGCACCAGATCGGACACCTTGGTGATCACCAGCGGGTCCTCCAGCGGGATCGCGCCCAGCAGCAGGATGTCGGGCCGCTTGGCCCGGATCCGCTTGAACGCTTCCGCGGTGCCGGGCAGCATGTTGCAGGTGACGATCACCTTCATGAGCGGATCCTGGGAAAGGCCGACGATGTTGGAGATCAGGGTCTCCTGCTGGGACATGAAATCGTCCGGCGCGATGACCACCCGGACCATGCCGCCGTTCTTCACCTCGCCATTCTCCTTGATGAACTGCTGGACACCGCGCATGGCGTCCTCACCCTGGGCCACGGTGGCCGTGCTGAATCCGATATGGAATTTCGCCGGGGCGGCGGAGGCCGCGCTGGCGCAAAGCAGAAGTGCCAGCGCCGGGACCAGGGCGGACACCTTGAGGTGGATGGGCATGGGGTCTCCTTAATGAAATAAACAAGATGCCGTCGGTCCAAGCCCCAGGCTCGGGGGGTGTCGCTTTCGGCTTTTGGGGAAAGTTGGATCTCATTCTAGCGAATTTAGGGTTCAGCCGGCCTTACCAAGCGAAAAGTTTCTGATCTCAGGAAGGTTGCCGAAAGTTTCGACAATTTCAGGTATTGACATTAATAAAAAGTAAATAACATTTTCACCATCCAGCCGGCTTGAACAGAGGGTGGGCTCTTGGAGATCCGTATGAGAATGGCCGGGCTGTTCCTGGTGGGTTGTCTGTTTCCTGTGCATGCCTGGGCCCAGGAGCCGCCCGCCAGCCGGATGGACGCCTTCCCGGCCCTGCCGCGGCTGCTCTGGGACGACACCGTGGCCCTGGTGCGGATGCCCGGCGACTGGGGCTCCCGCCAGTGGACCGGAGTCGCCTGGGGGACCGCCGCGGTGCTGGCCACCGGGCTGGCCCTGGACCGACCGGTGGATCGGGCGGTGGTGCGCAATCCCAGCCCGTCCCTGAACAATGCGGCCAAGAACGTGGCCCAGTTGGGCGGAGTGGGCGGGCTGGTGCTCATCGGCGGCGGCTACCTGGGCAGCAGCCTGCTGGGCAAGGACCAGGCCCGTTCCATGTGGGTGGATGCCGGCATCGCCACCGTGCTGGCCCGGGGCACCGCCTTCACCCTGCAGTGGGCCATCGGCCGCCAGGGCCCCGGGGACAACCGGGGAACCCACGATTTCCGGCCCTTCAGTACGGGCGATTCCTTCCCGTCGGGCCATGCCTCCCAGGCCTTCGCCATGGCCTCGGTGGTTTCCATGCACGCGGACAGCCCCTGGGTGGGCGCGGCCGCCTACGGCCTGGCCGGGCTGGTGGGCCTGGCCAGGCTGGAGACCCGGGACCACTTCAGTTCGGACGTCCTGGCCGGCGCCCTCATCGGCACGGGGATCGGCCGGGCGGTGGTGCGGGTGAACCAGGGCAGGCGCGCCGGCGGCCGGGCCGAGTTCACCGTGGTCCCCGTGCTGGGCGGGGGCTTCCGGGGGCTCCGGCTGACGGCCAGGTTCTAGGAGGCTGACCGTGTAAAGGCTCGGGTCCCCTCCATTTCGCCCTGGTTCGTTCTGTTGGATCGCTGATCGCGATCCAACAGAACGGATGGCTTCGCCGGAGGGCAACCGGCACTTGTGTATCCGCCTCCGGGATTTGGGGTCATCGCACCAAACGGAAATTTACGCACGTTAAGAATAATTTATTACAAAATAACATGAGGCCTTTACCAACCGGGTTTAGTGGGACCCAATTGGCTATGGCCGTGAACCCTGGACTTTAAAGCCCCAACCTACGAATGGTCAGGCAGAATTATGTTATTTATTCGTTTTTTTACCATAAAACTTGAGACCTTACCTGCAAATACTCCTCCACCATCCATTATAAAATTATCTATGAATTTAAATCCAGCCTTTTTGTAAACTCGTTTTGCCCTTGGGTTAGTTAGATCTGGATCAATAAAAAACGTATCCGCATTGGGTTCTATGGATTTCTGAAAAAATGTTGTAAATACATCCAAGGTTTTAGATCCTAAGCCACGTCCGATAAAGTCGGTATTTCCTATCATATAGTCAATGCTATAGGTAGTTCCTGTTTTAGAGAGGTAGCTGTCTTTGATGCTAGCCCGTTCAACCCCTGGTTCTTCCTTGATTGTCATAATCATGCAATACGGAATACCATCCATTGAACCAATCCAGTATGTGTATAGTCCATTGGCATATTTTGATGGCTCTATTCTGCCTTCAATGAACTTAACGATGTCATCCTTGTGCCCTTGACTATTATCCCAAAATTCCATGACATGTGGCTCATTAAGCCAGTTCATTACGATTGTTTTGTGAGACTCGTTGGCTTTTTCAAATTCAATATTCACTTCAAGCTCCATCATTTCAGTCTTGTTCCCTGCCGTGCCCTGGTCGACCTGTCGCCTTAGGTGCCGGAACTAACGCAGCCCTACTCAGGGGGCGGCCCATCCAAGGGCAGGACCATGATCATTGAATCACTTTTAACCACCTTCTCCACGAACCCGAACCGCCGGTACAGGCGCACGGCGGGATTTTCCGGTGCGACACTCAGGGATAGAGCGGGATGCCGGCCTTGCGCCGCAGCGATGATCGCGGCAAGAAGGCGTGTCCCGATGCCTTGGTTTCGGGATCCTGGGACCACCGCCATGGCCAGTTCGGGGGTGGCCGCATCCCAGAAGCCGTAACCACCAGGTGGGGACATCCGGCGGATCCAAATGGCCCCAAGGGGAGTGAAGGGGTCGTGAACGGCCAGAAAGCCTATGTCATCTTGGCACTCACCCCAGGAAGAGACGTAGCAGTACAGTTCCGGCCGCCTCACGATCTCCTCAGGAAAGGGTGGTAAGTGAGCGGGGTGCCAGAGAGCAAGGTAAAGCATCTCCTCCAGCACGGCCTGGTCGCCAACGTGCAGCGGACGGCAATGCCATGGGACCGCCTCGCCATTGCCGTTTTCGGACCCGGAAATGGTCATGATACGATCCGCTCGATCAACTTGTTCAACTCGGCAAGCACTGGGGGATCCAGAAAGAAGTCATGCCCTCGATCAGGTTCAGGGGGGAAAGGGGGTCGATCCTATCGCGAAATGCGGGTTGTTTCGTGAGTTTGAACATGTTTTTCCGCTACGCAGGAACATCACACGGGCATGAAACCAGAAGGGCGGCATCGAGTAATGCTGGGTGCCGGCTCAAAATATAGGCTGCCAGGGCCGCTCCGCCCGAATGGTCAGCGAGAACGACCTTTCGGACGTGATAACGTCGCTTGAGCGCGCCGATGGCTGAGGCAATGGCGTCCGTGTTCCTGGTGTTGTCGTTATCACCGTTCATTGGCCCCTTAGCTCATAGCGACATAGGCTGGTTTCAACCCGGGTTAAAGGCAATACCGTCCGTACAAGGGCTTTTGGTTTTTTCTCGGCGAGCCTCTGCTACCTCGGCGCCCTCCCCTGAAAAGCATTTTTAAGTAATGGATAGAGTGAGATTAGGCACCAAGTTGTTTTTCCTGGGCCGACCTCTGGGACGGATGGGAACTTCTGGGAATCCCTCCGGAAGGACGACCTGAC
>JARLGP010000163.1 GCA_031292735.1 Holophaga sp.
ACTAGGTGGCTTGGTCCCGGGCCGCGGCGGGGGCGAGCTCCGAACCCAGCAGCAGGTAGAACGCAGGCACCACGAACAGGGTGAACAGGGTGCCGATGGACAGGCCGGCGAAGATCACCACGCCCATGGCCTGGCGCCCCGCGGCGCCGGCCCCGGAGGCGATCACCAGGGGGAACACCCCCAGCACCATGGCGGCGGTGGTCATGAGGATGGGCCGCAACCGGATGGCGGTGGCCTCCATGATGGCCTCGGTGCGGCTCTTGCCGGCCCGCTGGAGATCGTTGGCGAACTCCACGATCAGGATGCCGTGCTTGCTCACCAGGCCCATCAGCGTCACCAGGCCCACCTGGGTGTAGATGTTGATGGAGGACACCCCCAGGTTGATGAAGATCATCGCCCCGAACAGCGCCATGGGCACCGACACCAGGATGATGACCGGATCCCGGAAGCTGTTGAACTGCGCCGCCAGGGCCAGGAACACGATGATGATGGCGAACAGCATGGTCACCAGGAAGCCGCCGGATTCCTGCACGAACTGGCGGGAGACGCCGGAATGGTCGATCTGGTAGCCCACCGGAGCCGCCTCCAGCACGGCCTTGCGCATGAACGCCAGCACCTGTTCCTGGGACACGGAGGGCGAGAACACCCCTGAGATGGTGGCGGAATTCAGCTGCTGGAAGTGGTTGATGGACTCCGGCACCACCTGCTGCTTGAGCGAGGCCATGGTCGAAGCCGGCACCACCCCGCTGGCGGGGGTGCGCACGTAGTAGTCCAGCACCTGGTCCGGGTTGAGCCGGTCCGGCTGCAGCACCTGCGGAATCACCTTGTAGGAGCGGCCGTCCAGGGCGAAGTAGTTGGTGTAGCCGCCGCCCAGGGCCGCGCCCAGGGATCCGCCCAGGTCGCCCTGGGTGAGCCCCAGGTCGGTGATCATGTCCCGGTCGGGGACCACCGAGGTCTGCGGCTTGTCCAGCTTCAGGTCGCTGTCCACGAAGAAGAACATGCCGCTCTGGCGGGCCTTGGCCAGCACCGCCTGGGTCACTTCGTCCAGCCGGCTGAAGGACTCCGTGGTCTTGATGACGAACTGCATGGGCAGCCCCTGGGCGCCGGGCAGGGAGGGCGGCTGGAACGAGGCCACCCGCGGCCCGGCCATCTTGTCCCACTCGGCCTGGACCTGGCCCTGGACCTGGGTGGTGGAGCGCTTGCGCGCGTCCCATGGCTTGAGGATCATGCCGGCGATGCCCTGGCTGGGGGTGGGCACCCCGGTCATCTGGAACAGGTTCTCGTATTCCGGCAGCTGTTTGACCATCTCGAACCCCTGCCTGGCGTAGTTCTGCATCTGCTGGGGGGTGGCGTTGGGCGGGCCCGACACCTGGCTGAGCAGGAAGCCCTGGTCCTCCTGGGGCGCCAGCTCCGACTGGGAGCTCATGAACAGGTAGCCCGTGCCCCCCAGCAGCAGCAGGCCCATCACCACGGTCACCTTGTAGGTGGCCAGGCTTCCGGCCAGCAGGCGCTGGTAGGTGCGCAGCAGCATCTCGAACTGACCGTCGATGAACCGCACGAACCGGCCCGCGTCCTGCTCGGGCTTGAAGAACCGGGAGCACATCATGGGCGACAGGGTGAGGGCCACGACGCCGGACATGACCACCGACCCGGCCAGGGTGAAGGCGAACTCGGTGAACAGGCTGCCGGTGAGCCCGCCCTGGAAGCCGATGGGCACATACACCGCCACCAGCACCACGGTCATGGCGACGATCGGGCCGGCCAGCTCCCGGGCCGCCATCAGCGCGGCCTCCAGGGGCGGCTTGCCCTCCTTCATGTGCCGGTCGGCGTTCTCCACCACGATGATGGCGTCGTCCACCACCAGTCCGATGGCCAGCACGATGGCCAGCAGGGTGAGCAGGTTGATGGAGTAGTTCAGCGCCAGCATGACGATGAAGGTGCCGACCAGGGACAGCGGCATGGCGATGACCGGCACCGCCACCGCCCGCAGGGAGCCCAGGAACAGGAAGATCACCACGGTGACGATCAGCAGCGCCTCCATCAGGGTGACGATCACCTCGTGGATGGACGTGGTCACGTAGTTGGTGCCGTCATACACCACCAGGCCGGTGATGCCGGTGGGCATCTGCGCCTGGATGTCCGGGAAGACCTTCTTGATCCGCTTGGCCACGTCCAGGATGTTGGCCTCCGGGGCCACCTTGATCCCCATGAACACGGACTTCTTGCCGTTGAAGGCCACGTCCACCGAATAGTCGTCGGCGCCCAGCACCACGTTGGCCACGTCGCTGAGCCGGACCATGCCGCCGGCGTCCTTGCGCACCGCCAGCTGCTGGAACTCTTCCACGCTGTGCAGATCGGTCCTGGCGGTCAGGTCGACGCTGACCATCTGGCCCTTGGTGCTGCCCACGGCCGAAATGTAGTTGTTGGCCACCAGGGCCTTCTGCACATCCGCCGCGGTGACCCCGCGGGCGGCCATGCGGGCCGGATCCATCCACACCCGCATGGCGAAGTTGCGGGCGCCTATGATCTCGGCGGTCTGCACCCCCTCCACCGAATCCAGCCGGGGTTTCACCACCCGGAGCAGGTAGTCGGTGATGTTGTTGGTGGGCAGCTGGTCGCTGTAGAAGCCCAGGTACATGGCGTCCGTGGTGTCGCCGGTCTGGACCGTGATGACCGGCTGCTGGGCGTCCGGCGGCAGCTGGTTGCGCACCGCGTTCACCTGGGTGGTGATCTCGGTGAGCGCCTTGTTGCCGCTGTAGTTGAGGCGCAGGGTGGCGGTGATGGTGGAGACCCCGTTGACGCTGCTGGAAGCCATGTAGTCGATGCCCTGGGCCTGGGCCACCGAGGACTCCAGGGGCTGGGTGATGAACCCGGCCACGGTGGCGGCGTCGGCCCCGTAGTAAGCGGTGCTGATGGTCACCACCGCATTCTCGGTCTTGGGATACTGGCCGACCGCCAAGCTGAAGGACGAGCGCAGCCCCAGCACCAGGATCAGCAGGCTGACCACCATCGCCAGGACCGGCTTGCGGATGAACAGATCGGTGAATTTCATGGGCCGTCCTTACTGTTCTTGGGGCGCGGGATTCGCGTCGTTGGCGGGCTGGATCCGGTTGTCGATGAGCAGGGGCGTGCCGTTGCGCAACTTCAGTCCGCCGCTGCTCACCACCTGGGCGCCGGCCTCCAGACCCTTGAGCACCGCCACCTGGTCCCCGCGGGTGCTGCCCGTGGTGACGAACACCTGCTGGGCGGTGAGGGTCGCCCGGCCCTGGGCGCCGGTGCCGGCCTTGGCCAGGAACACCAGGGCGCCGTACGGGTTGTAGGTGATGGCGGTCTGCGGCAGGGTCAGGAAGGGCTGCCTGGCGCCCACCTCCATGCTGACCCGGGTGAACATGCCGGGCAGCAGGGTGTGGCCGGGATTGCTGAAGGTGGCCTCCACCTGGATGTTCCGGGTGCTGTTGTCCACCCGCGGGTTCACCGCGGTGACCTTGCCCTTGAAAGCGCGGCCCGGATAGGCGTCCACGGCCAGGGACACGCCCTGCCCCTGGCGCAGCTGGCCGGCGTCCTTCTGCGGCAGGAAGAAGTCCACGTAGACGTTGTCCAGCTGCTGCAGGGTCACCACCACCGCGCCCGGATTGAGGAAGGAGCCGGGGCTGGTGCCGACGATCCCCACCTGGCCCGCAAACGGCGCAACGAGATGTTTCTTGGCCACCAGGGCGGCCTGGGCCTGGGCCCCGGCGCGCTTGGCCTTCATATCGCCTTCGGCATTGTCCAGGTCGGCCTGGCTGACCGTATGGGCGGCAAACTGCGATCGGGTGCGTTCGTAGGTCACTTCGGCCAGACTGGCCACGGCCTGGAGCTGGCGCAGCTGGGCCAGGTCGGTGCTGTCGTCCAGGGTCGCCAGGGGCTGGCCCGCCTTCACCTGGCTGCCGGCCTTGGCCGGAACCTGGGCCACCACGCCGGACACTTCAAAAGCCAGATCTGCGCCGCGCACGGCGCGCACGGTGCCCACGGCCTCCAGGGTCGGCTGCCATTCCTCCATGCGGGCCGGCACCACCGATACGGTCTGGGCGGGTTCGCCCTTGCCGGTGAGGGCATGCTGGATCATCACCCCCTTGAACACGTTGAAGCCGACCAGAAGGCCCAGGAACAGGCCCACCGCCAGCAGCATGACAACCATGCGCCGGGCGGGGCGGGCGGCCGGGGCGGGAGCGTCCGGGTGTCGTACCTTATCCATGAATCATTCTCCTGGCAGGGCGTCAGTTGGCTTGGGCATTCCAGCCGCCCCCCAGGGCGGCGTAGAGAGCGGCGGTGTCGGCGAGACGGGTGGTCTGGGCCTGGATGAGCCCGGCCCGGGCGGTCTGCCAAAGACGGGTGGCGTCCAGCATCTGCAGATAGCTGGCGGCGCCCATGTGGTACTGGGACTGGACCATGGCCAGCGAGCTGGCGGCGGCCCGTTCCGCCTCGGTCCGGGCCTGCAGGGTCTCGGCGTCGAACTGGAGCGCGTCCAGGGCGTCGGCCACATTGGCGAAGGCGGTGAGCACGGTGGTCCGGTAGTCCGCCAGGGCCTGGTCCAGCCCGGCGGCGGCGGCGCGCTTCTGGGCGCGCAGGGTGCCGCCGTGGAACAGCGGCTGGAGCAGACTCAGTCCGGCATTCCAGGCCATCATGTCGTTCTGCAGCAGGGTCCTGGACTGGGTGGTTTGGGGCCCGTAGGACCCGCCCAGGGTGAGGCTGGGCAGCATGTTGGCGGTGGCCAGGCCCACCTGGGCGGTGGCCGCGTGCAGCATGGCTTCGGCGGCCAGGACATCCGGACGCTGACGGACCAGGGCGGACGGCAGGGTCACCGGCAGGTCCCTGGGCAGGGTGAGGCGGTCCAGGGTCTGCGGGCCCATCCCGCCTTCGGACGGGAACCGGCCCAGGTAGGCAGAGAGCTGGTTGCGCACCGCCCCCAGCTGCTGGCGCAGCCCCGGCAGACCGGCCTGGGCCGAGGCCAGGTTGGCCTGGGCGGCCAGGAGGTCGACCTCGCTCTTGGCCCCCAGGCGGATCTGCTGGCGGGTGAGTTCCAGCTGTTCCTGGAGCACCGTCACCACCGCCTCGGCCGACTGCAGCTGGGCCCGCAACCCCGCCTCCTGGATGCTGGCCGTGGTCACGTTGGCCGCCAGCGCCAGGTAGACGCCCTCCAACTGCCTGCGCTGCTGGTCGGCCAGGGCCTGCTGGTACTCGATCCCGCGGCGCACGCCACCGAACAGGTCCAGGGTGTAGGACACGTTCACCGAGGCGTTGTACAGGGTATAGGCGGAACTGATGGCGCCGGAGGCGTCGACATTCTCACGGGTAACCCCGGCCCGCAGGTCCAGGGCCGGCATCCGACCGCCGTTGGCGGCCCGGAGGTTCTCCTGGGCCCGCCTCAGCGCCGCCTGGGCCGACGCCACGGTGGGGCTGTGCTGGAGCGCCTGGGCCACCCGCGCGTCCAGCTCAGGGCTGCCGAAGGCGGTCCACCAGCGCTCGGCCACTCGGCCACCCCGCACGAAGCGCTGGGCCTCGCCCAGGGCCGTGGGAGTGGCGGCGGTCCCGTCCGGGAGGGGGGCGGCGCCGTACTGCCCGGTACGGGGCGGCTGGGGCGCCTGGAACTGGGGACCCACCGCGCACCCGGCCAGGCCAAGGAGGAGGAGACCGGCCAGGCCCCGGCCCAGACTCGATCCCGAGGGTGGCGGAGGGAGGGGGGGAGCCGCTGTTGAGATTTTCATAAGTCCTTTCCGAACAGGCCGGAAACCGGCCTCGACTGCCGGCCCGGGGCCGGTGCCTAGGGGACGAGACCTCGCATCAGCAGGTCCAGGACCCGCCCCTTCACCCTGCGCCGCTCGGCTTCGCTGGTGCCCAGGCGGATGGCCCGGAACATGATGCCGACGAGGCCGATATCCTCCGGAGTCAAATCCGGCCGCAGCTGGCCGGCGGCGATGGCGGCCGGCAGCCCCTTGCCCGCCAGGGAGTGGAAATGGGCCAGCCCCTCCAACAAATGCACCGAATCCGGGGACAGCGCCGTCCAGTATTCGCACATGGCCGAATTCAGCACCGATTGCTCGGCCATGGCCTGGATCATGGCCACGAGGTGGCCGGCGAGCGGCACATCGCGCAGGGAGGCCTCCAGCCGGTCCAGATCCCGCTTCACCAGAGCCAGCACCAGTTCATCCCGGTCCGCGAAGTTCCGGTACAAGGTGCCCTGGCCAACCCCGGCGCGGGTGGCGATGGCATCGAGCGGCGCACTCAAACCTTGGAGGGCAAACACTTCCACCGCCGCATCCAAGAGCAGCTCGCGGCGTTTGATGGCATCCGACCGGCCGGGCGATTTCATACTTAAACGGTAGGACAATATGCCGTGCTTGTGAACGGACAATTTCGTCCACTTGCCACCGTCTGGAACCGCTGGCGCGTCCCCAAACCGACGACGTCAGCATTTAGAGCCACGCCTTGAGTCTTGCAGTTTGGACATTTGGTCCGGTCCAATCATTCCCTGCCGGTGGCTCCGGAATCGTTCGTTCCGGTCCCCCGGGTTCGCGCCGACCCATTTCGAGTCCCCCGGCCAGGCGCCGACCCACGCTTACGCTTCGGACTTTCCGTCCTCGCAAG